>JAVBKJ010000132.1:0-5944 GCA_031554075.1 Oscillospiraceae bacterium | reverse complement strand
CCAGATACAGTCGCTGTTTAGAAGTTCGAGCCAGTGTCCGTAACAGCGCAAGGGGAGACTGCGTTGCGTGCGGTCAATGAGATGCTTCGGGCAGGTCGTGCAGTGTTCACGCAAAGGCGCGTCGTCAACAGGGCATCGCGCTAAGAGCATGACGGGCAATAATCCATAGATGATACGTCCTAGCGGCATCAAATGCGTCACTGTTTCCTCCAGCTTTAGTTCAGGGGATAGGACAGCGTCGCGGCAACCTTGCGCCTGTAAGACGGAAAGCGTGCGTGTGTTGAAACAATTCAAAAAGGCGCCGCCATGTAAGATAAAATCGGTGGCAAGCTCGAAGTGGGCAACGTTTTCACAATAGACATGCAGAAAGCCAACACGGTGTAATGTCGCAAGTGATTGGACGCAAGCAGTCTCTCTGCCAGCTAGCCATCGCGGCAGGGCGATGTACACACGGTCGGCAAAGGGTGCGAGTGCCTCCACATGGGACAACACAAGTGCTAACGGGACAATGGCGATGTGGGTTGTATCGCGCACTGCCAACCATTGCGCCCATGTTTGCACATACACACGAAGGGTGAAGGCGCTGGGGGCGACACGCGACACTTTCGTCTGCCACGCTGTCTCCTGCCAAGGGGTTTGTGGCGTATTGGCGGACAGGATGGCGGCATCCATGTTCGTAGTAAATTGGCGGCGCAGTTCGTTCAAATGCGACACTGGCAGGCTCAGACCATCGTCCACTGTGACATGGCACGTGTCGATTTCGTAGATGGTGTTGCCAAGTTTACCAAGCTGTTGCGCAATGCTATCACTTGATAGGGGCTTGTTGATGGCGGCTTGCGGTATGTTGCCTGTGACTGTCGTTACATGGGTTTGGCACGTCGCCGTGATGGCAATCGGTTGTTCGTTGCGACACGAGACAGAGAGGGCAATCGGCGTACGCTTGCTTATTTTCGCGTACAACGTTGCTAGTTCGCGTAACACTTCCTGCGCCGCGGTGACATCTTCTTTACGGCGAATGCCGTTCATATCCGCGACTTGTCCGTTTAGGTAGCCTGCTGTAAATCCAGAGCGAGAAAAAACAGCCTGCAAGGAGGTGATATCGGGTTGTTTGCCTGCCATCGCCGCCCGACAGGCGGTGACTGCGGCGGCAACGTACTCTGGACGCTTCATGCGTCCTTCAATTTTTAACGCCGTGACACGTGACGAAAAGGGTAGTTCGATGGCGCACAAGTCCTTGAGTGACAGCGCATACGGACGACCGGGCGCGCTACAATCCAATCGACAGGGTTGCGCGCATAGCCCGCGATTCCCACTGCGTCCGCCAATCATCGCAGATAGATAGCACTGTCCTGATACAGCGCCGCAAAGTGCGCCGTGGACAAACACTTCCAGTTCCATATCGGTTGTTGTGCCGATGGTGTCAATCTGCTCCATTGTCAGTTCGCGCGCCAGTACCACACGTGAAAAGCCTTGCGATTTGGCAAAGGCAACGCCGTCTGCTGTGTGGATACTCGTTTGTGTGGAGGCGTGCAGCGGCATATCGGGCACACTTTGCTTGATATAATTTGCGATGCCCCAATCCGCCACAATGAGGGCATCGACATGCAGGTCGGCTGCGGTTTTCACAGCGTCTTGGACGGCTGTTTGCTGGTCGTCACGGGCTAACGTGTTGATTGCCTGATACACCTTGACCGAATGTAAGTGACAAAATTCGATGGCGGCGGCAAGCTCTGCGTCTGTAAAGTTGACAGCGTTCTGTCGGGCAGAAAGTTCTTTGCCGCCGACGTATACCGCGTCTGCACCGCAATAGACAGCGGCGATAAGATGTTCAGGACCGCCGCAAGGCGCTAATAGTTCCATGTAATCTCCCATTCATTTGTACCATGCGTCGTTACGTTAGGTCGCATGACAGATGATAGTAGTATACCACGCCAGCGCGGATAATTCAAGGAAGTAGTTCATACGGCGCGGTATATTGGCTGTGAATCGGAAAGCTGGCGGGCAGATATCCTGTCGCAAAACCAAGGCATACCGCTTGATGAGGGGACACCCACCGTTTGCAGCAAAAAACTGCCTTAGAGGTAACGGACGGTAAGGACGCAAATAAAGACAAAATCGCTGTCTCTCCTTTGGGTATGTACGGTTCAAACCGAGAGGTCGGCAGCACGAAACGGTCGTCACCTACCATAAACAGCAACGAGGCAGTACTGCGCGCAAGCCCCATACAATAGGTGACAATGGTGGCGTTGCAAGATTGCAATGCCGCCATAAGCAGTTTCGCGGCAGGGAGCGCACCGCCAAGACTATCTATGTACACTTTAATCAGTGTTACGCCTAATGTTGGTAGTACGCTACATAACAGGGGGATGGTGGCGTCGAAATCCCCCAACAGCCAGATGTCACAAATATTACCAGAGACGCGGTAGGGAATTGGTTGCATATTTGCACCTCACAAGTTGCTTAATGCAACAACTATACCGCAGTGCTACGCCGTTGTCAATAGCGTAGTGCAACAATATTTTTCTACAAATGTTGCATTATGCAAAGCTGTATGATATACTTGTCATAAGAGGGGGCAAAGCCTATGGACAGCATCAATATCGGAAAACGGATACATGAGGCGCGTGTTGCAAAGGGTATGACATTGCAAGACATTGCAGATAAGATTGGCGTTGCTAAATCCACGATTCAGCGGTACGAAAACGGTGTCATTGAAACCGTGAAATTGCCTGTGATTGAGGCGATTTCTCGTGCGCTAGAGGTGAATGCTGCTTGGCTGTTGGGCAAAACAGAGGATACAACCTTTGTGAATCAGACTGTCACAGGCGCGCTGGCAAGCCTGATGGGGCTAGACCCCGTTGCGGATGCGGCATATTTTCGTTTTTCGGCTAAGGCAAAGGAGCAGGGCATACCGCCAGAGGATATTGAGCTTGCGCTAGACTTTTTGGCGCGTGCAAAAGCCCGTGGCAGCAACGACGAAAGGAAGCGGCAAAGCAGTGACAGCTAAGTATTTCACAAAGGCGCAACTCTATCAATACGTCGAACAGTTTAGGCAGTCAATTGGCATCACAGCGTACCCAGTGGACTGCCTTTCTGTCGCTCGACAACATTGCGAAAATCTGATTATCGAAACACTTAATTTTCAATCTGACACCATATGTGGGATTCTGCATAGGGAGAAGGGGCTAACGACTATCGCCCTAAATGCAAGTCGCACACCGCAACAACAAAACTTTGATTGCGGTCATGAGCTGATGCACTACTGTCTCCATGCCGACAGCGGTTCGTCGTTTATTTGTGAGATGCAGCCCGACACACAGGATGTCCACAAGGAATGGCAAGCCAATGAGGGGACGTCGGAGCTACTCATGCCCTATAAACTGTTTATCCCCATGATTTCCTACACACTGCCTGCCGACGAGACAGAGCCTATGTTGCATGTACCAGGCAATGGTGGCAAGGTGTGCCGTTTTTTTGGGGTGACCAGTGGGATGGTACAGGTGCGAGTGCAGAGCCTGCAATATGAGATAGCGCAGTTTCGTCAGGGGGTTTCGTTGGATAACATTAGCGTCAAATCCAAGCGACAACAACGCGAAATGGCATCGCAACAGCGTTTGAAACGATTTTAGTTGACAAGGCGGCGTGCGAAAGGTAAAATGAAATATCGTATATCTAGCATGACGGAGGTGTCGGCTTGGACGTCAAATGTTTTGACTCGTTAGAGAAACCAGCGCTGCTGTTTTATGTTGACAGTGGTGCGCTTTACTATGCCAATAATGCCGCGATGATTCTGTTTGCCTGCAAACAGGAGGTCTCGCAGGTTGAGCAATTGTTTTCCGCCAAAAGCCGTAATGCGGCTAGTATTTTATTAGATTTTGCAAAGATGAAGTCGGTCAACCATTTTTGCTTCACGTTTGAGACACATGACGGCTTTATTCGAGAGCGTATGTTGTGCATGGGGACTCACGAGATTGATGGCAAGCAAATGGCACTGTGCCTGTTTGACGATATGATGGTACAATCGCAGGATGAACTACGCCAAAAGGAACAGTATTACGATATTTTTCAGAAGATATTTTTCATGTCACATTATCGGCAGGAAGTGTCAGACATTTTACAATCTGTGTTGGCGATTGTCGGTGCCTACTTGCGCTGTTCACATACGCGGATTTTTAAGCTAAGCTATGACGCACGCTTGGTGTCGATTGCCAACGAATGGTGTGCCGATTGTACGCCGCCTAGCAAGTCATTACTACACCCTATCTCCACAGACAGGCTGGGCAACCTACTGTCATACTTGGAAAATCACTCCTTTATCTCCGTGGCAGACGCAGCGACGACAGAGACATTAGACGGCTTTTTCTACAAAGAGTATCGCATGAAGGCGGCAGTCCTGTTTGCGTTGTATGGAAACAATAAATTGATAGGTTTTTTCGCTGTCGATGAGGTTGACTGTGCTAGACATTGGACAAATAGCGAACTAGAGCTATTGCGCGGCATCTCCATCCTCTTATCTACCTTGCTGGCAAGACAGGAGATGGAAGCTGAATCATTGCGCTCACGCACCTTGTTTCTTTCGATTTTAGATAGCATGGATGAAATAATTTACGTCACAGATGTTGAAACACGTGAAATTTTATACGCCAACCACAAATTGCATGAGATAGCAGGACCAGACCTTGTTGGGAAACCATGCAGTTTGGCACTGTTTGGCGAAACAGAAGATTGCGCTATTTGTAACCGCAGAAATCTCATTTCCCAAGCTGTCCCTGTGGGGCAGATTATGCTTAGTGAGATGCGTAGTGCACGCTCCAAACGGTGGTATATCGCCAAGGATCGGCTCATCCCATGGTTAGACGGACGCACAGTGCATTTTCGTGCCTGTATTGACATCACCGAGCGTAAAGAGTACGAACAAAGTCTCATGCGGCTTATGCAAACGGATAAAATGACGGGGATTTTCGCACGCGATTACGGCATTTCGTTACTCAAAGAGGCGATAGAACACGCGCAAGCGACACACAAAGCAATCACAGTTGGCTTTTTAGACGTAGACGGACTAAAGCTAGTCAACGACCAGTACGGACATGCTGAGGGCGATGTGATGTTGACAACCATTGCCCACACGGTGCGTGCCGCGATTCGGTTTGACGACGTGCTGGCACGGTTGGGCGGCGATGAATTTTTGCTCGTGTTACCTGCGTGCCGTTTTGAGGGCGCACAAATCATTGCCAAAGCCATCCACGATGACCTCGACAAGCTGAATCAATCGGGGCAGTATCCTTACACGTTGGCGGCGAGTATCGGTTTCTATGAAGTGCAACAGGGACAAATGGATATTGACGATATTCTGCGGTTGGCAGATGCCGAGATGTACGCCAATAAAATGAGCCGACGCGCGCAACGCCGCCAGAAAGAGACAATATGAACGTAGAAATGACACACAGTCACAAGCATTACAATGTCTGGTACAGCGCACTGATGGCGATGTACTACATACTGTTTTGCTATACAGCGGCCTTTACCTCCCGTTTTTTGCAGGAAGGCGGCTTTGGCAACACCGAAATCGCCCAAATTATGATGTACGGCGGCATTGCTTGCCTTGTGGCACAGCCCTTTTGGGGAGCATTGGCAGACAAAAATATATCCTTGCGCACGATTGTTTTGATTGCCAGTGTGGCGTCAACGCTTGGCTATTTCTCGCTAACCTATTTTCAGGGCAACTATGCGCTGGCGTCACTGGGCGTTATTCTTGGCAATGCGGGTGTTATGGCAGTGCCGGGGGTTGTGGACGCTTGGGGCGTAAAGCTGATTAACCAAGGCGTGCAAATGTCCTACGGGCGGGCGCGCAGCATGGGTTCGATGTCTTATGCCATCACAGCTGTGTTGTTTGGGCTGTTGCTAGACAGAATGGGGATGCGTGTCACGCCGTGGCTCATGTTGG
>JAVBKJ010000037.1:0-4919 GCA_031554075.1 Oscillospiraceae bacterium | reverse complement strand
ACAGATGTAGCATGGCGCGTTTGGCTATCTCAAAGGTATTAAAGTAGTGCTGCTCTAAGGGTATCCATTCGTTGACAAAACGTTCATACAGCGCGGCATTGCGTGCTTGTAACCGCTGTTGTTGTTCTGTGGGGGGCACAGATAGACACACAGTGATAGTATACACATCGCCAAAGTATGGATGTAGGCTGTATACGCCCTCAATGATGCGTAACGCAGTATCGGGGACGTTGACATCTTGTAACTGCTCTGTTTGGCAATCACAGCGATGGTACGTAAAGGCAGTGTTTGCCGTCAAATTGGCGATGATTTCAGTCTGAAAGCGCTCGTAGTCAATGTTGCCACCTGCTTCGGCAAGACGGGCGGGCGTTCGTAAGGCAGGCGGTAAAAAGAAATCATCCATAGGAATCACCGCGGCGGCATACCTATCACGCAGTCTGGCGGCTAGGGTACTCTTACCGCTGGCGCAAGGACCGTCTAGGGCGACGGTCACATGTGGCTGTGCGGCAAGGGCATTGTCGATTGCCAACAAAAGCTGTTCCATGCTTATGTAATGGGGATAAGCTTGGCGCGCTTGAGCGCCAAAATGATAACAGGGACAAGTACCAATTGCAACAAAATGCCAGGCCAGACAGTGACAAAGCTACTCATCATAAAGGCTTGCAGGGCAAAGGGTTTGGCGGTCATACCAAATAGTATCAGCTGTGCTATGGCTAGGACGATAC
The DNA here is from genome assembly GCA_031554075.1 of Oscillospiraceae bacterium. Taxonomy (GTDB): domain Bacteria; phylum Bacillota; class Clostridia; order Oscillospirales; family UBA929; genus WRMG01. The sequence goes on along the minus strand of JAVBKJ010000037.1, from coordinate 4,194 downwards.
GTCCACCAAGCATCGCGCCGAGAAGGGCGGGGATGGTGGGCAGCCATTTTGCAAGAAACCCTGTTAAAAAACCATAGGCAGTTAGTTCAAATGCCATATAGACAGCGACAGGGTACAGGGGCGGCATCCCTGTCAGAAAGCTAGACAAAAACACAACCGCAAAGCCAGCCATCGCGCCGTAGCGTGGTCCAACAATAAAACCACACAACAAAATCGGCAGGTGCATAGGCAATAGGATAAACCCGATGTTTGGAATCAGATGCGTTAGCATGGGCAGTACCAGCCCGAGCGCAATGAACAGGGCGGTCAGTACCATTTTTTTAACGATGGGACGCTTCATAATTTCCTCCAACAAAAAATGCCATTTCAGGCGTAAAAATACGCCTTCATGGCATTGTTATCGCAAAAATAGATCAGAACGCACGCGACAGCTTCTTGCTGTCAATGGATGTATTCTATCACGCACGCGGCGGAACGTCAAGCGTTTTCGCCAGCGCCACCGCTTCTTGCGCGTACTGCGCCATCGACTTTTCCGCCACACCGACAATCGACACATTGCATTTGCTCACTGGCAGTAAAATCTTATGTGCTTCGCTACTGCCAATCGCCGCCGCCATGGCAGGTGTGATTTCACCGTGCATGGCGTTGGCAAACCCGATGCCCAGCGCCCCGAGAATCACATCTGCGCGCGCGGCATTATACACAACGGCGTTTTCGCCCGTGGCGCCGATGTGCGCGCCCGCCTTGAGCATGGCTGCTGTGGCAAGCGCGTTCGTGCCGACCGCCGTTACCTGTGCGTCACCCCAAACAGCCCGTATCTGCTCTGTTAGTGCTTTGCCCAGTCCGCCGCCTTGTCCGTCGATAATTAAAATACGCATATGTCACCTCTACTAATTTCTACTAAAAATATACAATGTTTTTGAAGTGCACGTGGCGGCTACACGCCACCGAAATGCCGTCAAGTGGTTTAGAACTGTGCAGCAGGCTAAATTATAGCACCAAACAGCCTGTGATATCTGTCGCAATAAAAAGTAAAATAATTTCCACAAAAGGGGTTGACAAATAGTGCGTTCGCATGTATAGTTGTATTAGTTAATTAACACAACAGCACAGTCATACAATGTGCAGAAGGGAGGGTTACTCATGGAGTTTGCCAATAACGTGCCTATCTACAATCAACTGGCTGATGATTTTAAGCGACGTATCGCGTCAGGGCAGCTAGCAGCAGGCGAGAAAATAGCGACGGTTCGAGAGTTAGCCGTTGTTTACGGTGTAAATCCGAACACGATGCAAAAAGCACTTGCAAACCTAGAAGCAGAAGGGCTTGTCTTTGCCGAACGAACCAGTGGTCGATACGTCACACGCGACACAGGCGTGATTGAGAACATGCGAAAATCGATGCTGCGGCAAGAAGTGACACAGTTTTCCAATCGCGTCGTTGCCCTAGGGTACACAATCGAAAACGCGATATGGATACTCGAGGAGCATATCAAGGATTAAAGTGGTTTGGATGAATTTAGTAAATAAGGGGGTTGCACCATGGAAACGATTCTAAGTGTACAACAAGTCAGCAAAAAATACAACCAGTTTTTAGCGTTGCAAGACGTTAGCTTCACAGTGCAAAGCGGGCAAATCGTTGGGCTACTAGGACCTAACGGCAGCGGCAAAACCACACTCATTAAGATAATTAACACGCTCATCACGAATTATACAGGGCAAGTGACAGTTTGCGGACAGCCATTAGGGGTTGGTAGTAAGAATCTTGTGTCCTATCTGCCCGATGTCGAGTTTTTACCCACCGATTTCAAAATCGAGGGCGCGTTAAGGCTGTACGAGGATTTTTATCAGGATTTCAATCGTCAAAAGGCAATCGAAATGCTATCACTTGTCAAGCTAGAAACAAACAAGCGCATCTCACAGCTTTCCAAGGGTATGAAGGAAAAATTGCAGTTAGTACTCACCATGTCGCGCCGCGCAAAACTATATATCTTTGACGAGCCGATTGCGGGCGTTGACCCTGCTGCCCGCGATTACATCCTTAATACAATCATTAGCAACTACAGCGAAGATGCCGCCATCCTCTTTTCCACACATCTTATCTCGGATGTTGAGCCCTTTATCAGCCGTGCTATGTTTCTGCAAAACGGACGTATTATACTAGACGACGAAGCCGACAACCTACGGGCCGCCAGAGGGAAATCAATTGATCAGATTTTTAGGGAGGAATTCAAATGTTAGGGAAATTAATCAAATACGACTTGCGTTTTGGCTTCAAACAGTATATGTTTATGGCAGCACTGACGCTTGCACTCATTTTAGGCGGCGTGATAGGCATCGCTGTCGGCAATGACACAATCGCCCAACTGTTTATCGTATTTGCTGTGTTAGCAACTATCGCCTTTTTTGTCATGTACGCTGTGATTAGTGTCATGCACTTGCAAAAAACGTTGCGTAGCCGCGAAAGCTATCTAACCCATACACTGCCCGTAACAGGCAACCAACTGATGTTTTCAAAATGTGTCACCATTGTATTGTGGGGTATTTTTACCACCGCGCTCGTCACACTGTACTGGTTTATCGCCGTTGACCGCATGACACTTGCCAGCCAAGGTACGTCCTTTGCCATGATGTGGCAAACGCTGTCAGACACAGTAGGTGCCGAGGCCATAAAGGCGATTCAAAAAGGCATGTGGGAGATAGCAGGGCTTACCATCCTTTCCTTTATCGAAAAAGTCACACTCATTTTGCTCTGCGTGAATATCGCCAATATGCCTGTGTTCAAAGAACGCAACTTAGGGGTTGTGATGGGCATTGTCGCCTTTATCGTTGTCAGCACAGCCGTTAGCTGGATTACACTCGGTGCCATCGCTGTCACCACATCCTCGGTTGCGATTCCCCAAGGGACAATGTCTGTTGATATGCTAGACATTGGCAAAGTGAGCGCGATTATCTCAAGCATATCCCTCATCACCGCTATCATCAGCGTTATCTTTAGTATTGCTAGCTATTTCACGAGCGTGTACCTAATTAATAAGCAAAAATCTATTTAAGAGGTGACACATGCCGTACACAAAAATTGTGGTTAAGGTGGGGACTTCCACCTTAACCCATGCCACGGGGCAATTGAATTTACGCCGCATTGAAACACTGTGCCGTACCCTGTCTGACATTAAAAATGCAGGACGCGAGGTCGTACTCGTGACCTCCGGTGCTATCGGGGTGGGGACAGCCAAGCTTGGGCTTCCGGCACGCCCACGCGACACAAGGGGCAAGCAGGCCGCCGCCGCTGTGGGACAATGTCAACTTATGCACATCTATGACAAGTTTTTTGGGGAGTATGGGCATCCTGTGGCACAAATGTTGCTAACGCGCGACGTGGTAGACGACTTACAGCGCGCCACCCACGCCCGCAATGCCATGCAGGCGATAATTGATTACGGCGCGATTCCTGTTATCAACGAAAACGACTCTGTCGCGGTAGAAGAAATTGAATTTGGCGACAACGACACCCTGTCTGCCTATGTGGCAAAACTGTGTGAAGCATCCGTACTGGTGCTACTGTCGGACATCGACGGTTTGTATGACAAGCACCCTACAAACCCAACAGCACGCCGCATTGACCGCATTACTTGTATGACACCAGAAATACAGGCAATGGCAGGCGGTGCAGGCTCGCAAAACGGCACAGGCGGCATGGTGACAAAACTGCACGCGGCACAGATTTGTCTTGCTGCTGGCATAGATATGATTATTGCAAACGGCGACCACCCTGAGATTCTCTATGACCTCATCGAGGGTCGTATTAACGGCAGTATTTTTTCAGCAAAGTGAGGGGTTCGCATGACAGTGACAGCACTTGCCAAACAGGGCAAAACAGCCTCGCGTCAGCTTGCACAGCTTACCGAGACGACAATACATACCGCATTACTGGCCATGGCAGACGCATTGCTAGCGCACCAAGATGTCATTCTTGCCGCTAACGAACGTGATAGAGCCGCGGCAACCTCGCTATCCGCCGCCATGATGGACAGACTCACCCTAACCGCTGGTCGTGTGCAAGCTATGGCAGACGGTATCCGTAACGTTGCGGCGTTGCCCAGTGTGCTGTATGAAGGTCATAGCACAAGACGCCCCAACGGCTTGCAGATCGAAAAGCGGCGCGTCCCCTTAGGTTTGGTGGGTGTGATTTGCGAA
>JAVBKJ010000119.1:0-16426 GCA_031554075.1 Oscillospiraceae bacterium | reverse complement strand
AGTCGGACGTCGTGTCTGCACTGCGCGAGACCTACACGGCGGCGGAGCTTGCCGATGTATGCCAGCAAAGTGACGATATTCACTACCATGTTGATTTGAAAGCCTTACAGCAATTACAACTACTAACACTCGGCGTGACGCACATTGGCGTGTCGATGCAATGCACCTGCTGTACCCCGACTGATTTTTACTCCCACAGGCGCAACGGCACAGCACGCGGCACGCACGCCGCCATGATTTCGTTAGGGGATGTCCAATGAACATACGTCTACTCGCCCTCCTACTGGTGCTTTTAGTCAGTCTTTCCGCCTGTGACTTTCAGTTTACACTGCCCACGCTATCCTCTGAACCGTCACCTTCGCCCGTGCCGTCGCCCTCGCCTACCTCTATCCCGTGGCCTGTTGCCAGCCGTAACCAGTCAGGCGGCGTATTCGGGCTGGCGTGGGATGCCGCAGACAGCGCCAATCCGTTGTTGTCGCACAGTCGGTACAATCGCGACCTATTCCCGCTCGTGTATGAAAGTCTGTTTACCCTCGATGCCGCCTTCGAGCCACAACCGTTGCTGGCAGTGGGGTTTGCCTCTGTCAGCAGCCTAACTTATAGCCTAACTGTGCCGCCAAATGTAACATTTCACAGCGGTCAAGCTCTGACAGCAAAAGATGTGCTATACTCCCTTCAGTTGGCAAAACAGCCGAATGCGCCCTACGCCGCGTCGTTGTCTGTTGTAACTGGCGCACGGGTAGAGGGAGAGACACTGGTGATCGAAACAAGCCGCCCCTGTCCTAGATTAGCCGCCTTGCTCATTTTTCCGATTGTATCGCAAGCAAGCGCGACCCCATGGGATGGCACAGGTCCATACGTTGTCCGCAGTGACGAGGAACGCCGTTATTTAGAGCCCAACCCCACATGGTGGCGGCATACGCCACTGCCCTTGCAGCATATTGAACTATGCCCTGTGGACAAACTAGACGAAATGACCTATCTGGCGAGTGTGGGCGATATCAGCCTGTTAAATACTGACCCCAATGACAGCTATGCCATCACATTTCCCGGCGATTATGAAATTTGGACGTACCCGACCCTATCACTATATTATGTAGGGATAAATCGTTCCCATTTTCTATTAGAAAATGCGGCAATACGGCGCGCACTTTCCAATGCCTTTGACAGAACCTACATTGCCAGCGAATTTTTTGGTCATGCCGCTGTGCCGACAGTACTGCCGATTCCGCCCTCGTCGCCGCTCGCCCAGTCTATCGAAACAACGCCGTATGAATACAATCTGCGCGACATGGCAGACAAGCTAGAGGCCATCGGGCTAACAGACGCTGACGCAGACGGCACATTGGATGTGAAAAAGGGGTATGCCCGTGTCCCCTTTACGGTTCGCGTGTTGGCGCATGAGCAGGATATCGTTGCTGGGCGCACCGCTGTGTACGTCGCCGCGCAATTGTCGCAAATGGGCATTGAGGCGCAGGCTAACATTTTGCCACTAAAAGCCTATCAGGACGCATTGGCAAAGGGTGATTACGAGCTGTATGTGGGCGAAACACAAATTTCCCCCGACTTTAGCATGTCCACCGAACCATCGCAAAGTTCAGGCACGTCACTGCTCTCGTCTGACGCCCAAGCGCAAATATGGCTTTCCACCATGCCCTTTATCCCGCTCGTGTTTAAGCAACAAGCAGTATTGACACATCGCGGTCAGTTGCAGGGGCTACAGCCCACGAGCACCAATCTGTTTGCCAACTTACCGCAATGGACAGTGCATAAGTAATACGTAACAGTTATTCGCATAGCGGAGGACAGTCGTAGGAATCTTTTAGCGAATATGGAACTTTCATCCGACAAGTGCGTCAAAGTAATCGTAACAAGCGAAAACAAAATGATGAAGGAGAATGAATATGAAAAAACGTATTGCACTTGCCCTAGTATTTCTACTAGTGGCAAGCCAGCTGACAGTCAGCTTTGCGGCAACCACCCCTATGGCGCCTAAGATGATTAGCGCCGCGATTGAAAGAGTGACCGACAAGGCTATCTTGGTCAAGTCTGGCGCCGGCGTTAGTCTTGTGCTAAATATCACAGACGACACCTTAATCCTAAACGCTGTAACGGGCGAACCCATGCAGCTAAAAGACCGCATCGGCGACAGTCTGGTCGCCTACTATGGTCCAGCAGAAACAAAGAGTATGCCCGCCCAAAGTAACGCAGTTGTGTTGCTACTAAGCCTACCACAGGATTACGCTCCCCCTAAACTAGCCATTGCAGAAGCTGTTGAAACAACAACAGATGGCATGAAAGTCACCTTTGACAACGGCAACACCATTGCCACCATCGCCAAGGCAACCCCTGTCACCGCTTACAAAACTGGCAAAGCTATCCCCCTCGACACGATTGCTGTTGGTACAAAAGCATTGCTTTGGTACGACATCGTTGCCCTGAGCCAACCTGCACAGGCAGTCCCCACAAAGGTTGTTGTGTTAGCAGATGCCCCAGTGTCTCCTGTGGATGTCGCCCCTGCTGTTGCTGTCACTGATAAGGCGCTCACCACCTCCGCTCAGCTAAAGGGCAAACTACCAATGTTTGCGATTGCTGCTAACAAAACATTGCAAGACAATGTCAACGCCATGGTCACAGCCGCGTATGACAGTGCGATGAAGCTTGCCGCTGCCCAAAAGGACAGCACCCTCACATTTTCCTATGACGTGACACAAACCCCTGCGTACACCAGTGTTGCTATTACCTCTGCTATCTCAGCAGGTAACACAGAGAGCCACGCCGTCATCGAAACCATTGTCATCGACAACACAAAGATGGCAGTTGTCAATCTGACAGACGTGCTAGGGATGAATGCGTATAAGCTAGCCACCCTTTGTGTCAAAAATGTGATTGCAAACGCCCCCCAAGGCAGCTACAACACAGATTCTAACGCGTTTACCGCCGTCACAGAAGCCAACAACTTTGTGATGAACAAGGACGGCAATGCCGTTATCCTTTTTGATAAGTACAGCATCGCCCCTGGTGCGGCAGGTATGCCTATGTTCGTGATTGACCAAACACTGTTCCAAACCACCGAAATGGCGAACATCGAAAACTACGTCGAAAAGTACACCACGATGATTCCTGTCCGCAAAGTAGCGGAACAGTTCGGCTACACCGTTACATGGCAACAAGCCACAAAGACAATCACACTAACAAAGGGCACAGAAACCCATAGCATGATATTGAATAAAAACCAGTACGGCAACATCACCCTAGAACACGCACCAACCTTAACAAAGGGGATCACATATGTGCCACTTAGCTTCTTTGAAAAAGTCCTAGGCGGCATTACCTCCTCTACAGAATCCAAAGTCGTGTATACCAAACTAAAGTAAGAAGCGTTTCAAACGAACCGTTAGCCGCGTTGGCTGGCGGTTCGTTTTGCATGTCAGGGGCAGGATTCACATGCGTTACACAGCGTCTGCCAATCCCATGCAATTATTCCAAAGCCAAATGTTGCAATATGTGCAATAACTTGCTATAATGGGCATACTAGTGACTTTGTAAAAAAAGGGTGTGCCGAATTGAAGCGTTTCAAACGTGTCTTAGACCTCTCCAACAGACTGTTCTTTTTGTGTATGCTTCTGTTTAGCCTCATCACAGCATTTTTTAACTGGTACGTGGCGCTTGCCGAGGTAGCGGTTACACTGCTCGTGCTTGTGCTGTATCGGCGCTTACGATTACGCCGCCAAAACAAAGTTGAACAAGCGATTCAAACCATCCAACTGCCCAGTACAACCACCCCCCGTATGAGCTTGTTAAACCTGCCGTTACCAACCTGTGTTCTGCGGCTAGATGACGGTTTGGTGCTATGGGGCAACCCCTCGTTTGCCGCTATTACAGGCAGACAGGACCCAGGCTTTGACATTGCGGTGTCAGAGCTCGTGCCCGCCCTGCCGCTAAAATGGCTTAGCGAGGGCAAAAGTGAATGCCCTGTGGAAGTGAAGCTTGGTAACCGTAGCTTCACTGTATTTGGCAGTTTGGCACGTTCTGAGGACCCTTCCCACACATTAACCGCCTTATTGCATTGGGTAGATGTCACAGAGCTTATGCGCGTTCGCAGTGAGATTGATTTAATGCACCCCGTTATGGGCATTATTGCCTTGGATAACTACGAGGAGATTACCAAAAACTTAGGCGACTCGCAAAAATCTACATTGCTGGCTTCCATTGACGACCGTATCTCACAACTGAGCCGCTCGACAGACGGTATCGTCCGCAAGTATGACCGTGACCGCTACCTTTGCCTATTTGAGGAGCGACATCTTAAAAAACTGATAGAGGGCAAATTTGCACTGCTGGAAAATGTGCGTGAATTAGCAGGCAATGCGGGCATACCCGCGACTTTGTCGATTGGGTTGGGTGTTTCTGGCGCGACGCCGCAGGAATCGCTCAGCTTTGCCAATCTGGCTGTGGATATGGCGCTGTCCCGCGGTGGCGACCAAGTGGTTATCAAAAATAAATTGCGCTTTGAGTTTTTCGGCGGCAAGTCGAAAGAACTGGAAAAACGAACAAAGGTTAAATCACGCGTCATGGCAGGTGCTTTGAAAGAATTGATACTCGATGCGTCTGTGGTGCTTATCATGGGGCATAAACAAAGTGACGTCGATGCTATTGGTGCTGCGATTGGCTTGGTGGCGGTGGCGCGCAAACTGGAATGCCCTGTGCATATTGTGGCAGACTTACGAAGCACACTGGCAGGCACGCTAATTGAACGCTTGCGCCCTTTACGCGAATACGCCGATGTATTTATTGACGCGCAAACCGCCCTTTTGCTATCTGACCGCGAAACACTGCTGATTGTTGTGGACACCTGTCGCCCCGAAATGGTCGAAAGCGTGGAACTGCTGCAAAGTATACCGCGTGTGGCAGTGATAGACCATCATCGCCGCGCCGCTACCTATATTGAAAATGCAACGCTGACATTTCATGAGCCGTATGCCTCGTCTACCTGCGAAATGGTGTCAGAAATCATGCAATACATTATTGAACCAACGGATATTCTAAAAGAAGAAGCCGACGGTCTGCTCGGCGGCGTCACCATGGACACCAAAAATTTTACCATGCACACAGGCGTGCGTACCTTTGAAGCCGCGGCGTACTTACGAGCCGTTGGCGCGGACACAATTTCCATAAAACGACTGTTTCAAACGGACTTAAAGAGCAATCTAGCGCGTCACGCCGTTGTGGCGCAAGCGGAAATGCTAAACGACCAAATCGCCATCGCCGTGGCAGATAAAGCGATTGATCGGGTCATTGCGGCGCAGGCGGCAGACGATTTGCTCAACATTTCTGGCATACAGGCGTCCTTTGTCCTAATGCCCGCAGCAGGTCAAATTGTCGTTAGCGGACGTTCGCTCGGCGATATTAATGTGCAAGTGATTGCGGAAAAACTGGGCGGCGGCGGTCATCAAACGATTGCAGGCGCGCAGATTCTTAATAAAACCATGGAAGAAGTAAAAGGTCAGCTTATCGCGGCAGTGAACGAATACTACGCGGAACGCGGATGATATACTTGTAGTAGAGAGAGGTTAGGATTATGAAAGTTATCTTACAGGCAGATGTGAAGGATCAAGGCAAACGCGGCGAACTCATCGAGGTATCCGAGGGCTACGCCCGTAATTTTTTGTTGCCGCGCAAACTTGCCATTATGGCAACAGCGGATGCCCTAAACACCTTTCACACCAAAGAAGCCGCCAAGGCGCACCAGCTGGCTGTTGACAAGCAAGCCGCGGCAGACTTGGGCAAACGGCTTAGCGACATCACCATTAAAATAACCGCCAAAGGCGGCTCAGGCGGTCGTTTGTTTGGCTCGGTCACTGCCAAAGAAATTTGCGACGCGCTGTTGGCGCAACATCATATCAAGCTGGATAAGCAAAAGTTGGTTCTCAAAGAGCCATTGCGTCACGCAGGTCAGCATACCTGCCAAGTGAAGCTTGGGTTTGAAACAACAGCAACCGTGAACGTCGAGGTCATTGCCGAGTAATGGACGATTTTCGCGCTGTACCGAAAAATATAGAAGCAGAACAGGCCGTGTTGGGTGCTATGCTCGTGGATGCGCGCTGTATCCCCGATGTGGTGACCACCCTACGTCCTGACGACTTCTATAGTGAGCAGAATCGCACGCTTTACGAGACGATTTACAACATGTTTAGCAGTGGTCAAACCGTTGACCCGATTACCGTGTTGGGACAAATGCAGTTACTAGGGCAGTATGACGCCGCAACAAGCCGCACATATGTGGGGCAACTGATTGAAATTACCCCCACCGCCGCGCATGTCATGGCTTACGCGGATATTGTACGCGACAGGGCCATGCTGCGCCGTTTGGGCGACGCCGCAACGGAGATTTCGACCCTTGTTGGCGAGGGGGCAACCCCGGCAGGTGAGGCGCTCGACGCCGCCGAACAGCGTATTTATGATATTCGTCAGGGGACGGGCAACCGTAATCTAGTGCAAGTGCCTGTTGTCATGGCGGACACGTTTCGCTACCTTGATGAAATTTCTGCCCAAAATGGCAAACTGCCTGGTATCCCGACGGGTATCGGACCGCTTGACCAGAAAATCGGCGGCATGATGAATTCAAACTTGATGCTTGTTGCCTCGCGTCCAGGTATGGGCAAAACCAGTATTGCGCTGAATATTGCCCGCCACGCCGCTAAGGAAACAGGGAAGGCTGTTGCGTTTTTCTCGCTGGAAATGTCACTGCACCAATTGGGACTGCGTTTGTTATCTGCCGAAGCCACGATAGATTCCAACACGTTGCTGACAGGCTCGCTCAATAGCCAACAGTGGCGTGATGTGACAGATGCCAGCATTGTGCTATCGCGGTTTAATATGGTATTTAGCGAAAGTGCCGCCATCACCGTAACAGAGATGAAAGCGCTTTGCCGCCGTGTGCCAAATCTGGGGCTAATTGTCATCGACTACTTGCAACTAATGCAGGGTTCTCGACGCACTGATAACCGTGTGCAAGAAGTTTCCGAAATTTCGCGTTCGCTGAAAATTATGGCTAAGGAGCTTAATGTCCCTGTGCTGTGCTTGTCCCAGCTATCGCGTGCTAACGAATCACGCGCGGATAAACGCCCGATGCTGTCGGATTTGCGTGAGTCTGGCGCCATCGAGCAGGATGCGGACGTTGTACTATTTTTGTATCGCGACGACTATTATAATCAAGATACCACCGAGCAGGGTGTGGCGGAATGTATTGTCGCCAAAAACCGTCACGGCAGTACGGGTACTGTCAAACTAAGCTGGATGGGCGCGTACACCTCGTTTACTGCCATTGATACAATCCATGAGCAACCTTAATATAGCGCAACTGCCAGCGGGCGCGCGCGTCCTTTGTGCTTTATCCGGTGGGGCTGATTCTGTCGCGTTACTATCTGCTGTGGCGGCACGGCGCGCGTATTTCGGGGCTGTGGGCGCGGCACATTTTCACCATGGACTACGCGGCGCGGACGCCGACGAAGATGCCGCCTTTTGTCACGCGCTGGCGGCACGTCTTCACGTTCCCTTGCACTACGAGCAAGGCAATGTGCGCGCCGAGCCCAGTGGACGCGGTTTAGAGGCAGACGCCAGACAGCGGCGCTACGAATTTTTACAGCATGTCGCCGCCGCGCATGGCTACACCCATATCGCCACAGGGCATACTGCGGACGATCAAGTCGAAACCCTTTTGCTCAACCTAACGCGCGGCACAGGGCTAACAGGGCTAACGGGTATCCCCGCCACACGCGGTAATATTGTCCGACCCCTACTCGCCCACACAAAAGCCGATATTCTGGCATATGTGCAAGCCCAAGGGCTAACATATCGCACAGACAACTCAAACCTAACAGATGACTACCGCCGCAACCGATTTCGGCATCATGTTGTGCCGCTGCTTGCCAAAGAGAATCCTAAGCTAACGAGCGCCGTTGGTCGCACGGTGACGCTGCTGTCACAGGATGTGGATTATTTGGATACACAGGCGCGAGACGCACGGCGCGCACTGCACCTAGAGACAGGCGTTATTTCTCTCTCTGGATTGCGCATGTTGCATACGGCGATAGCCAGCCGCGTGGTGCGATTTTTGTACCAAGAAGTGAGTAACGACGAGCATGATTTGCTAGAATGCCATATCAATGCGATTTTGTCGCTAGCAAAATCCAACGTTTCTGCTGTTACTTGGCTACCACACGGCTACATCGCCAGACGAATGTACGACCGCCTGACGATTGAAAAAGCACTGGCAATACTGACTTTTTTGCCGCTTTGCCTATCCTTTGGGCAGACAAAAAAGCTACCCGAGTTGGGGCTTTTGGTGTCGTGGCAAAAAAAGCCGAAAAATGTTCACAATTTAGTCTATTCTTTTTCCGTAACATCTGCTACAATAGGGATTGATTTAGTTGTAAGACCGCGTAAGGCAGGCGATACAATTACAATAAGACATACAAAAAAACTACAAGACGTGTTTGTGGATGCAAAAGTGCCGCGTCATTTGCGCGATGCCATCCCTGTTATTGCCGATGGCACAGGGGTCATTTGCGTATGTGGTGTCGGGGTTGCCGCCCGTGTTAGACCGCGCGACGCGGAGGACCAAACCGTACTGGAGTTTTTCCGAGAGGAGTAAACACATGAAGCAAGATATCGAAACGGTATTGATTACCGAAGCGCAGCTTAAAACGCGTATCGCAGAACTAGCGGCAGAGCTAAAGCGCGATTTTGCGCCCGGCAGTAATCCCCTGTTTATTGGCGTTCTCAAGGGTTCTTTTATGTTTATTGCTGACCTTATGCGTGCTTATGACTATACCTGCGCTGTCGATTTCATGGCGGTATCGTCTTACGGGGCAAAATCGCAAACCACAGGTCAAGTGAGGATTTTGAAAGATATTGGGCAGGATATAGAAGGTCGCGATATTATTATCGTCGAGGATATCTTGGATAGCGGCGTCACGCTGAACTATTTAATGCAGATGATGCAGGCAAGACGTCCCAAATCTGTTCGTATTTGCACCTTGTTGGATAAGCCGAGTCGCCGCCGCATAGAAGTCAAGGCGGACTACATCGGATTTACCATAGACGATGCCTTTGTGGTAGGGTATGGGTTAGATTTTGACGAAAAGTACCGCAATATGTCCGAGATAGGCATACTCAAGCCGTCCGTTTATGCAGAAAATTAGCACAATTTCAAGATGAGCAAAAAGGTGTGATATTAGAGTTGAGTTCGCAAACGAATCGCAAAGGTAATGGTATGCGCGACTTGGGCTTTTATGTAATCGTGTTTGTGGTGCTTCTTGCCACCTGTATTATATTGCTCAATCCCAAGGATACCAAAAGCGTAACATACGCTGAAATAACCAGATACTTCCAGCAAGAAAAAGTAAAAACATTTTATATCATGGAAGACAATATCCTGTTGCTAACGCTAAAAGGTGAAACAACACCGATAGAATACAAACTGTTTAGCGTTGACTACTTCCGCGAAGACTTTCGCCTGTTAATCGAAGACCAGGCTAAGCGCAATATCATTGAGGATTATGACTATAAGCGTGCCTATCAGCCACCGTGGTGGGTTGCCCTAATCCCGTATCTATTCTTATTTGTTGTCTTTATCGCGCTGTGGTACTTTATGTTTAACCGTGGCGCAGGCGGTGCAGACCGAACCATGAAATTTGGTAAGGCACGCACTCGTCTTGGCACTGACGAAACAAAGCGCGTCTCGTTTGCCGATGTGGCAGGGGCAGACGAGGAAAAAGCCGAGCTTGCCGAAATCGTTGACTTTCTAAAAGCACCACGCAAGTTTATCGAAATCGGTGCGCGCATTCCCAAGGGCGTGTTGCTCGTGGGACCTCCTGGTACTGGTAAAACCCTGTTAGCAAAAGCAGTATCGGGCGAGGCTGGTTGCCAATTTCTCTCCATCTCTGGCTCGGACTTTGTCGAGCTATACGTGGGCGTTGGTGCGTCTCGTGTGCGTGACCTGTTTGAACAGGCTAAAAAGCTGTCCCCTTGTATTGTCTTTATCGACGAAATTGACGCTGTTGGGCGGCATCGCGGTGCTGGCATGGGCGGCGGACACGATGAACGCGAACAAACCTTGAACCAATTGCTTGTCGAAATGGACGGCTTTGGTAATAACGAGGGCATTATTGTGCTAGCTGCCACAAACCGCCACGATATCCTCGACCCTGCGCTTCTTCGTCCTGGTCGTTTTGACCGCAAAGTATTCGTTGGTCGCCCCGATGTAAAGGGTCGCGAAGCGATACTCAAGGTTCATGCGCGCAATAAGGTGTTGGACGCCGATGTGCGCTTGGGCGATGTCGCCAGAACGACAGCTGGCTTTACAGGTGCTGACTTAGAAAACCTTCTCAACGAAGGGGCGCTATTGGCCGCTCGTAAGAGCCACAAAGCGATCACCAATGACGACTTAGCAGACGCACTTTTGAAAGTAATTGCAGGTCCTGAGAAAAAGAGTCGCGTTATTTCCGAAAAAGAACGCCGTTTGACCGCGTATCACGAGGCTGGTCACGCCGTTGTTAGTCGTTCGCTAAAGTCACAGGACCCTGTGCATCATATCACGATTATTCCCCGTGGTATGGCTGGTGGCATGACGATAAACCTACCGCAAGAAGATAAATCATACATGGCAAAAAGTGAAATGTATGAGCGTATTGTGGTGTTTTTAGGCGGTCGTGTGGCTGAAAAGTTAGTGTTGGACGATATTTCAACAGGCGCTTCAAATGACATTCAGCGCTCAACGGACTTAGCACGCAGTATGGTCACAAAGTACGGCATGAGCGACACCATCGGTCCGATTAACTACGGTTCGGATCATGACGAGGTGTTCTTGGGTCGTGATTACGGTCATCAGCGTTCTTGCTCCGAGCAGACAGCCGCCATGATTGACACTGAAATCAAGAGTATTGTTGACCGTGCGTATGTTAGCTGCCAAGAGATTTTGATTTCCAAGATGGCGATTTTGCATGGCGTTGCTGAGTATTTACTAACGCACGAAACCATGGATAGTTCCATTTTTGAAACATTTTTTGACACAGGCGAAATAGAAATATAATAGCGACGAGCCAGCGGCGATGCCGTTGGCTCTTTGTCGTTTTGTTTTGTTGCGGCTTCGCCGCAAGGAATCAGTATTACACAGATTTTACACAAATACCACACACTGTTGCTGTATACAATGGGCTGTTTCCTGTATACTACGAATCATACCAGTATACATATGAATGGCTTATTTTCAGCTAGAATACAGCGTTGACTGTAAGATAATCGTGCGAAGCAAGGAGATGGCATATGACGAAAATACTAAAACGTGCGGGCATTGCATTGATGGTGATGGTAGCACTGACGGGCTGTGCGCCCGCGATTGGCGAAAGCGACCCAAATGCGCTAGTGGGTACGGTGAAAACAGGGGGTTCCAGTTCTGTTGAAAAGGTCATGACGGCGTTAATCTATCAGTTTCAAGATAATAACCGTGCCGTGACCATAAACTATGAGATGAATGGCTCGGGCGACGGCATTAAAAACACACTCAGCGGTTTGTATGAGATTGGGCATTGCAGCCGCGAACTTAAAAAAGACGGCACAGAGGAGGGGCTTACAGTCACCCCCTATGCGATTGACGGCATTGCCATTGTTATGCACAAAAACAATACTGTCAAAACACTTACCGCCACACAGCTAATGGATATCTACACAGGCAAGATAACCAATTGGGACGATGTGGGCGGCAAACATGCCATTATCACAGTCGTAACACGTGAGGCTAGTTCTGGCACACGCACCGCCTTTTGCGAAATGTTGGGGTTGGAAAAGAAGGACGCGCCAGACACACACATCATCGCCAATGCCACCACCTGTGACAGTCAGGGTGCGATTCAAACCACTGTCATGCAAAATGAAAACGCCATCGGATACATGTCCTTTTCGGATGTGGACATCGAAAAGGTGAACACTTGCGAGTTTGAAGGTGTGGCAATCTCATCGGAAACACTCAAAGATGGCACGTATCAACTAAAGCGCGACTTTTTACTCCTAACGAAGCAGGGCGCAGTTTTATCACCAGCGGCGCAAGCGTTTATGAACTTTGTGCTAAGTGAGGCGGGGCAAGAACTTGTGGCAGCAATGAAATTGCTACCAATCTAACATACGTTACGGAGGGGTGTCGCATGGACAGCACCATACAAAAGTCGTCTAAATCAACCATTTCAGTGGAAAAACTGATGCACGCCGTCTTTCTAACCTGCGGTCTCACCGCAGTCGCCTCAGTCTTTATCATCTCTCTATATATGATTATCTCTGGAGGCCCTGCCATTGCCAAAATCGGCGTTTTTAAGTTTTTGTTTGGACAGATTTGGAACCCAGAGCTGGGGCAGTTCGGAATTCTGCCGCTCATTTTATCGTCAATTGTCGCCACGGCGCTTGCCATTTTAGTGGCTGTGCCTGTTGGCATCTGTGCCTCTGTGTTTTTAACGCATATTGCCAGCCACAAGGTGTCGTCTGCCTTTTTGTTCGTTATTGAATTGTTGGCGGGTATCCCGTCTGTTGTGTATGGGTTGCTCGGTGCGATTCTCATTGTCCCCGCTATTTTCAAGATACAGGCCGCCCTGTCGTTACCCTCCAGCGGTTCGCTTGCCGCGGCAAGCATCGTACTGGTCATTATGATTTTGCCGACCATCATCAGCGTGTCTGTCTCCTCCATCAAAGCAGTGCCAAAGCAGTACTTCAACGCTTCACTGGCACTTGGGTCGTCTAAAATACAGGGCATTTTTCGCGTCATTCTGCCTGCCGCCAAAAGTGGTATCGCCGCTGGCATTGTGCTAGGTGTGGGGCGTGCGATTGGCGAAACAATGGCTGTTATGATGGTGGCTGGAAATGCGGTTATCATGCCGCAGCTGTTAGCGCCCGTTCGGCTGCTAACCGTTGGTATTTCGATGGAGTGGGCGTATTCCTCGGGTCTTCATAGAGAGGCACTCTACGGCATCGGGCTGACACTATTTGTGTTCATCATGCTGATTAACTTCACCCTAACCGCCATACTGAAGAAAGGGGATGTGAAGAAATGACAGACAATACGGTCAAAAGCATCAATGTGCGCAAAAAGCGTCCGTTTGACTCCTTGCTGTATGCCGTTATCTATCTGTTTACCGCGCTTGTCTTTGTCATGGCATTGTCCTTTATTGTGTATATACTATGGAATGGCTTGGGCGGCATTACGTTTTCGTTTTTGTCTACCGCCCCTAATCCCATAAAGGAAACAATCGGTATATTGCCTAGTATTATTAACACGCTGTATGTCATTTTTCTGGCGCTGATTGTAGCAATCCCCATCGGTGTGGGTGGTGCTATTTACATTAACGAGTACGCCAAAAGCAAGCGGCTAATTCGATTGATAGAGTTTACAACAGAAACGTTGTCGGGCATCCCCTCTATCATTTTTGGTGTCTTTGGCTACGTGTTTTTTTGTATGTTGCTTGACCTAAAGGTATCGCTTTTGGCAGGCGCGCTAACGCTTACCATTATCGTACTGCCGACAATCATTCGAACAACAGGGGAAGCGCTCAAAGCAGTGCCAAAGTCGTATCGCGAAGGGGCGATGGGCATTGGCGCGACAAAGTGGTACATGATTCGCACAATACTGTTGCCAAGTGCATCGGGCGGCATCATCACCTCAGTCATTCTAGCGATTGGCAGAATGGTCGGTGAGTCTGCGGCACTGCTACTCGTGGCGGGCGGCGCGGCCATGTACTTGCCAAAGGGCAACTTTATACAACAAATCTTGAGCTCTGGTTCGACATTGTCAGTTGAGCTATATCGTTACGCCTACTCGCGCGGCAGGATAGATATAGGCTTCTCTATTGCGTCGGTACTGCTGATTATTGTGTTTGTCTTAAATATTGCCATTAAACTGATAAACAAACGACTGAACAGGGGTGCTTCATGACAAATACTAAAATTGTGTCAGATAAACTAAATTTATATTACGGCGAAAATCATGCCTTAAAGGGCATTGATATCAGCATTGAGCAAAATGTGATTACCGCTTTGATTGGTCCTTCGGGTTGCGGTAAAAGTACATTTTTGAAATCTATCAACCGTATGAATGATACTGTACCGGGGGTTTCGATTCAGGGAACGGTATTGCTAGACGGTGAGGATGTGTATTCCTCAAAAGTGGATGTGACCCAGCTTCGAAAAAAGGTGGGCATGGTGTTTCAAATTCCAAACCCATTCCCGATGAGTATCTATGATAATGTTGCCTATGGTCTTAAAATTCACGGCATGAAAAAACGTGTTTTGATGGATGAGATTGTGGAAACTAGCCTAAAAGGCGCGGCCATTTGGGATGAAGTAAAGGATAGGCTTAAAAAACCTGCCCTGTCGCTCTCTGGCGGTCAGCAACAACGTCTGTGCATTGCACGCACGCTGGCGGTCGCCCCCGAGGTCATTCTAATGGACGAACCGACCTCTGCGCTTGACCCTATCTCTACCATGAAAATCGAAGAATTGATGAGTGAATTGAAGAAGAAATACACCGTTGTCATTGTGACGCATAACATGCAGCAGGCCGCGCGTATTTCCGACTACACCGCCTTTTTTCTGCACGGCGAGATTATCGAGTTTTGCGAAACTGAGAAGATTTTTTCAAGCCCCACAGATAAACGTACTGAAGACTACGTTACAGGGCGTTTTGGTTGATTTATTTTATATAATATACGGGCACAAAGCCTGTAAAGTAGGAGGACGCAATGACTGCACGTAATATATTTGACCAAGAACTTGAATTACTCCATTTGGATATTATCAAAATGGGCGGACTCGCGGAAGAAGCGATTGAAAACGCTGTGAAGGCGTTTAAGCTGCACGATAACAAATTAGCGGCATCCGTTATTAAAAAGGATAGCCAAGTGGACGACATGGAACGCCAAATTGAAGCAAAATGTTTGTCTCTTATCATACGTCAGCAGCCTGTCGCCCGCGACTTGCGTAAAATCTCCACCGCACTCAAGATGATAACCGATATTGAACGTATTGCCGATAACGCGGCGGACATTTCCGAGCTGTCCATCGAAATCTCAGGCGAGCATATTTTTGACATTGTACGTCATATTCCCATTATGGCAGATATTGCTGTGAATATGGTGCATGAGTCCATCAATGCGTTTGTCAACTCCGATTTAGAGCTAGCCAAACAAGTGGTCGATATGGATGACAAGGTAGACGAACTCTTTTGCAAGGTAAAGGCAGACATTTCGGATATCTTACGTGACGGCAAGGACACACAGAATAATACAATAGATTTTTTGATGATTGCCAAGTATTTAGAGCGCATCGGCGACCACGCGGTGAACATTTGTGAGTGGGTAGAGTTTTCACGCACAGGCGAGCATAAAAAGCAGAAAATCATGTAACACGCATTATGGCAATTCGTGCGGCAGAAGTGGAGGAACGTATGCAGCCCATTTATGTAACAGAGGATGATGAGAGCATTCGCGAACTCATCAAAATGGCACTCATTAACTTTTCATACGAGGTGAAGACCTTTGAAACGGCAGAAGAGACGATTGCCGCCTGCGACAGCTGCCTGCCATCCCTATTCATTTTTGATATTATGCTGCCGCACATGACTGGTCTTTCCGCTGTTACCTTACTTCGTTCACGGCACGATACAAAGGAAACGCCCATTATGCTACTAACCGCAAAGGACACAGAGCTTGATAAAGTGATTGGGCTTGATGCTGGCGCTGATGATTATGTCACAAAACCGTTTGGCATTATGGAGCTTGGCGCGCGCGTTCGTGCGCTACTTAGACGAAGCAGTAAAGAATCGACCTTGCTAACGTCTACCGATATTACCTTGCAGGCAGACACGCGCGAAGTGTGTAAGGGCGGGCAACGGATTGCCTTGTCGTTTAAGGAGTTTGAACTACTGTACGTGCTAATGAAACACATGGATCGTGTCGTGCCGCGGGATGAGTTATTAGGGACTGTATGGGGTTACGATTATATTGGCGAAACCCGCACGTTGGATGCGCACATTAAGTCGTTGCGGCAAAAACTAGGCGACGACGCTGACAATCCAATTTATATTAAGACATTTAGAAGTGTCGGGTATCGTTTTTGTGAGGTGAAAGCATGAGAAAAGCAATTTACTTTCGGTATGTACTACTTATTTTCATGACAGCGCTGCTCTGCGGTGTTATTTCTGCACTTTTCTTTGCCATCAAGGAAGAAAAGCAAGTTGAATTTTTTGCAACACAGATGTGCAAAACGATTTCGTATCAGTACACACCGTCGTCGGATGCCGAGCATTTATCAGAGTTACTGGGCGATGAACGTGTAACCATTATTGCGCCCGATGGCGTTGTGTTAGACGATTCTGTGGCTGACC
>JAVBKJ010000101.1:0-4988 GCA_031554075.1 Oscillospiraceae bacterium | reverse complement strand
CGCGATGGTGGACATAGTGCGGTAGCCCGACAGCGTCAGAGTTGAGAGTGGACCTTCTTTGGCATCTGAAAAAGGTAGGAACTGCCGCACTTTTTGAAAGATACCCGTTACCGCTTCTACGGGTTTCATGGCAGCAGACTTAATACCCTCGGATAGCATGGTTATAATGTTGCTACCAGACTGCCGAAACCACTCTGGCAAACCAGCAAACCATTGTTTAATATTCTGGAATCCCTCGACGAACCTGTCCTTAATGCCACTGAGCTTGCCGCCCGTCAGGTTGTTTAAGAAGGTGAAACCCGCTGTGTAGTAACCTTTGACCCCCTCAACGGCAGCTGCTGCGACCCCCTTGATACCCCCACCATGTGCCTCGTACGCTGATTTCATATTGTCTAGTTTTTCTCTAACCGTATCTTTAGCCGCCCCCATGACACTACTAATAACATTGCCAATACCCCCAAAGAAGTTTTTAACTGATTCAAAGGCGGTACTAACGCCCGACTTGATACCGTCCCAAATGGCATTTACGCCATTGCGAAACCATTCGCATTTGTTGTATAGTATGACAAATACGGCAATAAGTGCGATAACGGCTATGACAATCCATGTGATAGGGTTTGCCAGCAACGCGGCGGTGAAGCTCCAGACGGAGGCGATGAGAGGTGGTAGGGCGGTGGAAGCTGTAGTAGCGGCGGTTCTGGCAAAGCCAGCAATACCAACGCCAAAACTTTTTATGCCAGAGCCAGCGATGGAGGCTACATGTTTGATACCAGAAAAGGCTTTACGCATACTGTCGCCTGCGTAGAGAGCCTGTATCCGCATAGTAAGTAATGCGTCTGGCATTTTCTTTATAACGGAAATTACTCCAAACACAAAGCGTCCAGTTTTCGAAAGCACCATGCCAAATGCCCCAAAGATGGTTATCGCCGCTCCTGATACAGTGAGGAAACCGCCTAACGCAAGCACCACAATCATAATCTGGCTTACCAATGTTTGATTCTGATTTATCCAATCGGCGGTTTTGGTAATAGCACCGTCTGCTTTCCCCAACAACATATCAATAGTGGGTGAAAGCGTGTTGCCTATTGTCTCAGACATATTGTGAATACGTTGCTGTACGACTTGGAACCTATCTGGACGGGTGCTGTTAATGGCATCTGCCATTTCTTGTGTAACACCCGTACCTGCCCCCATAGACGAATATAGTCCCATAATATTACTTTGCAGGTCGCCTGTTTTAGCGTATAGCAGGTCTATCAGTGCCACTGCTTCGGCATCTCCAAAGGCTTTTTGCAAATCCATTTTCTCAGCCGCATCCATCGTTTCGCCAAACTTACCGCGCAAGCTGGATAGTATCTCTGGCATGGATAACAGTTGGTTATTTGTATCCACAAAGGTAAGCCCCAGCTCCTGCCCACCCTTAACGGCAGAACGCAGAAACGACCTATATTTAGTGCCAGCCTCGCTGCCTGACATAGTAGCTTGTAGCATACCGAGTACGGTCAGTTGCTCTTCAAAGGGTACATTAGCCGCAGTGGCAGCAGCACCTAAGGCTTGAATAGATTGAGCCATGCCAGAGCCGTCAGTCTTAAAGGCTCGCACCGACTCAGCAATACCCACAGCGAACATGTCACCAAATTGCATGTCGTTTAAGTCACTGTAATAATCCTTGTAGATGGCATACCCTGTGGCAAACAAGCTGGTCATCTCGCTTGTCGTTGACTTTGTTGCCTTGGCGGTAATGCCTGCAAGCGACGTATAGCCTGCCACACCTGTATCAGACAACGACTCAATGCCGCCCTTAATATCGTAGGCAGCTCCCAGAAAGTCAGCCTTGCTAGTGCCTGCCCATGTATCTGAAAAGTGCGTGGCGGCGTTTTCCAAAAGTGTTAGGTCTTTAATGCCGACGGAAGATAGTTCACCTAGCGAGCGTTGGGTGGCAAAAGTGGCTGCCACGGGGGACAGGACGGCGGCAGTGATTTGTCTACCAGCTTCCGTCATGGCGATACCCGTTTTGGTGACAACGCCAGCACTTTGCTCAAAGCTGTCAAACTTTGTGACCGTTGCCCCCACGGCGTTTTGCACACGCGACATCGGGCTAGTGAGGTTATCCACCAGATTCATGACCAGTGATAATTGGAATAAAGATTCTAGTCCCATACTGGACATTTCCTCCTTTTGGTGTTATAGTAAAGAAAAGGGGTTGATACGGTTGTTTACGTTATGGGCATTCTTTTTTTCAGTACTAGGATTTGCTATGGGGTTAGCCGCTGTCATCATTACAATCTTCCTTGCGTTTTGTGTTGTGTACGTGGTGTATATGATTCCTTATTGGTGGTGGTTTAGCGAACAACGGCTGACAGATGCGCTACGCAAGGAACAAAAAGTTGGCATGTTCAGAAACATACGCAATGCTACAAAGGTATATTTTTCGTGGATAACTCATAAAGAACCGACCTTTTAATGGGTCGGTTCTTTCGATTTTACTCAGCAAACACCATAGCGATTGCCTTGGCATGGAGATGTGTTTCAATCTCTTGCACATACCTTGCCCGAGCCAACAGCATTAGAAAATCTTGTAGTTCCAACGCCCCGACATTCTGTGGTAACAGAGCAGAGGGGACGAACCTGTGAATCTCCAAAGTGGCACATGTCACAAAATCCGTCCGCAACCCTTCGAGCAGCTCTGCTACACTTTGGTTAACTTTGTTGTCTTGCTAAGCCCCAGCATTTCAAGCAGCTTTTCAGCCGCACTAATAGCAAGCGCAGGGTATTCCTCCAAATCTTCTTCAAGCTTGGCGCGATGTTCCTCCACAATGTTATCCTGCAAAAATGCCTTGCTGGCACGCGTCATGCCGCTAGACATGGTCTTGATGTAGCGGTCGTAACTCGCGGTGTTTGGCTTTTTGAAGAGATGGGATATTACGACCTCGGTGTCGTCATCTGGATTGAGGGTCATACTCAGCTTGTACAGCTTGCCGTACTTGGCTTTGAGGTCTTCGGTCGTGGGAGTAATCGATTGCACATTGTTAAAACTTTCGTTCATTGTATAGAACTCCTTACATTATATTGCTTTTACGCCGTCAGTTTCAATGCCGCCAGCGATAAGCATGTCGATATCAATCTTGAGGCTTTTGTCGCCCTGTCCTGCCTTTGTGCCGCGCTTGGTAAATGTAACATTGTTAAGTACATCACTGCGCGTGCGCCCACTCCCGTTGGCGTAGGATACTACAATTTTAGGGATGACTAAATCGTAAAGGGCTATCCCTTTACTTCTGCAATATCCCAGCAAATCGTCATAATCATCGCGTAACAGGCTCATTTTTCCCTCTGATTTGTAATTGCCTGTGCCGAAGCCGCGCGGCTTGTTGCCCTTGCCGTACAGTAGCTCTTTTTCAAGCTCGTCATCGTAAGAAATTTCTTGCACTTCTATGCTTAACCCCGGCATTTGTATATCCACACAAGACCAATCGTAGCCCCTGCCGTTTACAATTCCCATTTTCTGTTCTCCCTTCTGTTAGACTGCGCCACTGCGCCCAAGGTCAATGTCAATCTCTCGGATGTATCCTCTGGACACATAGCGAATGACCACCTGCATCGTCTCAGTGGCAATAATGTCCTGCCCTGATGGCACTGTAATCTTGGCAGAGGAAATCTCTCCGAGCTTGACCATTTCGTCCAGCGGTGCTTGCATAAACTTAGCACGGGTTTCCAGCTCGCCTTGAACGTTCGTCAAATCGATATCATCTTGTAACAACTGAAGTCCCTCGCGCCGCACTTCCTTGATAATCTTATTCTTGACACGCACATCCTCGGCGTACCGATAATCCGAGCCGTCAGGGGACATAACACGCGCATTAGTCACAAAAAAGTTTTCTAGCCCATCATACTGACGGAAGGTTAAGTATTTGGCGGCGTCTAACACAGGTAAATGCTCCGCAATGCACTTGGGGGTCAGTTCGAGCATCTTAGATTTGTCGATACCCATGCCTGCCGTGTCGCGTGTTTTGCCGATACTCTGATGTACTCTCGTTTGGGAATACAGACCACACACGATACCAGCGTTGTTGATTTCGCGTGTCACGCCGTCCATGCCTATGTACCGCGACCGCGCCGCAACGACTTGAATATCATAGTTTTTAACCGCCTTTTGGTCGGTTTCTAAGCGCAGGACGTAGTCGAGTACGCCCTCATTTTCATTGGGTACATACGCTTCCATCACAAAAAACAGGGGCTTGTGATGTTCCACCGCGAGGACGCGCTGCGCTTCGGACACCGCCGCCCAACAGGACTTTTGGGACTGCCCCACAATGTGGACAAATTCAAACAGCTCATTGAAGTGGCGAAGCTTGTCGATAGCGGTCAGCACGTCAAGATTGGTCATCGTTGGTGCTGTGGTGGCAAATACAAAGCTGTCGCCCGTTTGGAACGCGACCCCTGCTTCGGGCTGTGCGCTTTCGGTAAAGGTAAGCTGCACACCAGCTTCGGGGATGGTGAAACTGCCAGACAGCGGCACGGTCAACTCATCCGAGAACGTAAAGCCGCCATTGAGGGAATACATAAACAACGCTTCGTTTTTACCGCCCTGCCCTGTGATTTTGATTAGGACATCGAAGCTGTTATGTGGATTGCCAGAAACAGACAGCGTGCCAGTTCCTACCCCTTGTTTAGTAACTTGACCGCAAGTGCCAGCGACGGAAGCCGCCACGGGGATACAGTAAATGCGTGTAGACCCGTTTTCGACCGAATCCATGACCATGTCAGCCAGTGGACAGTGACCCAGCGTGTCCCTGATGCGCGACACGGACATGTTGCCTGTAATGAGGATGGGGACATCTGAGGTCTTGGGGGACGCACCAATTTTGACATGCACGCCCTCGCCCTTGTTTTTAGCGAAGCCCAATAGCCCGTCTGACACAGTGGTGTTGACATCACGTAACATGTTTGGTGTCCCCCTTTTGAATGGGTGCTGCCATAAAGGCGGTGAC
>JAVBKJ010000008.1:0-10815 GCA_031554075.1 Oscillospiraceae bacterium | reverse complement strand
TTTAAAAAGCTGTATTCTGCCATTTCGCTATACAGCCGTTGCACGAGCTGTGCCGTGGTCATTGGCGGTACAGAGAATCCGTTGGCAGTGATTTGTTGCTCGATGGCGCGGCAGAGCGCCTCACGATTTTCGCCACGTTTGCCTGTTAGCCAGTTTGCGTAATTTTTTGCCATATGGCGTTGCACTTCTGTAAGAACGTCTGTAAAAGTGCGCGTTTTGGTTTCGACGACCGCGCTGGGGCTTCCTGCGCGCGCGGCTTGACCTGTGTATTTTTCGTGGGTTGGCATAATTCAAACACCTCTATCATGAGATTTTGCAATGCTTTTTCGTATGACGCATTTGTATTGCCCGACAGTCCTTTGAGACTTTCGACACTTTCAAATTGCGTTTCTAGTTCTTTGCAATGGGGCAACACATGCTTGGTAAGGACTTTTGTTTGATAAACCGCTATATCCTGCCAAGCCTTTACGTTGGAATAACAGAAGACTTGTCTGGCTGAATGGTATGCTTTGGAAGATTCTGCGGCTGAAATACTTTTGCGTGTACACTCACCGAGCCTAATGACACGGTCAGCACCTTCCACCGCTTCAGCAGACAACGCAGACTTTGAAATGCGGCTATCGCAATCCACCAACACCACATCAACAATGTGCCTAGTTAAGATGAGCAACTCCTCCGCACGAGCGCGCGTATAGGTGGGAAAATGGAACAGCACATCCCCTAAGAGATACCCTAAAACACTAACGTGAGGTGAGATTGGTACGCAACTTGCTAAAATGTCGTCTTGGGTAATTGCACCCAATGCCATTAACGAACCCAGCGAACGTGCGTCCTTGGGCTGTGTCGTCACCACAGGCAAGTTGGGGCAAAAAGGGTCATCCATGATGATTAATACCTCTTTGCCCATTTGCTCCAACGCACGTGCCATTTTAAGGCAAGTCGTAGTCTTGCCGCTGTCGGGTGTCCCCCACACGGCTACAATCTGTACATCACTCATATATCGGCACTTCCATTGATGAGTTTGTTGCAAGTGAAGTTACTGACGCGGTTTGGCTCTCATAAAGTTCCTGCGCTGATAAAAACTGCGACCCATCCGCGCCGCGATACACAAGTACTAAATGCGATTTCGTCAACATGGTTAGTACGGCAGCTTGTCTAGGGGAAACCTGTAACGTTACGGTCGCTGGACTGTAAGCTTCCTCACTGCCGTCTGCTGCAAATTCTGTTTTACGATTTATTGTGTTGTCTTCGCCGTCGTCCATCGTCACCGCCAACACTTTTACAAATTGGACTAACCCAAAATCTAACCCAGTCGTCCCGTTGTTTGTACTAGGGGCAAAGATTGAAACGATATCTCCTGCTTCAATCTTGCCAGACAACCCTGCCGCAAAACTATCAATGGCAATTGAGATTGCTTGTTTGCCAATCGGTAGCTCGTATAAATAGGGGTTTAGCCGCGGCATTTCCGCAGATAGTTTCGCTGTTGTAAAATAATCCCCTTGAAAGATTGGTGCTGTGGCATAGAAGCCCTCGATGTCACTGCTTTCGTGCAACACGGTATCGGGCAAATTGAACGCGCCAACCTTAACACGCTCCACCATGTCTGCCGTGATATTGTCTCCCTGCTTAATGTCTTTTGACGCTCGTACAACGATGGATTGCTCACTTACGACTGTATTAAACATGGGTGCTGCCACAAACGCAAGTACGAGCGCAATAACAATGCTGAGAGTGCCAATCACCAGACGATTTTTGAGTACTTTCATACATTCCTCCCAAAAAATAAAATAGGCATCCATAGTACAACTATAGTGCCAGCCGCAAAAAATGCGCCCAAGGGGTAGGCGCGAGAGGGGTCGCGCCATACCAACCTATAGACGATTAAAAACGTTATTAAAGCTATGAGTACGATTGCCACAGAATTGAGAAGCCCAAGGCTAAACCCCAACGCTGCTACTAGCTTGATATCCCCACCGCCAATACCATTTTCAGTGGGGAGAGCCACAACAATAAATAGAATCGCCACGCCCAAGCCCAATACGGCGTCCACACCTCGAAAGTGGAGAATTGCCGTTAAGGCAACGCTCAGGCAAAGCCAGTCTGGTATACAGTGAGTTCGGGTGTCTATCCAAGCGGTGTACAGCATGAGGAGGGTTAGTACTACCGCCTGCATACTGATCTGCTTTTGTATGGATATCGCTTTTGGCTTTTCCAAAAGCGGATGAGTAGCTGTACCTGTTTCACAATTGATATGTTGTTCCTATCTCTGACTAGTGACATAACGCTCCCTACAACCATTACAAGCACGAATACCACACAGCCAACGACACTTTGAGTGATACTGTAGGCAATAAGGGCAATGATAACGGAAGTAACAGACACAATAATGCTAATCAGTAATTCCGACTTTCCAAAGCCGTCAAAGATTTCGCTGTTTTGCCGCAAACCCTGCGGTATGAGTAACGTTTCTTTATTCATTGTAAACCTCCTAATTTTTACGTTGCCGCTGTAAAATAGGCTATAATAATTGTCTTTAGTCCCAGAACACTAAAGGCAATGGCACAGAAGATAAGCGCGTTAATAATGCGTTTTTTATAATGTTCTGCTTCGTCAGGTTGCGTCATCATGCTAATAAAACTCATGATAATGCGCAGCCCTGCACCCGACCCGAGTAACGCAAGCAGTACGTTACTAAGCTGGTCTACAATAGTCAAGCGCACATCACCTCTTAAAAAGCCCTTTTGCCATTTGCGCCATACGTGCGCCACTGTAAACCGTATTTAGTCCACCGCCGCCACCGCTCATATTTGTTGTGAATTCTGCTAACAGCTTAGGCATACCAAACGCTAACCCCAACACAGCAATAGCAAACAAGAGCTGTAAAATATCCGCCACTAGGTCGCCCGTAGCGGTCGCCATCAGGAGCAGTCCAACCTTTAGTAACACAATTTGTACAATAACGGCAAACATGGATTGAAAAAACTTTTGTGAGTATGCCTTGAATGCACCTCTGTCGTTTTCTATTAAGCCAACACACGCGATGGGAACGCCGATGCGTAGTACGTAAATTTCTAAGCCGCGCTTAATCATTTGGTACGCTAGCATAATGAGCATCACCATAAAAATTAGATTTAGTGACGCTTTGAGTAGACTGTCAATCCCCATGTATGCGTCCGTCACCATGCTGGCGAGGCTCATGTTTTCGACTGCCAGCATGGCGTTGATTGTTTCCTCCGTCGCGTCTGCCATCCACTTGTACAGAGTGGGAAATCCGATTGCGATGGCTAACGCACGGGTAAAGTTTACGAGCAAGCCTAAGGGGTCTGCTTCTGCATCTCCGTCCGTTTGGAGGATGTAGACATCAAACCCCTTTTTGAGGAACTTGAGGACAATAAGGCTAACACCCAATGAAAAGCAAATGCCCGACAAGCCCTCCAGAATACTTGCAAGCAATGGGACTTCCTTTTCGGGCCACAGTCCTGTTACGATTAGACCTGAGAGCAGTCCATTGATTACCACATTGACCTCTGCTAAAAAACTCTTAATAGATTCAACTAAGATATCGTTCATACGGTTAGCCTAACATTTCTAAAATCTTTGCACTAAACGTTGGAAACCAATCGTTTTGAAGGCCAGCAAGAAACAATCCTATAACCGCCGCGCCAATGGCCACGGATATTATGACGGCGATAAGGGTGTCAACGTGACCGCCGCCTTTTTCGTTGCGGCATTGCTGTGCTACGCGCTTTGTCAAAGTTAAAATTTTCAACATGTGTATTCTCCTTATTATTCAAAATAGCTCATCAACACTTTTATAACAACGGACGCGACAACCGCTCCAATAGCTGAAAAGACTGCTGTTTTGATGCGGTTTTTCCACTGCTTTTGGTCTTGCTCATCTGCCATACCCATGCGTATCATAAAAAAGATGGTAAATGCTATAGCGGCAAGCGGTGCAAGAACCAGCAACGCTGTGGTGGCATCTTCAAATAGCTTGGTTGTGCCTGTGACAAGCTTGCTATCATTAATGGCTGTCAAAACGGGTAATATCATATGATTCTCCTTTCTCAAGTTATTGTTCGCCCACGCACATATCGCCGTAGAGCTTCCAAACACCCCATAGGTCATTATCTGTGAACGTTGCTGGACGTTCTGGACGCGCATTGTGGCGTTCGGTAAATACGGCTTTGTTGTATTCTTTGCCGCCCAGTCCAAAAAGTTCATTAAATCGCCACTTTGCGAGGTCGGGGGCGGTATAGATTGCAGGTTTGCCTCCACCCGTTACCAATGTGTACGGTCGTTCAATCTTGGCGATTTCATCATGTGTCAATAAGTCTCGTGCCATCAGGCTAACGCTGTGTGAGCCAGAGGGATTGGTGTATCTCTGATGACTGGCTGATAGCTGATAGCTGGAGGTAGTATATTTGCCAAGTGTTTCGCTGATATCCTTGTTGGTTTGCAAATCTTTGCTTTTAAGATAAACCCATGTCGCGCAGTTGCCACGTATGATGGAACTTACTTCTTTGCCATACTTGTCATCAAGCTGGGCAAAGGATTGCAGTATGAGTGTGAAGCGTATACCGCGACCACCGCCCACGGTCAGCTTGGCATCAAACGCAGGAATTTTTGCAAAGTTTCCAAACTCATCAAGTAAAAAGTTGACACGTTGTTTTAGCCGACCTCCGTGGTTATCGGCAATTTTTACAAGCTGCTCGTAAAGCTGCGACACCAGCAACGAAGCCAGTCGATAGTAGGTGTCGTCCTCATCTGGCAGAATAAAGAAAATGGCGCACTTTTTACCCGCAAGTTCGTCGGGCGTTACCTCCGTTTCTTTTGTCATATTGTAGATATACGGATTTGTAAAGAGCTGCAAATTGATAAGCGCACTGGTGTAGAAGCTGGCGCGTGTTCGCCCTTGCGCCATTTCCGTTCCTTGAAATAGCATTCGTGCAGGATGTGTTTCGGGTTTGTCTTTCATGTACTCAGTAATCTTTGTCTTATTGTTTTCTTCCTTACACATTTCAGCTATAAAAGCGCGGACGTTTGTTAAATTCTGAAACCGCTTGTTATCGCCATGTTTGTTATCAAAGACCACCGCCATAATGGCTGCCGCTAACACCGACTTCTCACCGTTTGTCCAAAGAGGTTCTCCGTTCTTGGGTTCGGGTACTAGCACGTTCACCAATTTGAATGTGTTTTCAATGGCATAGGGGAGCATGTCATTATCGACCGCATCAATAATCGGCTGGAGATAATTGTAGCGGTTTGATTTCTCAGGGTTCTTAAAGTCAAGCGCGTAAACTGCGTAACCGAGCGACCGTAAGAAGGGAGCTGTGAATTGGTGCAACTCTCCTTTGGGGTCGCTAAGCACCATGCTTTCACCACCTAACGCCAGACAACCAATACTGGGTAACACTAACGTGCGTCCTTTGCCACTTCGCGTTGCGCCCAAGCACAGCGTGTGGGCGTCATCGGTTATCACATAAATATCCTCGCCATCTGGTGTGTCCTTTTTCCCAAGGGTAATACCGCCATAAGTAAATTGTGGCAGCTTTCCTAATTCGGGGAGTTTGTACGTAGTAAATGCTTGCTCCATTTCTTTTTCTGTCATCCACCATGCCGTACCGTGCTGCCCTTGCCCCATTGGTTTTGGAATTTTAATGCTACCAGCAACAGTAACGGTCTCACTTTGGTACGGTTTGTGGTTAAACACACCTACAAGCAAGGCAAAGGTTGTCATGAGTAACTGCAAGCAGAGAAATAGTAAACCCTGCTTTTTTTCGCCAACACCCGTAATCGTATCTAGCAAGGTGAAGCCAAACAAATCTTGCCTCGTAAGCAACCTATCCAGCGTCTCTGCCATGTATAAGCTAAGTGCCAAGCCCAAGACAAAAATTAGACCTGCTAATATCCATCGCATACGTTTTTCTTTCAAATAATCACCGCTTTCACTTAAATGAATTTGCTAGATTTCCTGCCCCCAATCGTAGCCTTCTCCAAATTCCGTCTCCTTTCGCTTATCCTTGAGGGCTTGACCCTCGAGCTTGCCGTGGTGTGTATGGCCATTAGCTTGAGAGGTGTCATCACGAAGCAACTGCTTCGCGGTGCTGAGTAACGCTGTTACTGTTTGCCCTACGTTCGCGTCTACTGCGTCTTGCCGCCGCTGAATTGCTAACTGTTCCAACCGCCGCTGAATATCGTCGCGGCTCGCATTGCCATAGCGAAGGAAGTTTTGCTTGAATTGAGCTTCCATAGCCTCTTTGGTAAACCGCTCTGGTGGATACAGCTTGTTGTTTCGACAACTTCTGCCGTTAGGGTCGGTAAAGGTGATGTATTTTTCACCTGTGAATTTAGCACCGTAACCTTTTTCTTGCAGGTCTGCAAAAAACTCCTCCCAGCTTCGGCTGTACACCAAACTTGTTTGAACAGAGGCAAACAAAAGTGATTTCCAGTGCTTGGGGCATTCTTTCAAGCCGTATTCACGACATAGTTGGTTAGAATACGCTTTGAGCGCGTCCAGCTGTTTCTTTGACTGCTGCCACTTGCGCCCCGTTTCCATGTTTACGGAGTTTACAATGAAATGCGTATGGGTGTGGACGCGGTCTGTGTGTACCGCATAAAACACTTGAAAACCATTAAAATCTGAGTGCTGTAATAACCTGTCTGCTATTTCCTTTGCAACCTCTGGTGGTACATGCTCTGTGTCACCAAAGGCGTGGGTGAAATGTAAGTACTGGCGACCTGACGTGGGGGCTTGCTTTGTATTGATAACAGATTTATCCCATGTATTTTTTGTCGCCATAAATTGCTCAAATACATGGTCGGGAAAACAATTGTGACCACCTATTAAATCGGGGATTGTTTTTTCTGGGTTGATAATGTAGTTGATGACGTTGCCGAGCGCGGCGGCACTTTTACCGGGGCGAATGAATTTAATAATGGCCATGTTTCCCTCACCACCTTTACGGCTTCGGTTAGAGCCTCGTCAATATATTGCGAATACGGATATTGCTTTTTGTGGCAGAGCATCAAGAATTGGTTCAAATTATTGCCGAGTTTTTGGAGTTGCCGATTATACTCAGGCAACCCCTCCAACCCTGTCATGGGAGTGGGCAACTCCTGCCCCAACGCCGACAAGCGCAGCAGCTCTGAAGTGCTTATCCCACAATCCTTTGCTTTTTGTTTTATTGTTGCAAGCTCATCCAAACTTAGGCGAATTTCAAACCTTGTACACCGTTCCATGTCGTCTCCTCCAGCGTCAGCGTTCTAAGGGGTTCGGGGTCACCCGAGTCTTTACTGCTATGTGTACGGACACATAGGTATCTTGCCATAGCTTCGCTATGTGTCGTTACGCCAACCTTAGGGGTCAATTTCTGGTTCGTCGCCGTATTCGTTTTCGTGGTCTGGTGTTGGGGTTTCGTTATAGTCTGCTGTCGGTGCGCGTTCCACGTTTGCCAACTTTTGAGCCACCTGTTCATAGGCATTCATAACTGCGTCATTAATTTTCCTACGTGCATCAGCGGTAACAGCGTGGCAGGTTTCCTTAAATGTCCCATCAGGCATCTTGACACTGGGCATTGCAACAAAAAGACCGTTCTTACCTTCCATGACGCGAACGCCATGGATGACAAAGGCTTGTTCAATTGTGACTGACACGTTGGCGCGCACACTGCCCTCGTGACGGATACTGGGGATTGCTACTGCAATATTAATGCGGCTTCTGCCGTCATATAGCAAATCGAGGTCGTTAGCCCTTTTATAAAAATCTTCCGTTGCATCATGTAAGGTAGTGTGGCGGACACTCGCCAGTAGGGGATCCGTGGATGAACTAAAACCAGAGGTAGGACAAACCAAATAGTATTGCTCTATAGTGTCGTAAAATAATACTAATCCATCCTTATTGTCCTCATTAAATCGGGCTCGATTGATTTCTTTGAGTGCCATTGCGGCATCTCCTCTCAAAATGTTAGTCACTGAATAAAATTTTTACATCTCCATCGCCGCCTCAAATTCCTGTTGAGGGGGTTCACGTGCCTGTTCGCGAAAGTTTTGCAAATCCTCATTGAAATCCTTACCGTGCGGAACTTGATTCTGGACGGCGTACCCTTGTGCGGCATACTTCGCCATAAACCGCGCTGCTGCCATCTGTCCGTGGTTTTCCGCGCCGCTATCGTTGTCTAAGGCAAACACCAAGGTTTTAATCTGTGGATTGTCTTTAAGGAATCGCTCCAATGCTTTGTCAGACAAACCGCCTAGCGACAGGCGTGTATCCTGCCGCCAATCCCTCCCGTGTAAGCTCCACAGACTAGCGTGGCTGGCGGCATCAATAGGACTTTCGACAACAAATGCCCGACCACTACGGCCAGGCATACAAAACGATATGCTTTTGTCTGAGCCGCCCACTTCGCCACGGAAGGGTTTGTCAGTGGTGTACGTGCCGCGCAGGGCGGCATACTTTGGCGTACCATCCTTATCATGACCAACAAAGCAGCAGTTGTGACGGTCATCCTCGTAAAGCTGATGATTGCGTATAAGCGCGTTGACGACCTCTTGCTCTAACCCTCTGGTCTTAATAAGATAGGCGTACACATGGTTAACATTTATCGACTTGGGCGGTAGTGTAAACTCTTTGTGCTGTGTTTTGTATGTAGGTGCTGTTTGGGCTATTTGTGGGTACTTACCTGAGATGTCTAGCAACTTGCGTGCGGCATCTGCCCACGAGCAGTTTTCTAACTTCTGCACAAGTTGAATAGGACCACCGCCCACATTTTGCGAGAACCAATTCCAACGATGACCATCTTGACTTAGTAATAATCCGCCGTGTCCTTTTACCTTGAAATCCTGCCCCACACGCGTTAACTCGTAGCCACTTTGTTTGACGAACTCCAAAATATTTACTGATTCGGCAATAGTCACCTCAGCATCCGTGAGCCGCGACATATTTATGGCTCCATCTCTTGGGAAGCCTCTTGTTTGGCATCCCTATCCGCCGCTTGCGTATGTTCCTCCGTTTTACAGGCTTCTTTTAGTGAGGCGATGAAATCCTTGTCCTTGCCGCTGAGTTCACCCTCGGACAGCATACTGCGTGTCTCCTTGAGAAACGTCGTAAGCCCTGCTCCTTGCTTAACAATAAACGCGGCAGTTGTTAGGTCACGTTCCTTCATGCACATTTTCAAGGCGGCACAATTGTTGTCATTAAGTTTGATACCATGCTCTTGTAAGACCGTTAATAATGCCGCGTTTTTCTGGTCAGCCGCTAAACAGATGAGCGCGGCAGGGTGCGTATTATCCACAATTTCGCGAACCATGTCATTGCCAATGGCGTCCTTACGCTCCGCTGCCATCTCCAGTAACTGAAACCGTTCGTCATCAACATTGGGCAGTGCTTCCTTGAAGGCGGCTAGGTCGCCTTCTTTGACCGCAAAATAGGCAATGTCGGCATCACTGGCAAAGCTTTGAGATTGTGTCTTAAAATAGTTGATGATATTATCCAGAAGTTGTTTCAGTAAGTTCTCAATGCGCTCCAGTAAGTTACGGGACGGCGCATCCGTCGCGCCCCGAAGCTGGCGATGGGTTTCTAAAAGTGCCTCCGCGATTTTGGCAGTATCATCAGGGGTTTTGGGTTCAATTTTGACATCGGTATTGTCGGGAATATACAACGCACCAGATTTGCGAAAGCCTTGCAGCTCCTCTAGCGTGCTTATCAGCACCTGCGCGTTGTTGTTTCGTTTTGTCGTATCCATTCAAATTACAGCTCCTCTCAAAATGGGGATATGCGTGGTGCGCTACACTGCTACATACTCTCACCCCTCTCACGGCAATAAAAAAGAGCCATACCGATACGGTACAGCTCTTTGTGGGTATAGAAAAATTAGGGTTCAAACTCTTGTTCTTTTTCTGGTGTAACGGACTTCACATCAATGGTTATTTCTTTCATGATAGCGTGTAACTCTTGCTGTAGTTTTGGAAAGTCTTGTGTCATGGTATTCCAAAGTACGGGTAATTTTATGCCTTCATAGTTATGTACAATTTTGTTTCGCATACCAGTCATTTGCTTCCATGGAATATTGGGGTACTGTTGTCTGGTCTCATCACTTAACAGTCTGACGACTTCCCCAATTTGTGAAACGACGAAGGCACAAGCGGTAATCGTTTTTTCGTCCTTAACAAAGGCGTCAATCGTATAGCCAGCAATAAATTTACTAGCACTGGTCATATGACCAAGGATTTTTTGTAGGACGACCTTATCCGTGCCTGTCATATAATATAATCCCCTCTGTACTAATTTGTTGATAAATAGGTGAACTGCTATCAATCTCACTTACTTCAAAAAGGTCAATTTCTTTTTTCAGTAACTGTGTGATATCCTCCAGAACACCGTAAAAATTAATATTAACCAACTCGCCATGACTGTCAATTACGATATCCACGTCACTTTGATTGGTAGCGTTACCTTTTGCGTATGAGCCAAATAAAACCGCCTTGTAAACTGGCAAGGTTGAAAACAGGGGGCTAAGACATTCCCTAAGTTCTGAAACTGTATACACTTTAGAATTCATCCTCCACACCCTTCCTTGCATTTAGTCTATAGTCCTACTATACCACTATATATGGAAAATCTCAAGATTGTTTACGTACGCGATTCAAAATACATCGTCAATGCCTTTTCGATAGTCTCCTCGATTTCCTTGGGTTTGGTTTCTTGCTTAAAAAATTTTTCAACCACGGTATGGCGCAGCTTAAACGTGGGAAGTGCTTTGGGTGCGGTTGACTTGCCAGACAGGATTTGCACAATCTTTGTGGGGGTCAGTTTAT
>JAVBKJ010000150.1:0-3482 GCA_031554075.1 Oscillospiraceae bacterium | reverse complement strand
ATTGTGACATTTTCTTTTCAGTAACATGCACTTTGCGATACAAAGAGAATTTTGACACATACTATATAAGAACGTGAAAGTCACGCTCCGTGTCTGCCACTTGACACCAGTCATTAAAGTGGCTATAATAAAAAGCAGAAGTGGCTGACAATCCAGCCGCCGCGAATTAGGGGTAGCTGCTAACTTTGGACGTGGGCAGCTACCTTGCTTTTATGGCGAATGCTACGAAATATACAAGAAGCCACAGGCTTACGATTGCAAATCTCAACAGCCGTTTCCACATCAGCACCACCTCCTCTCGCCCATTGGGGGTCAAGTCAGCGGCTAATATCGTCAGTTCTTCTGCTTTGGAAAGTATACCACGTTACGACATTGTTCGCAACGTGGTATTTTTATAACTTAGGTTCGATGCCCCTGTCAACTGCTAATTTCGTTGCGGAGGTCATAGTTTATTTTACGCAAATTTTCATTTTGGCGTTTGTATTCATCCTCAAGAGTGTTCCCCTTGCAGATGCGGCGCGTAACCTTGTCCCATAAGTTCATTTTGCGCGTTCAACTCCCTGTAATTTTCCAAAGCCTTAATATGTCTTTTTTTTACAGTTTGGTCTGTTTCAAAATTAATATCATCCGCTAACAATAGAAAAGGACTTATTGCTACATCCTGTTTATACCTAAAAACACGAAACGCGTAAATATAGAAGATATTACGGCTTACGCGAAGATGTCTGGGTACTTCAGAAATCGAGATTTTCTCGTTGAGTACTTTTTTAGCTAAGTAATCTCCATAATAATACATCAGTTTTTGATAAATTGCTAGCATACTTTATCCCCTTTGTAGCAAAATAAAAGAACGTGAATTACACGTTCTCTGGTATGTGGCGCTATAAGACAATCAACCTTGTGCATACTATGCACAAACGTGTCACCCACGTTCATAACCAACGACGTGGTATTTTTACGGGTTAACGATTCTCAGCGGCACATATGTCCATGTTGGCATTTTCCATAGCTGACGTGAATGCAGGAATCAAACGCTCCGAGGCGATTGAGTATTTCTTGCATTTGTTTTCGCCTTAACATACTCATTACCCTCCTTGTAGTCCGCTGCGCACGGCTATCGTCAGCTGTATTGGCGGCAGGGCATTCCATCCAAACTGAAAGGGGACAGTCACAACAACCGTCCCCGTCAGCGAAAACAAATCGCCCTCGTTGCCCATGGCGTGCGGTTTATTACTAATGTCAATTGTTAAATCCGTCAGCCTATATACAACGTTGCCATTTGGTGCGTACTCGTGTCCATCGTCTACTTCTGCGGTATGTAGGATGTGGTCAAGCTTACTATACACATCTCCCTCGGTTACTTGCGGCGTCCACCCCGCCGCATCATGAAAATATCCGCCAGAATAGCCCTGGCGTGTTCCGCCGTATGTTGTGTCAACATTTTCATTTGCGACGCTAACAAGAGAATCCTCAAACGCATTTCGTACCCCTGCCACTGTGATATGCACACGCATAAACTCGTACACCACAACGGACAGAAGCAGTAAAAACATTACTAGAAAGAGGGAAGATATCCCCATCGCACCGCGTTGGTTGCCTAGAAGCTGTTTTAATCTTTCCAAAGAATTTCCCCCTGTCCGCTGTTCCTGCTAGTGAGCGTAATGGGGTATGACCCCAAGTCGCCAAAGCCGATGTCCTGTGTAATCCCTAACGTCAGCGTAAAATCCTCGCCCAATGCCAGTTTACCTGTTTTAGACCACGTAATGGTGGGTGACATACCTGTTTGCGTCATTAATTCACTTGCGCGGCTGTCCGTCTCCGCACCGATGCAACCGTATAGCTCGGCTTCACGGCATAACGAGCCAGCAAACATGTCTAGTTGCTGTTTTCGCACAAACACCGTAGCAATGTTGATAAAGAGAACTAGCATCATCATAAGTACCATCAATGACACAAACATTTCAATGTACATATCTCCCCGTTGGGAACGCAGTAATTGCTTAACTTTTTTCATACACACCTCAAAAGAACACTTGCATGGAATCGAAAATACCCGTTAGAAGCACCACAAAATACGTAGCCATAAACGCAGCTAGAATCATGACTGAGTAGATATTCATTTTTTGAGGACGGAGCGTTGCCTCCATTTTGAGCCTGTCAATTTCAGCTTGCCGAAACTGACGAGACAATAAGGCAAAGTGCATATCACCGCGCACACCATGCTTTACTGATTGCAACCCATGTACCACTTCGGACAGCATAGCCGAGTTCATGCGCGCTTCCCATCGCGACAAGGCGGTTTCTTCATTGCCGCTCATCATGTCTGCCAGCGTAAGTTCCAATTGCTCCTTGAGAATGGGGGCGGCGTGCTTTTGATATGAGTTAAAAATGCGTTGCAGATTACTGTCAAGACGCAATTCCTGCTCTAATGTCGAGACAAAGCGCGGTAATTCCAATTCGAGGGCTTCACGCTTTTGCGTGACAATAATCGTTGCTTTGCCACTGAAGCTAAAGTAATATAGAATGGCTAACACAATAACCACGATGCCCATAATGGGCAAAA
Organism: Oscillospiraceae bacterium; assembly: GCA_031554075.1. Lineage (GTDB taxonomy): Bacteria > Bacillota > Clostridia > Oscillospirales > UBA929 > WRMG01. Next base: position 919 of record JAVBKJ010000150.1, on the reverse strand, counting down.
AAAAGAAAAACGGAATCGCTAGTAATCCAACCAAAGACGCTTTTACCAAGCATTCTGCAATATAGCTTTCTGGTGACACGGGGATATCCGCCGCCAAGAGCGTTGCGCTGAGTTGCCGCCGCCTGTTGTCGTCCATGGGCAGCCAACTTGCCACCCATGAGGTCATGCCTACCAGCATTGTTTGTGTGGCAACGCCCTTTGTGGTATGTCGTAACAATCGCAACGTCATACGCCGCAAGCGTCGTGACGGTACTTGTAAGAGTACTAAAGCAAGGGCGTACAGTCCCACAACGGCAGAACTGAAAAATAATACGATAAAAAGTGTATTCATTCTTACCTCTTAAATTCTACAGGGCGAGCGATTCGGGCAACCCCTACGATTGAAATGAGGATAACCAATACACTAAACGCCAGACACGCCTTTCCGGGCAATGTGTCTATGAGTATGTGAAACCAATTTCGATTCAAAAAGTACAACAGGGCAGGATTGCCGACTAATAAAAACACCATGATACCGTAGCTTTGCATAGGTTGCCGCATGATTACCTCCACTTCGCCAGTTACGATGCGTGAGTCGGATAGTTTAGAGACGATGGGGAATAGGGTCACCTTAAGATTGCGGTCAAATTGGCAGCTTTTAATGGCTGCCACCCATTCCCTAAACACAACATTTGTAAAGCGCAATTCCAATTTGTCAAGTGCCACGCCCACGTCAGCACTTACGAAGCGGCATTGGGCAACAAATTCTTGGAAAGCGTCTAAGACTGGTGACTGCAAGTAGGGCAAATTTTCTTCTACTGCGTGGATGATATTTTCATTGCGAAGATAGGAAGACGTTATAATCGACAGCGCAGATTCCAGCTCGCCAGCCAAGCGTTTGCGAAACGCCCCTGCCGTAAACAGGATGTAAATAAAGGGT
>JAVBKJ010000053.1:0-6891 GCA_031554075.1 Oscillospiraceae bacterium | reverse complement strand
GCCTTGCTAACGCCTGTTTGGATGGGGGGGATGCTGAATCTTTGGCTATTTGAACGTCCGTCATGGGGCTTGCAAATGTTTGTCACCCTATGGAAAGAGGGTGGGGAACTACACGGTGGCGGCGTCATTAGCGGACTGCTAGCGATGATTTTTGCCACATTGCTGAGTTCTGTAGGTGCTTCGATTTTATTCGTCGTAGGGCTGCTGTTAATGATGATTCTGCTGTTTCGCATAGACGTGGTGGGCTTGGTGGATTCGTTTCGGACGCGTGAACGCCCTGTCTATGAGGAACGTCCCGCTCCCGAAAAAAAGGTGGTTACGCCAAAAGAACCGCGCCGCCGCTTTGACATTGATGTGAATTTAGACGACCACGCGCCGCCGACTGCGGTAACCGAACCACCGCAAAAACAAGTACCACACCCAATGCCTAGTGTGCCACAGCCAATCCCCGCAGTGGTGCCCTTGCCTGCGGCAATGCCCCTAACAATGCCAGAGTTTGCCATTATGCCAGAACCCGCCTTTGTCCCCGACATGCCGAACCTAACAGAGGACACAGAGGAACTGTCGGCGACGTATGACAGCCTGTGGCAGGATGAGGCGCTCGAAGCGCCAGCCCCGTTGCCTGTGGGATTTGTGCCGCTGAAGGATTATCATATTGGGCAAGAACCGCCGCTTGCGATACCAGAGCCGCCGCGTGCCGTCCCCCCACCATTGCCGCGCCCGATACCGCCAGAAATAAACAACCCCTACCGTTTTCCGCCGCTGTCCCTGTTGACTGCGAGCTTACCAGGTAACACAGGGGACGCGAGCGCCGAAATGCGCACAACACTCATGCGATTGTCGGAAATACTAGCTAGCTATCGAATTGATGCCACGGCAAATACTGTTGTACGTGGACCGTCTGTCGCACGCTATGAGTTTGAAATGGCGCAAGGGATGATTCTCACAAAGCTTACAAATCGAGCGCAGGATATTGCACTTTCCTTAGGTGTGGACGGTGTTCGCATTGCCCCTGTGTCGGGCAAAGCCAATATTGTGGGCATTGAAGTGCCCAACAAGCTTGTCAACACGGTGCATTTACGTGATGTATTGGATTCACCAGAGTTTACAGGCGCAAGTTCCAAGCTTGCCTTTGCCTTAGGGAAGGATATCGGTGGGCAGAACATTGTTGGCGATATTTTCCGTATGCCGCACGTATTAGTGGCTGGTACGACGGGTTCTGGTAAATCTGTCTGTATCAATTCCTTGATTATTAGTCTGCTTTACAAAGCGTCACCAGACGATGTAAAGCTCATTCTCATTGACCCTAAGATGGTTGAATTGGGGATTTACAACGGGATACCGCATTTGTTAGTACCAGTTGTGACTGACCCGAAAAAGGCGGCGTCTGCCCTTCAATGGGCGGTTGTAGAGATGGAACGTCGCTACAAACAGCTGCAAGAACGTTCTGTTCGTGACATTTTCGCTTACAATGCTGCGATTGAATCCATGCCCGAACTGCCCAAAATGCCGCAAATGGTAATTATTATTGACGAGTTGGCTGACTTGATGATGGTGGCAGGCAAGGAAGTTGAAGAATCGATTATCCGTATTGCGCAAAAAGCGCGCGCCGCTGGTATGCACCTTGTGGTGGCCACACAGCGACCCTCGGCAGATGTCATTACGGGCATCATGAAGTCGAACATTCCTTCGCGTATCGCGTTTGCCGTCGCGTCGGGGATTGATTCACGTATTATATTGGACACGACAGGGGCAGAAGGCTTGATTGGGCGCGGTGATATGTTGTTTGCGCCATTAGGTGCAAAGATGAACCGTGTGCAAGGTTGTTTAATCACAGGTGAAGAAGTGGAAGCCGTTGTGGAGCATATTAAGCAAACCTACACCGCCACGTATTCAAACGAAGTGATGGATCAAATTGAACGCGGCATTGACACAAAGCAAAAAGGTGCGTCCAAGGACTTGAACGATAACGAGGACGATTACGACCCCCTGTTGACACAGGCAATGGATGTCATTTTGGAAATTGGGCAAGCGTCTACCTCCATGTTGCAACGTCGCTTGAAGCTAGGCTACGCGCGTGCCGCGCGCTTGGTTGACCAACTGGAGGAACGAGGTCTACTAGGACCATCCGAGGGTTCTAAGCCGCGTGCCATACTCGTCAGCTGGGAACAATGGCAAGAAGTGAAAGCAAGAGAACAGGGCTAATAGAAAACGCGTGCAGGATAATCAATCCTGCACGCGTCATACTATGTTATTCGATTGTGCCGTATTTCTCGATGAGGGCGTCAATAGAACCGTCGTCTATCATACGCTTGATGGTTTTATTAACAACTTCCAATGTCTGTGTGTCACCCTTTTTAACAGCAATGCAGTAAAATTCAGACTCAAAGGCGGATGTATCTTCCACTAGTTTAAGTGCGTCGCTTTTGGCAACCAATGCTTTGGCAGTAAAGTTGTCGATAACAACAGCCTCAAGCTTCCCGTTTTCCAAATCCATCACAGCATCCAACCCTTTTTTGTAGTGCTGTAAATCCTTTACGCCTAAATCAGCACAGACAGACGCGCCTGTGTAGGCTGTTACCACACCCACTTCTTTGGTCAGCAAATCTGTGGCACTGGTGATGTCTGTGTTGTCCTTTGGCACAATGATGATTTGTGCGGCTTCATAGTAGGGTTCAGAGAAATCCATGCTCACCTTGCGTTCTTCTTTGGCGGTCATACCTGCGGCGGCAAAGGTCGCCTTGCCTGTGGGCACTGCGGCGAGAACGGATTCAAACTCCATATTGTCAACGCGGAGTGTTTTGCCCATGTCCTTGGCAATCTCAACGGCAATGGCCATGTCCACGCCGTCGTAGTGGTCAATGACACCGTTTTCAGCGATAAACTCGAAAGGGGGGAACTCAGCATTGGTGGCGCAGATGACCACATCTGCTTCCTTTGAGCAGGATGCCATGGCGGCGACTAACAGCGAGACAGACAGTACCATTGCGAGGGCTTTACAAAGCTTTTTCATGTTTCTCTTCTCCTCATACTTTTTTAGGCGTGTATCACTTTACTTAAAAACGCTTGCGTTCTTGCGTTTTGGGGGCTCACAAACATAGTCTCGGGGGGACCTTCTTCCATCACAACGCCTTCATCCATAAACAGAACACGTGAGGCAACGTCACGTGCGAAGCGCATTTCATGGGTGACGACAATCATAGTCATGCCGTCCTCTGCTAATGCTTTCATAACGCTGAGTACCTCGCCGACCATTTCGGGGTCAAGGGCGCTTGTCGGCTCGTCAAACAACATGATGTCAGGGGACATTGCCAACGCACGGGCGATGGCGATACGTTGCTTTTGACCACCAGAGAGCTGCACAGGAAACGCATCTATTTTGTCGATCAAACCCACTTTTCCGAGCAGGGTATGCGCGAGTGCCTCGGCATCTTGTCGGCTCATTTTCCGAATCTTTTGCGGCGCTAAGGTGATGTTATCTAACACTGATAAATGTGGAAATAGGTTAAATTGCTGAAACACCATGCCCATACGCTGTCTAAGGGCATCAACGTTGCAAGACTTAGCATTAATCTGTTCGCCGTCTACAAGGATTTGACCCGCCGTTGGCTGTTCTAGCAGATTCAAGCATCGCAAAAAGGTACTTTTACCAGAACCAGAAGGGCCAATCACAACCACTTTTTCGCCCTTTTCTATCTGTTGGTCGATTCCGCGCAGTACCTGCAAGTCGCCAAATTGTTTATGTAAGCCTTTTACCGTAATCATATGACCTCCTAACGTGCGTCAGCGCGGCGCAAGTGTTTTTCGAGCCGCCCAAAGGCAAACGATAGAATTTTGATGACAATATAGTAGAGAACGGCAGCGCCTAACATAGGCCAAGCATAATCGTAGGTAACACTGGTAATCAACATAGCGGACTTTGTAAGCTCTGTCATTGCCATATAGCCTGCCACAGCAGTTTCTTTAATCAACATGATAAACTCGTTACATAGTGCGGGCAGTACATTTTTGACCGCCTGCGGCAGAACGATGAATACCATGGTTTGGCGGTTGGAAAGCCCCAAGGAACGTCCAGCCTCTGTTTGCCCATGGTCGATGGATAAAATACCTGCTCGGAAGATTTCGGATACATACGCACCGCTGTTAATACCAAAGGCAATCATACCAACTACGTATTTGTTGATGTCCAGCGAACCGAAGATAACAAAGTAGATGATAAGCATTTGCACAAAGGACGGCGTTCCGCGTATAATATCTACGTATATATTGGCGATGACGTGCAACAATTTGAAGCGTGAGAGCTTCATAATCGTGACAAGCAGACCAATAATGATACCTGCCGTGATGGCTAACAGGGATAGTAGCAAGGTGTTCGCTAAGCCTTGAAACATAATCATGTAGCGGTTATCTTCTATAAAAGCACGGTAAAAGCCTGCCCAAAGTTCGGTCACATAGTACCCTCCTTCTTGTGTAACTGTTTGGATTGTACCATATGCAAAAAGAAAATGCAAGTGTAAATTGAATAAAAAATGAAATTTTGTGCATAATTATTCATCCGTTTTGGCAGTGCATTACATTCTATTTGCCCGACACAGACTGTTTTGGATAATAAATACGTGTTGAAAATATCGTATTTTCAACACGTATTTACTAGGTCACTATAATATTACCGTCTTCAAACCATGCCGAATACTGTCTGTCGCAGAACTCACAGTCAATGTTCATTGCGGTTTCGCCCTTTTCCTTAATTTCAATGGCTAGTGTTAATAGCTCGGCGCGTCCTAAGGCCGCTAATGCTTTTTCTACTCGTTCTTTTGAACAGTTACAACGATACGAGACAGGCAGGGTGTCGAGGATATCGAGCGTAAAGCCCGTCATGACTGCTTGCAGAATCGACGTACTGTCCAATTGCTGCGACATGAGTGTCGTTATGGGCGGTGCGTTACGAATACTCTCCTCTAGTTTTAGCACTTCGTCTTCGTATACATTGGGCAACAGCTGTATGATGTACCCGCCTGCTGCCTTGACGGAGCCGTCACTGCCAACCAGTACGCCCAAGGCGCAGGCGGTGCCTGTTTGCTCGCTGACGGCATAGTAGCTTGTGATGTCCTCTGCGATTTCACCAGACACGAGTGGCACTTGGCTGACATACGGTTCGGCTGTGCCTAAATCCTTCGAAACCGCCACAAAGCCATGATGACCCACGGCGCCGCCAACGTCTAGTTTGCCGTCCTCCCGTAAGGGCAGTTGTAAGGAAGGGTTGGCAACCAAACCGCGCACACAGCCGCTAGCATCTGAGCAGGCAAATATCTTACCCAAAGGACCATCGCCCACAATACGCAGTGTGATGGATTCATTGTCACTTTTGAGCATACTGCCCATGAGCGACGCGGCAAGCAATGTGCGTCCCAGTGCCGCTGTGGCAACAGGCGAGGTGTGATGAATGAGGCGCGCCTGCTCTACCATGTCTGTGCCGTCAATCACCATGGCGCGAATGACACCCGTATCTGTTATGGCGCGCGTAATAATTCCCATTAATTGATTCTCCTTAGCGTTTGTTACGTATTTCCGATACATAATACCACTCTCACCGCCAAAAGTAAAGTCGAAACATACAGGGGCGCAAAGCATTGTTTACAAAAAGGGGGTTGAATTATTCGTCTGCGAGACTTATAATGGTAGGAACAAACACTAAAGGGGGAGATCCTTTGACGGAGATTCTGTCTCAGTTTCGATTTCATGGCAAACCTGTGTCCCATGAACGATATGGCAATGGTCATATCAATATAACGTACTTAGTCGTGGACGACACAGACCGCAAATACATACTACAAAGTATTAACAACAACGTGTTTCGGGCGCCCGAAGTGCTAATGAAAAATATGGTAGCAGTCACCACGCATTTGCGACACAAGAATCAGCAGGAAAGGGAAGTGCTGTCGCTCATACCAACCGTTAGCGGGGCGTACTGGTACGTGGATGCAACACAGCAGTTCTGGCGTGCGTTCCCATTTATCACAGACACCATTAGTTTGGATTTAGTCGAAACACCTGCTGATTTCCGCGAGAGTGCCATTGCGTTTGGTACGTTCCAAAAATACTTGGCAGATTTTCCAGCGCATACATTAGCAGAAACAATACCCCATTTTCATGATACCCCCAAGCGCTACGAGGCGTTGCAGCAAGCGATTGATGCGGATGTTTGTGGTCGCGCCCAGCAGGTAGCGAATGAGATTGCGTTTGCGCTGTCTCAACGCGCGTATGCCAGCACATTGGTCGATTTGCAAAAAGAGGGGCAACTACCCCTGCGCGTCACCCACAACGATACAAAGCTGAACAATGTATTATTTGACCGTGCCACACGGAAAGCACTCTGTGTCGTTGACTTAGATACAGTGATGCCTGGTTTGTCAGCCAACGATTTTGGCGACTCGATTCGGTTTGGTGCGACGACAGCGGCAGAGGACGAGCAGGACTTGGATAAGGTGAATTTTTCACTGCCATTGTACGAAGCCTATGTGGAGGGTTTTCTATCTGTTTGCGGCGATAGCTTAACCGACTGTGAGATTGCACATCTGCGTGATGGTGCGAAAATGATGACACTCGAATGCGGCGTGCGATTTTTAACAGATTATCTGTCGGGCGATACGTACTTCCACATACACCGAGAGGGGCATAATCTCGATCGTTGTCGTACGCAATTCAAGCTTGTGGCGCAAATGGATACCCTTTGGGCTACGATGCAGCAAATTATTGACGATTGTATGGCACAAAGAAAGACGGGGAGGGCATCCACATGACAGTATTAGTCACTGGCGGTGCTGGCTACATTGGTAGCCACACGTCCGTATTGTTGTTAAATTCGGGCTACGACATTGTCGTTGCAGATAA
>JAVBKJ010000165.1:0-6996 GCA_031554075.1 Oscillospiraceae bacterium | reverse complement strand
AGCTTTTTTCGTACTAGGCTCTCGGATGCGCGCGGTTGTAAACATCTTTCAGGCGCTTATTCACAAGCGTCACATAAACCTGTGTCGAAGAAATATCTGAATGTCCTAACATTTCTTGAATAGAGCGTAAATCTGCCCCATTCTCAAGCAAATGTGTCGCAAAGGAATGACGCAATGTGTGTGGCGTGATTTGTTTATGTATTTTGGAGGACTCTTGGTAATGCTTGATGATTTTCCAGAAACCTTGGCGCGACATACGTTCCCCGTTTAAGTTAACGAACAACGCTTCTTGCGACACATCGTGAATCATCTTGACACGGGCTAACAATGTGTAATTTGACAAAGAACGCACAGCAGCAGGATACAGTGGTACAATTCGCTCGCGCGTACCGTTAGTGCAGCGAATAAAGCTCGCTGACAAATTGATATCACTGATGTTTAGGTTGACAAGCTCACTGACACGGATACCAGTGGCGTACAATAATTCTAGCATCGCTCTGTCCCGATACCCTTTCAGGTCGGTGCATTTGGGTTGCCCCAACAAGAGGTCCACTTCTTTGCTAGTCAACACTTGTGGTAACTTACGTTCAACACGCAAAAGTGTCACATTTTTAACGGGATTCGTACCCAACACACCGCAATCGGTTAAGTACTGATAAAAACATTTGAGTGATGCAACGGATCTGGTTATGGTAGCTTGTGATTTACCTTCATGCGTCATATTGTCCATATATGACTTGACATGTTCGCGGTTTACTTCGTGCAGTTCGCAAGGTAGGTAGCGTTTGAACTGTCCGACATCACGCAAATAGGACATCAACGTATTGGTGGAACGACGTTTCTCCACTTTTAGGTATTCCTCAAAACTTTTAACATAATCCTGCATTTTTTCCACTCTCTTTCCCGTCGCGGTAGCAAACGGTTTCTTTCTGTATTACACCAGCAGGGATACCCAGCTGAGCAACGCGGGCTGTAGATATGTATTAAACGCCGACACGGCGGTAAACACAAGAAGGCACATTGCAAATTGCACGAAATAGGGTGCGCCATACAATGGTTGCTTGCTACCACTGCCCAAACAGGCAGCTGTCAGCAACAAGCTTGCGCGAAAGGCAAACAATGCCACAAGTAATAAACAAGGAATATACAGCAAACTCGAAATGCCTATAGAACTGAGTGCTAACCAAACGCCCTTTGTGCCAAATGCCCGCATAATCGCGGTTACGGCAAAGGTAATGGTAAAGCCTTTGACGCCGACACAAACGGGAATTGCGATAGCGCCTAGCACACAAAACCCTAGCACAAAAATGATTGTTGGTAGCAATAAATTTCCTATCAGTACCCCTACAAATGAATTTTGTAGCGTAACGGTTTGCGCGCTATCCCAAAACATACTGAAAAAATCTGTAATCTCAGTAGGATCGACCACAACCACCGCCATAATACAGCCAACGATAGCACCTACCAAAAAAAACACGGCCAACACAATCAGGGATATCTGCGGGTTTGTCCTATTCATGTATCCAACCTCCCATCCCTATAGCGTATGAGAGAAAGGTACAAGTAATACCAATAGCATTAGAATTTAAGTGAAAACCAATTACCCGACAGTTTTACGATTGCACACGGCTTAAATCGTCCGCTTTTAGCTTACACGCCACAAATGCCTTATGAAGGGCTTCGTCAAAACCGTGTATGTCAAGTTGGGTTAATGCCGCCATCGTTGTACCGCCCGGAGACGCGACTTGATTAATCAAATCCTCAGGAGACGCACCAGACTCGCGCAACATGGCAGCCGCGCCTTCCATTGACTGAGTGATCAAACGTATTGCGACAACGGAGTCGATTTCTACCTGTTCGGCATAGCGGAGCATTTGGGCAGCCATGCGGTAAAAAAACGCAGGACTGGAACCAGCTAGTGGTATGGTGGCATTGATGTATTCTTCATCAACAAAAATGACATCCCCCACAGCGGAAAAGATAGACACAACCGCGCGATAAAAATCTAGCGGCACATCAGAGGGTTTTGCAATGACCGTTGCCGCTTTTCCCACAATCAGTGGTGTATTCGGCATAACAGGAATGACATATGTTGTGTCGGGTAATCGAGATTTTATGTAACCCGATGTGATGCCTGCCATGATGGAAATGAAGCACGTACCTGCCGCATGGGCTTGGATATCCCCGAGGACATCAGGTGCCTTTTGTGGCTTGACTGCAAGCAACACAATCGAGGAGGTTTGCACCACTTTTCTGTTAGAAGAGGCAATCACAACACCTCGTTTGGAGAACGCCTCGCAGTGGTGTAAGTTGGGATCATAGGCAGTTATTTCTTCTGGTTTCAATAACTTTTTGTCGATAATGGCTTCCACAATCCCCGCACCCATGCGCCCTAGACCAATGACGCCTAATTTGTATTCGGTCATGCCTGTCTCCCTTCGGTGTATATTTATGCAGTCTGTTGTTCCCTGCTGACAATAATACTATACGATAAAATTACGTCAAACGCAAGTGTTTTAAGCGAAATAATCCAAGTTTGGTAAGTATGCCAAAATATTATGTTAACTGAATTATGTAAACCGACTGAACCTCTGTTTTGCCGATCCATGCCCACTTCGAAAACCGCACTATATGTGGCGTCCCTTTTTTGTGTCAAACCCCATATGGGGACAAAATAATAGGGTAGTGATGTAGTGCCTCACGCAGAGGCCTCCTCACTGCCTTATTATCTGTCAATTGATGGGCATTTCTTGTCGGTCGAATTTTCGTGATGCTTTGTGCAATATGCCGAAACGTGCATATTGCCATATATTTGTATTCCCAGTTAAATTTACCCAAATTGCTCAAATTGGTACTATTTTGCCAATCGTCGGAATGGTATACTTGTGTCAAAATAGCCATGCAACAGGGAGGTCACTCTCCTGCCGCGGTTCAAACCGCAGTAGGAGAGTGACCTCCCTGTTACTATATATCCAATTCATCGTTATAAACACTTATACTAATTTCATTAAAAACACACAATGTTTTTAATGTGCACCAAGTGCGCGTGGCGGCTACTTACCGTCGAAATGCCGTCAATACGAATCTTTTGTGGCACTGCTGCAAGTTCGGCAACGCCGAATGATAAAAATGTATTACATGTATCGGGGAAATCCTGCCGCAACTCTATTCAGATACGTTACTCCGCTTGAGATTTTAGTGCCGCTAGTGCAATTGCACATTCCAGACGCTTTTTTTCAAGACGACAACCCAATTCGTAAGGCGTGTCTAATGCGCCCATTGTGTTAAGATTAGCCGCCGCACAGCCACCACTACAATAATACTTCGCCCAGCACTCATTGCACCCTGTTCGTATGTGAATATGCTTGCCCGAAAATTTTTCAGAAATGGCAGCATCAAATGTATTATCGAACACATTGCCCATATGAAACTCTGGTCGTCCTGCAAATTGATGGCATGGATACACGCCGCCTTCAGGTGTTACTGCGGCGTATTCAAATCCTGCCCCACAGCCGCGAAGTCGTTTGTACACACAGGGACCTTGATTCATGTCTACGGCAAAATGAAAGAAGTGAAAATCAGGCTCGTGGCTCATCTCTTCTGCGAGTGTTTCATACGCCTGCATGATAATCGGTATATGTTCCTCACGTAGCGCAAGGGGATGCGAATCCGACAGCACAACAGGTTCAATCGAAATATTGCGAAACCCGAGTGTGGCTAAATGTTTAACATCTGCCACAAAATCTGGATTCTCAGACGTGAACGTTCCACGTACGAAGTAGTCCCCTACCCTCTTGCTGACCAGCTGTTGAAATTTTGGAACAATCACATCATAACTACCTTTGTGATTTGTGGTTTTTCGCAACTTGTCGTTTATCTCACGTCTACCATCCAAAGATAGCACAATATTGCTCATTTCAGCGTTCAAAAATTCAATAATCTCATCGTCTAATAAAACGCCATTTGTCGTAAGTGTAAAGCGAAAATGCTTGCCATGCTGTTTTTCAAGGCTTCTAGCATATGAAACCGTCTTGCGAACAACGTCAATCGCCATCAATGGTTCGCCGCCAAAAAAGTCTACTTCAAGGTTGCGCCTTGCGCCCGACCGCGCGATTAGAAAGTCAATTGCCTGCTTTGCTGTGTCAAAATCGATGCACGAACGCGCCGCCCCAAAGTCGCCCGTCTCGGCAAAACAGTACGCACAGCGCAGATTGCAATCATGCGCCACATGCAGACATAATGCTTTGAGCGGCGTTTCAGTTGGCACTTCGAGCGCCTGCGTTTTATCGCCTGTCAACAATTGTTCATTTATAAACAGTTCGTGTAACTCTGACCACGCTTCGTGTACTTCGTCCGATTTACCTAGTGTTTGCAATACTTTGTCGGGACATGCCGCAGGAATCGTAGTATCATCCTTCACTACCTGTAACATGTCATATGTTAGCTTGTCCAGCACATGGACAGCACCGCTTTCAACGTCAAGGGCGATGTTTTGCCCCAGCTGGCTAAATAAATGTACCATAAAAATCTCCTATGTGGGTTGTCCCCTGTTGCCGCTTCCGATTTGAAAGGCGGCATTTCTAAACAAAAACAGAGGGCGCCGTGTGGCGCCCAAGTTGTTCTTATACGAAGTAAATCGCTCGTGGCTACTATTACCGCCTCGCCTGTCGCGCATACGTAGCGCAAGATGTGAGCCTGTAATTTTACATCACGTCCAAAACGTTGTAAACTACTTTTTCTCGCAGAGTTGGTTTGCCACTGTGCAAGAAGTCTTGCAAGCAGATTGGCAAGAGGTTTGACATTCGCCGCAACCGCCATCGTGAGCAGTTTGTGTAATCACTGGTTTGCCGATTGTCTTAATATGCTTCATAGTCGTTCTCCCTATCGTTTGTATCAAACAAAATCTTTTTGTCGGCAGTGTGGTGACGTGTTAACAGCTGATGGCTCATGCGTCACACCCACAGCGCTTGTTTGGAATTTCAAAAATAGTTACCGTTTACGCTTGCGCTTTGTCGAGCCTAGTAGCCCTGCAATCAGACCACCAACAAGTGCCGCTACAATCATGCCCATCGCAGATTCCGTTGGAAGCCAACGGAAAAACACGACTGACCCAAGTATAAATAGCACTAAAAAATAACCTAACGCCCCTGCGATGCCCGATAACAATGCTTTAGACCGAATGAGCGCAACCGCGCGCGTCCCTGCAAATAAGGCACCAACAAAACAAGCTACAGCCGCTGCCATATTCATGTTCTGCTGTGGCAATTGCCCCCCTGAACTCATACTAGCCGCGACGAATAGCACAATTCCAGATAGCACCAGACTAATGGCGATGGCAACTGCTATGGGCACCCATATACTGCGTGGTCCCTTATTTTCGTGTTTTTCTCGCATACAATCCACTCCTTTTACTTGCGGGGACACTGTCTGTCCGTCACAAGGATAATGATGTATTGTATGCAGGCTGTCCTAGCGATATTACTTCGTGTCGTCGGTCACTTGTGCGCCTTTTGCAGAAATTGCCCAACGCATAATGATGATACGAACTTTGTCAGCACCTGTTTCAACGGTAATCGTGTCATCTTTAATATTAACAACTTTACCGACAATGCCGCCAATTGTGGTGATTTGGTCGCCCACAATAAGCTCATTGAGCATCTTTTGTTTCTCTTTTTTACGCTTACTCTCTGGGCGAATCATTAAGAAATACATGACAACTAACAAAACCGCAAACATACCAATTGTGCTTAGAAATCCCATTGGGTTTGTGGGGTCTGTGCCTCCTATTAGAAAAACTGGCATTATTTTCCCTCCCTTCCAGATTCATACCATTACATTATAATACAAGCCATTGTGAAACGCAATACATTTTTTTTGACATGAGTAACGCCTGAATTAGCAACATTTTCCGCAATTAGCGTCGCAACTGCAATCACAAAATTTGGCTACGATAATTCGCGCCACATGCGACACAATATAACTACTTAGAAAGGAGCGGACGATATGAGTTTGATCCTTTGTACCAAAGCTTGTACTCACCAAAAAGAAGGGCTATGCGCCCTTGCGCATGTCACAACCGCCAGCCAAACACCTGTTGACCATGTTTGTCCCTATTCCTCTGCTACCGCAACACCCCTTGCGCTATCGCCTCGCGTAAGTTCTTCACTCGTATGACCTCCAGTCCCTCGGGCAGAGGTACGGCTCTTGTGCCTTGGCTTGGTATCATGCAAATCTGGAAACCTAGTCTGCGCACTTCAATCAGCCTTTGTTCAATGGCTGTCACAGAGCGCAGCTCCCCTGTTAGTCCCACTTCTCCAAATGCGACCAACCCCTCACGCACCGGCTTATCAAGCAAGCTAGACGCTAGTGCCAGCAACGTTGCTAAGTCGGTGGCGGTTTCATCTAAATTTAGACCACCGATGACATTGATGTATGCGTCGGCATTGCCCACAAAATGACCGCCACGTTTTTCCAAAACCGCCAAGAGTAACATCGCACGATTTAGGTCTATGCCGTTTGACATACGGCGCGGGTAATTATAGGTGGTAGGGGTAACCAGTGCTTGAATTTCCGCCAGCAGTGGACGTGACCCCTCCATAGTGCAGACGACGCAAGTGCCTGGAACGTTTCTGGGTCGTCCTGCGAGTAACACTTCGGACGGATTTGGTACTTCTGCCAGTCCGCTGCCGCGCATTTCAAACACACCAATTTCATGCGTTGACCCAAACCGATTCTTGGCGGCGCGCAAAATGCGATACTGTAGATTTCGCTCCCCTTCAAAATATAGCACGCAGTCAACCATATGTTCGAGGACTTTAGGACCAGCGATTGACCCTTCCTTGTTCACGTGCCCCACGACAAAAACGGTCACACCTTGTCTTTTGCTCATGTGCATCAGTGTTAAGGTGCATTCCTTTACTTGCGTCACACTACCATGGGAAGAATTTACATCAGGGCGATACATTGTTTGAATGGAGTCCACGATCAAAATATCTG
>JAVBKJ010000167.1:0-6987 GCA_031554075.1 Oscillospiraceae bacterium | reverse complement strand
CTGTTCGTGAATACATGCAAGCACGTTGGAGCTGCCCTATCTACATTGATAACGATGCCAACGCCGCCGCCTTGGGTGAAGTGTTTGCTGGCGCGGCAAAAGAATGCGACTCGGCGTTGCTCGTCACATTAGGCACAGGCATCGGCGGCGGCATTATCCTAAACCGCAAGGTTTACGCAGGCTTTAACGGCACAGGCGGCGAAATTGGGCATACTGTTATCCAAATCGATGGCGAGTACTGCACGTGCGGACGCCACGGCTGTTGGGAAGCGTATTCCTCTGCCACTGGTCTTATACGCATGACAAAGGAAGCGATGCACCAGCACCCAGACAGCGTCATGTGGGCACTATCGCCCAATAATCATGTTAGCGGCAAAACTGCCTTTGAGGCCGCCCGTCGCGGTGATGCGGCTGGCAAGGCTGTTGTTGATAAATACATTCACTATCTAAGTGCAGGGCTTGCCAATATGATAAACGTGTTTCAGCCAGAAATGCTGTGCATTGGCGGCGGCGTTTGCCATGAAGGTGACGACCTAATGATACCGCTCATCGCCGCCACCCGCAAGGAACAATTCACAGGTAGCGAGCGTTTGACACAAATCCGCGTGGCAGAACTCGGCAATGATGCTGGGATTGTCGGCGCAGCGATGCTAGGAAAGCAGTTTTCGTAATCTTGGCTAAGTAAAGAGAGGGTGTCCGTATGGCAGACACGTTTGCAAAGGAATTGCGACATGCAATCCCTAATATTGCGATGCAAGAACAGGCAGATATGCGCGACTATACCACATTTCGAATCGGGGGTCCCGCGGAGCTACTGGTTACCCCAACCACAACAGCACAGCTACTAACAACAGTGCAGCTTGCAACGGACATGGGCGAGCCTCTATTCATACTGGGCAATGGGTCAAATGTCCTAGTGTCAGACGCAGGGATACGCGGTGTCGTTATCCACACTGCCGCCTTGTCCGAAGTAGATGTGCAGGATGAAACGATAACAGCGCAGTGCGGCGCGAAGCTTTCGAAGGCGGCGATTGTGGCGGCGCAATCCAATCTGACGGGGCTAGCATTTGCCCATGGCATACCAGGCACAGTGGGCGGTGCGGTGTACATGAACGCTGGTGCTTACAATCATGCCGTTAGTGACGTGTTGGAACGCACCACCTATATGACACCAACAGGGCGCGTACACACCTTAGAACGAGCGCAACACCACTTTGGCTATCGTCACAGTTTTTTTATTGAAAATCCGCGCTATATCGTTCTGGAAACGACGTTTGTACTGCAAACAGGCGATTTTGCGCAAATTAAACACGAGATGGACGACTACGCGACAAGACGGCGAAACTCTCAACCACTGTCGCAGTCGAGTGCTGGCAGTGTATTTCGCCGCCCTGAGGGTCATTTTGCAGGTACGTTAATCGAGTCCTGTGGTCTCAAGGGGTTCACAGTGGGCGGCGCACAGGTATCCGAAAAACATGCTGGCTTTATTGTGAATATTGGTGGTGCTACTTGCAAAGATGTGCAAACGCTGATAGCCACCATACAAAAGACGGTACATGCCCAAACGGGCGTTCAGCTAGAAACCGAATTACTAACCATAGAATAGGAACGAATATGGAATTTGTGATACTTACAGGGCTTTCTGGCGCTGGCAAGGGTCGAACGAAGTCGATTCTGGCAGATTTCGGCTATTACTGCATTGATAATTTGCCGCTCGAATTATTGGGGCTTATGGTGGAACTGGCACAAGTGCGGCATGACCGCTTTGAGCGCGTTGCCTTGGTGGTTGATGCACGGTCTAACGAGCGCTTTGACGCTGTGTTTGAAGCCCTAGAGCATATGAGAGCCCTAAATTTTGATGTAAAGGTGCTGTTTCTGGAGGCGGATAACACATACATTCTGCGTCGTTACAAAGAAACACGTCGCCGTCATCCGCTTGATGACCAATACCCCGAGATGGATGCGGCAATCAACGCCGAGCGGCAGTTACTCACCCCACTGCGGCAGGTCGCGACTAACGTGGTGAATACCACCAATCTATCCTCCAATCAACTGCGGGATGTGCTTGTGCCGCTGTTTGGCGACGCAAGTACGCGTATGCAAATGGTAACAGAGATTCGCACCTTTGGATTTAAGCATGGTTTACCGATGGAGGCCGATCTCGTATTTGATGTGCGCTTCTTACCCAATCCCTTTTACGTAACGGAATTGCGCCCCTTAACGGGCAAGGACGCGCCTGTGCATGATTTTGTGATGGATTTTCCGCAGTGTGGGCAGTTTTTGCGCAAACTATGCGACATGCTGGCATTTTTAATGCCGCAGTTTCAAGCAGAGGGACGTCAAAAGCTAGTCATCGCCATTGGTTGCACAGGTGGCAAACACCGCTCTGTTACCATAGCGGAGGAAGTCGGGCATTTCCTAACACGTGAAAACTACGCATATACCATGTTGCATCGGGATATTGATAAGTAAGGACACAGACGGAATGGAGGGAGCATAATGACTATGATACCAGGGTACATAAAAGAAGCCCATTTGATGGGCGCCCGCATTGTAGCAATCGGTGGCGGCACAGGGCTATCCACCATGTTGCGCGGTCTGAAAGAAGTGTCAAACAATATCACTGCTGTGGTTGCTGTCAGTGATGATGGCGGCAGTTCTGGTTACTTACGATATGATAGAAGTATGCCCCCACCAGGGGATATCCGCAACTGCATCATGGCCTTGGCCAACACAGAACCCTTTATGGAACAGCTAATGAACTACCGTTTTCAAGGTGGCACATTGGGCGGTCATAGCTTTGGCAATTTGCTACTTGCGGCACTTAACGACATCTGCCCCACCTTTGATGAGGCAGTGGCGCGTATGCACGAGGTGTTGGCTGTCACAGGGCGCGTGCTACCCGTTACCACCGCGGATGTGTATCTGGAAGCAGAATTTGAAAATGGGTCGAAGGTACTGGGTGAGTCGAAAATTTTCAATTTCAAAAAGCAGCAGGATTGCCGAATCCGTTGTGTGCGATTGGTACCGCAGAATCCGCAAGCATTACCACATGCACTAGAAGCCATACGAGAAGCCGATTTGCTCGTGCTTGGGCCTGGCAGTTTATACACGAGTATCATTCCCAACCTCTTAGTGGATGGTGTTGTCGAAGCCATCTTAGACTCTAAGGCGATGAAAGTGTACGTCTGCAACGTCATGACACAGGAGGGCGAAAGCGAGGGCTACACAGCGTACGACCACGTACACGAGCTGTTAGCACATTCCCACCCGAACCTTATCGAGTACTGTTTGGCAAATAATGCAACTGTTCCTGCCGAAATATTAGAACTGTACGAGAGCGAGAACGCATGGCCCACTGAGGTGGACGTCGGCGCGTTCGCCGCAACAGGCATTGAACTGGTGCAACGCCCCTTGTTTGGCAAGCAACATAATTATGCGCGTCATAATCCACGCCGCCTTGCCTATGAATTGTTTTCCTTGTATGTTGAAAAGCACCCAAGGGACGGCGAATTAGGGCAGCTCGACAAATGTATGCAAACATGGCTTTGCAGCCAACTGACGTAATATGTGTGCTGTTAATATTTCCTTTTCGGCGCAGTGCAAAACAGAGATGGCGAAACTGCCGCTTACAAAAATCTGCTGTTGCCGCGCAGAACTCTATGGGTGTCTTTTGCTTGGCAATCTATTCATGCCAGAGGGTATTCGGCTGGTAACAGAACATACAGGGCTGGCAACACGATTGCCAGCCCTGCTATATCAGGGGTTTGGGCTAACGTTTGACCGTATTGGTCAAAAGGGCAAACTATTCTTTGAAATCACAAACCCCACCTCGTTGCAATCCATTTTATCAACCTATGGACATGATGACAGTTTGCGGATATCACATCACTTAAACCGAGCGGTACTAGAGGACGAATGCTGCCATGTGGCATTTTTGCGTGGTGCGTTTTTGATGAGTGGCGTTGTCGCCTCCCCCCTTAAAAAGTACCATTTAGAGTTGCCCAGCCCCCATATCGCCCTAACAAGGGAGCTATATGCCCTACTGGCAGAGCTACATCTGCCCCCCAAACAAACAACACGCAAAGGGCACCAAATTCTCTACTTTAAGGCGTCGGAATTGGTGGAGGATTTTCTCACCATGACGGGGGCAACAGTCTCCGCCATGACCATTATGGAGGCTAAGGTAGAAAAGGATGTGCGTAATCAGATTAATCGCAAGGTAAACTGCGAAACTGCCAATTCCGCCAAAACGGTACAAGCCTCCCTATCGCAGATAGACGTCATACAGTCCTTACAGCAACTACCGCTTTGGGAGGAATTGCCCCTTCCCTTACGGGAAGCAGGGCAACTTCGGCTTGACTTCCCCGAGGATACCCTGTCTGAACTGGCGCAACGGGCAGGCGTAGGCAAATCGGGCATGAATCATCGGTTGCGCAAGTTGATGGAGCTATCCGAAACGCAGGTGAAGTAGACACTGGCACGGTGAGCCGTACCAAAAGTGAGGGTGTGTTTTTATTTTTGTTGAAATGAAAAAATTGCGGTGCTATACTTTTATTAAATGAGCAGTTTGGAATACCATATTTTCAAGGGAGTGAGAAAGATGAAACATTATTATTCAACAGTTAATGAAGTTGTATTAACACATTCAGATATATTATTTGAAAATGGCTCTCGTAAAGTATTAATCAGATACGAGAGACCAACCGAAAAAGGATTTGATTTTGCAGAAGGTGTTTTACCAGAATGCGTATTTTTCAAAACTTCTGGATTTGACGAGGATGAAATATTTGACTTGATTGACTATGTTAAGAGCAATTCATTGCTTATTTGGGAATACGCACAAAAAGGTGGTGGATTAAATGCCTAAAGCATTGAGAGATTTTTTAGGCTTATCATTTTTCTTCTGGTCAAATGAAGAAAATGGAAATGGATTGGAACCCATTCATATTCATATAGCTAGAGGAAAACCTACGGCTAACGCTACTAAAGTTTGGTTGAAGCAAAACGGGACGATTGAATTATGTCATAACGAAAGTCATCTGAATGAAAAGGAATTATCTAAGTCTCTTGAGTATATTAAGGCAAATTATAACAATATAGTAGCTGAATGGTATCGTCATTTTGGTATGTAAAATATTGAATAGGATTTTAAATGCTATGCTCAAGCAGCTTTGTTAGATTTCAAATATTAATCATAAATATATCATTTATGAGGGAGCGGGATTTGTTGTGGATTGCTGTTTTGAGAATGAAGAAGGCTGGTTTCGTTATCGTGCCGCTGCAATAATAATTGAAGATGGATGTGTACTCATGGCAAAGAATGACCGTGACGAATATTATTATTCTGTAGGCGGTGGCGTACATTTGCATGAGAGTGCAGAAGAAGCAGTCCGTCGTGAGGTGTTTGAAGAAACAGGCATTTCATATGAAATAGATAGGCTTGCCTTTGTACATGAAAATTTTTTCATAGGACTAATGGATAATCCAAACTTACGATGCCACGAAATAGCACTATATTTTGTTATGAAACCTAAGGGGATAAAAGAGTTTGAATGCTACAGCTTTGCCCAAGGTGGTGTCAAAGAATATGTGCGTTGGATACCCATAAATAATCTTAGCAATTACGTATTATATCCAACTTTTTTCAAGTATAAATTGTTGAATATGAAAAATACAGTTGAGCATATTACGACCCATGAATGAAGATTTACGTAGTGTGAACCAAGATGCAGCAGAGAACAGTTTGAATTGAGATAGATAGTAACTGACAAAACGACTTTACCATAAAGTTAAGATATAAATGCTATGGAGCCAATTTAGAAACACCTCGTTTGCGATGGTATGGAGAGGCGTACCAAATATGATTCCAGACAAAGTGGCGTTTACTTCATCACATATGCGTTAAAGGAAAATATGAATTGTTGGGGAAAATCGATGTAGGGGCGGCCATTGGCCGTCCGCTACAAAACGGTCGTCCCCCACAAAACGGTCGTCCCCCCACAAAAAACGGTCGTCCCCCACAAATTGGTCGTCCCCCACAAATTGGTCGTCCGCCAGAAATTGAGTTGTCCGACAACGGTAAGATCGTTGAAGGTGCAATTTTAAGAATCAGAGCTGTATACGAAACAATAACGATTGACAAATACATTATAATGCCAAATCATGTACGCATGATTATATTGATTGACACTGGACGCGCAATGCGCGCCCCTACGGTTTCAACCGTAATCACCCCCGCGGTATCATTATTTTCTAAGTTGAAACCTCATCGCTTCCATCAAATAGCTTGTTTTGGTTATGACAATATATATCCAAGCAGGCTATTGGCATCATAATAAATAATCCCACTTCAAATGGTACGGCGATGGTCGGCACATTGTTGGATGCAAGCGGGCAACTGAATAAATTCCATATCCTTACACACAATAGTGTTGAAGGTGAGGTGTTCAACATGTCAGTCATCCTATCCGCTATTTTTGAAAGTGTCGATGTGGCCGATTTCGCCTTGGCAGACTTGCGCCGCGGCGGTATCAACATTGAAGCGTTCAAAATTCGCCCGATTCATGCGCCGCTTGTGTCGAGCGACCATCATGATTCACTTGGGTTTGCCAATAATCTAGGCGCTTTTGCCGCCCCCACGTTGGTATTTAACAGTACATTTATGCCAGTTAAGGACAGGCACGAGTTGCGCAACGAAGAAGTCGTGATGAAAGTTACCGTCAGCGACAGAGATGCCGCCAATACCCAAGCGCAGCTTGTGAGCGCCAATGGACGTCGTGTGAAACCCGAAATGTGAACGAGCTACACTCCATCTATCGTATAATTAACATAACGCCCAAAAGGTGGCGTTACGTTTATTGACGGCTACAAAGCAAGCGTACGCTTGCCCGACTACGTCGCTCACTGTCTTGCGACAGCTTTTTATGGTATAGCAAAGACTTCACCCGTGCAACGTAGCACAGGTGAAGTCTTTTTGTCGTTTTA
>JAVBKJ010000104.1:0-16337 GCA_031554075.1 Oscillospiraceae bacterium | reverse complement strand
AGGACGAGGAGGATTTAGAGGGGTCTGCAAAGGCAATTTTGCCCTTTAGTGCAGGGTTTAGCAAATCCTCGTAACCCTCAATCTTAATATCACCGACGACGTCTGTGTTGACCATGATAACACTTGGCAAATAGGAATAGCGTGTAAATTCACCTTCGACATTTTTCATATCAGGGAACAGACTGTCCTCGTTGATTGAGGTATATGGTGCAAATAATGCCTCATGTTGCAACATATTGGCTAGAGAACCGCCCCACAACACGTCGCATTTTTCGGCTTCCGCGCCAGACTTAATTTTATCGACCAATTCGGTTGTAGAACCCTTGACGACTGTGACCTCGATTTTCGTGTCTTTGGTAAATTCTTGAACAATTTTATCAATTTGTTCGGTGGGGTGCGAACTATAAAGTGTCAGGGTTTTTGCATCCTTGGGCACTTCAATCGCGTCAGAACCTGTCGAACTACAGGCAGTTAGGGACAATCCGAGCGTTGCAACCAGAAGTAGTGAAGCTATTTTTTTCAAGTTAGTATCAACCTTTCAGATAAAGTATACACATACTACCACATTCCTGCCAAAATTGCAAATAGTTTCCGCAATATGAATATTCTGGAAACATTGCATTATTGCGCAACAGAGAAAACGAATGCGGTATGGAAATCGTAAGGCACTCCTGCTTTTAGGACAGGTGAGGGGAACGTAGGCTGATTGATAGCATCGGGGAACTACTGCGTCTCTAAGCAAAATGCGCCATACTGGTTGTAGGTGCAGCCGTCCTTGCCGCCGATAGGGCGCATATTGCAACCAGCATAGAGATGAACCGCTGGCTTGTCTGTGTAAGCGTCAAGACAAATACCCGTTTTGTCGCCAATGACGCGCGCGCAATGACGAACGCCCGTCCCCGTTGGTAACACGAAGCTGTGGTCGTATCCTTTGGCGGCATTAAGTTGTGGGTCGTCTGCGTGCAGGCGTTCCCCAAGGGTATGAGGGGTGGTAAAGTCCATCACTGTCCCCTTGACAGGGCAAATATCGCCAGTCACGCACACATGCTCATTAACCGATAAATACGATTCACAAGGCATCATGCACAAATGGTTGTCGATGACACCATCACCATGCCCATTCAAGTTAAAATACGCATGATTGGTAAGATTAACAACCGTGTCTGCATCAGAGGTTGCATGGTAATCAATCGATAAACGTCCCTCGTCATCCCATGTATATGTAACGAAAACGGTTACGGTGCCAGGGAAACCTTGGTCGCCGTCGGGGCTTACTAATGAAAACTCGATCGAACCGTTCGGTAGGACGGTAGTTGACCACAATTTGTGTGAAAAATTTACAGGACCGCCGTGTAATTGATAGTCAGGGATCTTGGATGCCAATTTGTACTCTTTCCCATTTAGTGTAAAAGCCGCACCAGAAATCCTATTCGCGACGCGCCCGCAGATAGAACCATATGAGCCAGAATTTATGACACTGTCCTCAAACGAGGCGTGATTTAGCACGACATCGACGAGTTTGCCGTCCTTGTCTGGTATCCAAACACCACGAATAGCCGCGCCCATGTCTGTGAGTTCCACTGTCCACCCTTTGGCATTGGTAAGAATATATCGGTGTCCAACGCCCTCTGGTCTTGTGCCAAAATCAATGGTTGTAACGGTTGTCATATGTTTTCTCCTATACATTATAAAGTATGGGAATACGCCATCTTCAAATAATTTTTCCTAGATAGGGTGCGTAGGCTGTGGGCAGCTTGAGTGCCGCGAGTGGCATCCAAACACAGTCGTCGGGTGCTGTTGTCGTATTTACACGAGCAAAATAACATGTCATTTTCCACTCAATATGTGTAAATTTGAAACTGCTATCGCCAAGGGTGATTAGATCTGCGTCCCAATACCGTGTCGCTGGAAATTCCCACATATTGTGTAACAAACGTTCTGTGCGTCGCCGCACAAGAACCTCACCCAACTTATTTTGAAACAAATAGAATGTGCGATATTCAACCCGCTGTTTGGGCGGCTTGGCACGAATCGGCAGTGTGGCGGTCAGTTGTTTCGCACATGCGCCGCAGTCCTTCGTAAGGGGACAGTGACTGCAATCGGGGCTTTGCGGTGTGCATATCAACGCGCCAAGCTCCATGAGTGCTTGTGTTAACAACGAAGGGACGGCGCTTTGCATGAGTTGCCCCACCCAAGCGGTTGCTAGTTTGTGGCATTGCGGTGTTAGAATGTTTTCTGGGTAGGCGTTCATACGGGCGTACACACGTAACACATTACCATCCACCGCTGGTTCGGGCAGATTGTGTGCAATGCTCAAAATTGCGCCTGCCGTGTAGTCGCCAATGCCGGGCAATCTTAGTAGTGCCGCCCGCGTGTTAGGCAGATGCCCTGCAAACTGGGCACAGACGATACGGGCGGTTTTGTGCAAATTGCGCGCTCTGGCATAGTACCCAAGCCCTGTCCATGCGTCAAGCACTTGTTCTTCACTAGCGGCGGCAAGGGTTTCGATAGTGGGAAACAGGGTAGTAAAACGTTCAAAATAGGGGAGAAGCGCCGTCATACGGGTTTGTTGCGCCATAATTTCGGAAATCCAAATGTAATAGGGGGATGGCCGTTCCCGAAATGGGAGCGGCCGACAAGAAGCAGTGTACCACTGCGTGAGTGTTTGTGTCATGTGAATCCCTTTGCTAAATCGAACAAATTTTCAATTGCGATACGGTTTATGATTACGCGTGTAGCAAATGCTACACGGACGTAAACAGTAACGTATCGTTAAGAACGGTGGCGGAAATATGCGAAATATGCTCTTTATAACCACCAATAATTACATTAGCGATGGCATCTTCCACTTCTTTTTGAATTAGACGGCGCAGATTGCGCGCCCCAAATTTCAGTGAGAATGATTTTTTTACCAAGTAGTCAAGGACAGCATCATCATAGCTTAACGTTAAATCATTTCGTGACATGGCGGTCTGGAGGTCGCCTAGCATAATGCTGGCGATACTCTTGAAGCTTACTTCGTCCAGCGGCGAAAATGCCACAATTTCATCCACACGATTGATAAATTCTGGACGCATGATGTCAGATAGTACTTTGACGGCGCGTTCCTTTGACTGCGAAGCATGTGATTGGGCGAACCCAACCGTGCCTGCGGTTTTATCACTGCCAGCATTTGATGTCATAATAATGACCGTATTTTCAAAGTTGACTTTGCGTCCTTGCGCATCTGTAATGTGACCGTCATCAAGAATTTGCAACATAATATTCAGCGCATCGGGGTGTGCCTTTTCGATTTCATCAAACAACACAACGGAATAGGGCTTGCGGCGGACTTTTTCCGTTAGCTGACCCGCTTCGTCATACCCGACGTAACCAGGAGGCGAACCGACAATACGCGATACGGCGTGTTTTTCCATAAACTCAGACATATCCAACCGAATGAGTGACTCTGGCGCGTTGAATAAATCCTGTGCCAGACATTTGACAAGCTCCGTTTTACCCACACCTGTTGGACCAACAAAGATGAATGAAACAGGCTTGCGTTTTGCCGAAATGCCCACGCGCCCGCGCCGAATGGCGGCGGCAACCGCGCGAACGGCGTCGTCCTGACCCACCACGCGTTCTTTGAGACGGTCTTCCAGTTTGGCAAGACGCTCGTACTCCTGTTCTTGAATGCGCAAAGCGGGAATCCCTGTCCATTGCTCGATAACAGCTGCCAAATGCTGTGAATCTAGCTCCGGCATACCCTTGGCCATAATGGCGGCATAACGATCTTCAAGGCGGAGTTCCTCAGTTTTTAGCTCTGCCATACGGGCATAGGAATCGCTCGAGGGCGTTTCCTGCAACGTGCCATGTTCGGCACGATTGGCGGATAAGAGAATCCGAAGTTCCTCTGCTTCTGCAATTTCTGGTGTGTGCAGATTGACATGAGAGCAAGCTTCATCAATCAAGTCGATGGCTTTGTCTGGTAAAAAACGGTCGGTAATGTACCGTTCAGACATATGCACCGCGGCGGTAACGATTTCGGGCGCGATGTGGACACCATGGAATTGCTCATAGTAATGTGCCACACCCTTTAGGATATCAATACTTTCCTCGACGTTGGGTTCAGAGACAGTAATAGGCTGAAAACGGCGTTCAAGGGCGGCATCTTTCTCGATGTGTTTGCGGTATTCGTTAAAGGTGGTAGCACCGATAACCTGAATTTCACCACGTGACAGGGCTGGCTTTAGAATGTTTGCGGCATTCATCGAGCCTTCTGCATCGCCTGCCCCGACCAAGTTATGCACTTCGTCAATGACAAGTACTATATTGCCCAGCTTGCGAATTTCTTCGATAAGACCCTTCATGCGGCTCTCAAACTGACCACGAAACTGTGTGCCAGCGACCAAGGATGTTAAATCCAACAAATACACTTCTTTGGAACGCAGTTTTGGTGGCACTTCACCGTCTGCTATCCGTTGCGCCAAGCCCTCGGCAATGGCAGTTTTACCTACCCCAGGTTCGCCGATAAGACAGGGATTGTTTTTCTGGCGGCGGTTTAGGATTTGCAACACGCGTTCAATTTCGGTGGCACGACCGACAATGCGGTCAAGCTTGCCATCTTTGGCGCGTTGTGTTAGGGAGATACAATAGCTCTCCAGAAATTTGCGCCGCGGCTGACGTCCCTCGCCTTGGGTACGTGGCTCTGTGGGTCGATTTTCGCTTGTGCGTCCTTCACCTGCATCGCGGCTCGGACGTGTGGCAGGTAATTCGTCGGAGGTGTTATTGTTGTTGTTAAATAGTTTGTGGAGAAAGGGGAACGTAGCAGTCTTGCCCTCGTCTTCCTCATTAGTCTCCTCGTCGGATGTACCAAAGAGTTCGCCAGCCCCCGACACAGCCTCCATCATTTCATTAGAGAGACTGTCAAGGTCGTCTTCTGAAATATTCATACGCGCTAGAATATCATCTACAGGTTTAATGCCAAGCTCTTTGGCGCATTTCAGACAAAGCCCCTCATTGGTACTGTTGCCGTTTTCCATTTTTGTAATAAACACCACGGCCATATATTTATGGCAACGCGAACACATGTTAGGCTGCATAGAGTAATCTCACTTTCTTGCACAGGTCGTGCATTGGTTGGTAAATTATACCTGGCAACATTAAAGGGACATCATGCCGCCGAAAGGGTTGACTTCAATAAAAAATCGCAGAAAAACGGTTTTGTTAAGCAATTCTTGAGGGAATAGTATGCCAAAGTAACGCAACGCAAGCCCCAGAGAGAACATGAGCAATAAACCATTGATAAAGCCCATGGCGATGCCGCCAATACTGTCTAACTGTTTTAACACTGGTAGCTTGAAAATTGTTGCGACAAAATTTGCAATAAGCGATAGAAGCAGGTTTGTGATAACAAACCCAGCAAAAAACAGAATAATCCACGCCAAGGCACGTATAAAGACTTGCGAAATGGATTCATACAGTGTCGAGGCTTCGACCGACTTCATCATTGTTTTTACTTCGCTGGCAAGGTAGGTAGAGGCAGAGGGGCGAATACCCATGGACGCAAACGAGTCCTTAATGACTACAGTTAGCTGTGCGTCTGTTAAATCGCCGGGGTTTTGCCCAATTTTATCGATTGCTTCTTGGGTAGCGGATTCTGCAACCCAGTCAAGGATACTGTCAAACGCCACCGACGCTGTTTCGACATTTTGATTTGCCACAGCGGTACCAATCATAATACTGACAAAGAAAATGACAAGTGTCGCAAGGGACAAGAAAAAACCTTTGCGAAAGCCGTTCCATGCAAAAAAGGCGAGCGTAAATAACACTAAGACGTCAATTACAAATGATAGCAAAGTACATCCCCTCTCTCGGCAGTGCCGACTGATACAAGTTAAAAATGGCGAGGTGCAGAAACTGTTAGAACATAAAGCTATGGCGTGTAAAGCTGTGCGTAATCGTTATACACCAAGAATAATGTGCCGTTTGGACGTTGCAGCACTTGCCGCACATGGGTGTCGTTGGGTTCCTCTGACATTAGCTTCAAGGCATCATTGTAAACTAAAATTTGATTACTGGTAATGAGTGTTAGGAAGTTATTGTCGCCAGATTGACAAATAATATCGTTTTCAAGTGCAAGTGTGGCTTGCAGCTCACCCTCAAAATTATATTGCTCAAGCGTCGAATTATTGCCAACAAAATTGTGAGCAGAGCGTGTTACAAGGCTATCTTGCAACACAGAGTAGTCGAGTAAGACACGGTCGCCAAAGATAGTCTGTCCTAATCGCTCTCCTTTACTATCCCAGAAGACTAAACCCCGTTCTGTAATGGCGCAAACACGGTCATTGTGCGGGAAAAAGAGTTGCGTCGTTAAGGCGTCGTCTGCCATACTTTCGGCAATGGGGTTTTCTTGGCTGATATCAAACCATTTCAGACGACCACTCACCCAATTATTTTCAAAGGTAGCACAGGACACCACGAGGGTGGTGCAGTCGGGGGACAAAACAGCATCCAAAATATAGTAATCGGGTGAATAATATTTATACACTACTTTGCCCACTTCGTCAAGTACCGTTACGACAGAACGATAGCGATTCCCTTGCGACACAACGGTTGTCCAGCCGCTATCATTGAGACGCGCCGTAATTAAAGGGGCATCCCATGTCATATTAAGCAAAAAACCATCTTGATTGGCCAGTACGAAGCTGTCGCCGTCACGGTCAATGGCCAGCACGTTTTTAGCAGAGGTTTGCAGCGAGGGGCGCTTAAAGGTGCGTTCTAACCCTAGCACCTCTTGCCCAGTAGCATCATACCACGCGAAACGGTTTTTGGTCAAGACGGCAAGTCCGTCACGAAAGGCGGCAAGTTCGTTATCTAATTGTGCATCAAAGTTAATATGTTCGGGCGCAATGACGGCTTTACTGCCCCAAGTAATGTTCAAACGTGCCTTTAGTGAACTAAAGGTATCGGCACTTAAATCGTTACGTATTACCCAAAAAATTGCCAAGAACACAAGAACGATGACAAAGAATACAGAAAAGATAATAAAACGCGCTGCTGTGCCTATTTTGGCAAAGGGGTGTTTTATCTCTTTTTTGAAGAATGTGCGTTTAATCAGGGGGGTGGTGGGCTTCTTCGTGGGTGGCGGTTCGGGTAGGGCAGGCGGTGGCGCGGCGATTGGGATATTAATCACCTTGCCTATAGGCTTGTAGGGCTTTTTGGGATTCGGCAAGGTCGTCACCACCTTCTGTTGCTGAAAAATCGTTGTACCAAATGCCGCTCATGTACAGTCCGTGCGGTGGTAGGGTCGGACCAGCACCAGAGCGGTTGCCAGATTGTAACAGTGCGTCAATAGTATCCATTTTGCCAGACTGGGCATACAGCACCGTACCCACCATCGCGCGCACCATATTGTAAAGAAACCCATCAGCCGCCACACGGAAACTGTAGTGATTCCAAGAATCCTCTTGCACCTTGAAGTAGTACACGGTACGAACGGTGGTTTTGACATTTGAACCCATGGTGCGGACAGCGGCAAAATCATGCGTGCCAACAAAGGCGGCGGCGGTTTCTTGAAATTTGGGCAAGTCTACCTCATAGGGATAAAAGAGAGAGCGTCTAGCAAGTAGGGGGTCGCGGTGTGGCACTGTGTAGAGCCTATACGTATACTCTTTTTGTATGCAGGAATACGTGGCGTGGAAGTCGAGCGGCACTTCTATGGCGTCTACGATGCTGATATCTTCAGGTAAATATGTGTTGACAGCATAGGGGAAGCGTTCCACAGGGATACGAGATTCCGTCATAAAATTTGCCACATAGCGCAGCGCGTGAACACCTGCATCTGTACGCCCACAGCCTGTGAGCGTCACAGGTGTTTTGCAAAGACGGGTTAGGGCTTCTTGGATGGTTTGGCAAACAGTTGGCAAATGTTTTTGAATTTGCCAACCATGGTACGCCGTGCCATCGTATCGTAAGACTAAACAGATGTTTCTCATAACCCCAGCACTCCCAAAGTGATGACGGCGGCGCACAAAAGCAGCGTGACGACAGCACTGTAAAAATCTCGCGTATGCAAATGCAAGACACGTAAACGGGTGCGCCCTTCGCCGCCGTGATAGCAACGGCATTCCATCGCCATCGCCAAATCGTCTGCACGCCGAAACGCACTGACAAACAGCGGCACAAGCAACGGAATAAGCGCCTTCGCCCTAGCCAACAGATTTTTACTTTCAAAATCTGCACCGCGCGCCCGTTGTGCGCTCATGATTTTGTTGGTTTCCTCAATTAATGTAGGAATAAAGCGGAGGGCTATGGTCATCATCATGGCAAGCTCATGAACGGGTACATGAATTTTCTTGAGGGGATTCATGACGCGTTCTAGCGCATCTGTTAGCATAATTGGTGAGGTTGTATAGGTAAGCAAAAATGTACTGGTGACCAACATAAGAATGCGAATGAGCATAAATCCAGCAAGGGCAACGCCTTCACGGGTTACTGTAAAAATCCACCAGTGAACAAGCGGCGTGCCAGGGGTATAGAGTACATTTAACGCCGCTGTGAATACGAGGATAAAGACAAGGGGCTTTAGCCCACGAAATATCACCTTAAGAGAAAGTTTAGACGAAAAAACTGCAAAGGCAAGCCATGCCAAGCATAAACAATACGCAAGCAAACTCTTGGCAGAGAATAATGCAACAATAAATAGGAAGGTGAGTGCCAGCTTCATACGTGGGTCAAGTTTGTGAAGCAGGGAATGCCCCGGAAAAAATTGACCCAGTGTAATATCCTTTAGCATGAGGCACCTCCTAAGCGTCCTAGTGCCGCCACGCCTTCTGATAGTGTGAGAACAGACGGAACAGACAGACCCAAGGCGTTTAATCGGTTAAATACCGCGGTGACACCGGGGACACTTAGCCCGTGTGCCTCTAAAAGCGGCGCTTGGGCAAACACAGTACGTGGGTGTCCCTCTAACAGCGTTTTGGCATCAGCCATAACGGTAACAGAATCCACCGTTTGCGCCAGTTCGTCCATGCTATGGGTTACCAACACGACAGAACTGTTTTGCGTCCTGTGGTACGCTTTGATATGCTCAAGAATTTCGTCGCGTCCATGGGGGTCAAGACCCGCGGTGGGTTCATCTAATATGAGTACCTCAGGTCGCATAGCGATAACACCAGCGATGGCGACACGACGTTTTTGACCGCCCGACAGCTCAAACGGAGATTTGTCACGCAGTGTCTCGTTCAGCCCCACAAACTGCATGGCTTCATTCACACGCTCGTCGAGTGACGCCCCTGTCAGCCCCATGTTTTTTGGACCAAAGGCGATATCGGCGGCCACTGTCTCTTCAAATAGTTGATACTCGGGATATTGGAACACCAACCCAACCTTAAATCGTACCGCGCGCAAATTATAGCCATTCGCCCAGATATCAGCACCGTCAAGTAGGACTTGTCCTGCATTGGGTTTCAGCAATGCGTTCAGATGCTGAATTAGCGTTGATTTTCCAGAGCCAGTATGCCCAATAATGCCGCGAAATTCACCCTTTTCTAACGAAAAATTCACGTTTTGCAGAGCGTGACGTTCAAAAGGTGTGCTTTCTCCGTAAATATGGGTAATGCCGCGCAATTCTAATTTTGGTGTGGCTGATTTGGGAAAGGCGACGACAGGCGTAAGTGGTTCAGCGTATGATATCGTGGCGGGGGCAACTGCTTGGATTGTCGCGGCGCACGCCTCAACAGACAGCGCGTCAAGTGGTACAGACCACCCGTTTTGTTGCAGTGCGTGGAGCAATGCCACCGTCTGCGGCGGCGCTAATCCTACAGCACGTAGGTTATCCACTTGGGCAAAAATCTCCGCGGGCGTGCCGTCCATGTAGAGCGCACCTTTGTTCATGACGACAAGTCGGTCAGCCAACGCCGCTTCGTTCATGTGATGTGTGACCAATATAATCGTTATGCCATAGGTATCGCGTAGTTTTTGGATGGTCGTCAGCACTTCGCGGCGACCGACGGGGTCGAGCATAGCGGTCGGTTCGTCAAATACGATACATTTGGGGCGCATCGCAATCGCACCTGCAATGGCGACACGTTGTTTTTGTCCGCCTGATAGGCGATGCGGCGCATGTTCCCGAAATTCATACATACCAACATCGCGCAAAGCTTGGTCAACACGCGCGCGTATTTCCGCTGACGGAACACCAATGTTTTCCAACCCAAAGGCGACATCCTCTTCCACCACAGTGGCGACGATTTGGTTATCGGGATTTTGGAAAACCATGCTGACGGTTTGACGAATTTGCAGCTGATTCTGTTCGTCCGCTGTGTCGAGATTGGACACAAATACGCGCCCAGAGGTGGGCAGTAATATTGCATTTGTGTGCTTGGCAAGCGTGGACTTGCCAGAGCCATTGTGTCCTAACAACGCCACAAATGAGCCAGCAGCAATCGTCAGGGAAAAATCAGAAAGGACAGGTGTTTCCTGCCCTGGATAGGTGAAATTAACATTTTCATAGCGAATCAGGGTGTCCAATAGAGAGTCTCCTTCAAGTGGCAGTGGTGTTACGCCAGCGAGCGGAAGCACCGCACGGCAAAACGCCGCCTGTTGTGATGGGCAAGCCTAGCTCCTGCGCCTCGGTGTTGCCGCGAAACTGCATCACACAGTCTAACAAATGTTGTAAGGTTGCCGCCGCTAATCCAGTGGTATACGTGTTTAGCAGGATAAAGCGCGGAGTGTCAGACAAAAGCTTGACACATTCTGATAGTAAATCATAAAGATGTTCTTCTAAATGCCATGTTTGCCCTGTTGGACCGCGCCCAAAGGAGGGCGGGTCTAGGATAATGGCGTCGTAGGTTTTGCCGCGGCGCAGTTCGCGAGCGACAAATGCGCCACAATCGTCAACAATCCAACGAATGGGCTTGTCTGACAGCCCCGACAAGGCGGCGTTATCCTTAGCCCATTGCACCATGCCTTTTGCGGCATCCACATGGGTAACTGTTGCGCCAGCCGCGGCGCAGGCAATCGTCGCCGCTCCCGTGTAAGAAAATAGATTCAGCACATTGCAGGGCGCTTTTGACACTTCTTCTTTCAAAAAACGCCAGTTTGCCGCCTGTTCGGGGAAAATACCAGTATGCTTGAAATTCATAGGTCCTACATGGAATCGCAATGTGTCGTAGGCGATGTCCCATTGCTTGGGTAGCTTATGCGGTAGCCAGCCACCGCCGCCAGTGTCGGAACGCTGATACCGCGCGTCGGGTGTGCGCCACGCTGGATGCTGTCTGGCGGTGTGCCATATCACCTGCGGGTCAGGGCGCACCAATATAAAATTGCGCCACCGTTCTAGGCGTTCACCTGAGGTACAGTCTAACAGCTCATAATCGACCCAGTCGTTTGCAATCCACATTGTCATTCCCTTTTCATTCTGTATCAGTTAGCAACGATTCATGCACGTTGCGTATCTATTTGGTTCGTATTTATACTGTCGTTAAAACCGTGCGAAACCTGCCGTTGCAATGCTTGCATAGTGGCAAGCTGCTGCGGGTTTCATACGAGTTAGTATTATATCAGAAAACAACAGCCTAATCAAGAGAATTTACTGCGGTATTCTCGGGGCGTTCCCAACCGCGTAGCGGATAGCGGTGCATAGCGCCAAACACCTTCTGACGTAACGCAGGATAGCGCTTTTCCATGTCTACAAATAACTCTTTTACCTCTTGTCGTTTTGTGTTACCATTAGCAGGACAGGGATTATGAACAACAGGCAGCTGTAAGGCTTTCACCGCTTGACGTACTTGCGCTTCCTCGACGTACAACAGGGGGCGCAATAAGGTAACGCCCACACGGTCTAAAAATGTGACAGGGGCAAAACAGCCCAAGCGTCCTTCAAATAATAAACTCATCATGAATGTTTCAACGGCATCGTCGAAATGGTGACCCAAGGCAACCTTACGGCATCCTAATTTGATTGCCGCATCATGTAATGCGCCGCGCCGCATTTTGGCACAGAGCGAGCAGGGGTTTGTTTCCTTGCGAATATCAAACACGACCTCGAAAATGTCGGTTTTTACAACGGTGTAAGGAATAGATAGCGTTTCGCAAAAGGCGCGCACTTGCGATAAATCCCCATGCGATGGCACAGCGACACTGTCGCCTAAATCTAGGGTAATAGCTTCGAGCGTAAACTGTTTTGGATAGAATTGACGCAGTTGCGCCAATGCCCATAGGGTTAAAAGAGAGTCCTTGCCGCCTGACACGCCAATGGCGACCTTTTCGCCCGCTTGAATCATGTCAAATTCTTGCACGGCACGTCGAACTAGGGATAGAATCTGTTGCATAAGGCACCTCGTAAATCTAAAATAGGATATAAGGAAAACGGAGATATACGCAGGAAATAAGAGAAAAGCAGAGCTAAGTAAGTTTTTATGAAAAACAGTGTTGACAGCTAAGTTTCGCTGTGCTAAACTGACACAGTCAATAAGAAGTATAACACAAAGAAACGCAAAGAGAAAGGGGACACTTATCCATGAGCACTTTCATGGCAAAACAACAGACCGTGGAACGCAATTGGTATATCTTGGACGCCGCAGGCGTGGCA
This sequence comes from Oscillospiraceae bacterium, assembly GCA_031554075.1. Lineage (GTDB taxonomy): Bacteria > Bacillota > Clostridia > Oscillospirales > UBA929 > WRMG01. The sequence continues at coordinate 3,763 of JAVBKJ010000104.1, read as the reverse complement.
TTAGGCCGCACCGCCGCACAAGCTGCCCATTTGCTACATGGCAAACACAAACCCGAATTTACCCCCCATGTTGACGGCGGTGATTTCGTTATTATCATCAATGCAGGTTCTGCCGTATTGACTGGTAAGAAATTGGAACAAAAGTATTATCGTACCCACTCTGGCTATGTTGGTGGCTTAAAGGAGACGAAGTACCGTCTTTTGATGGAAAAACGTCCTGAACTTGCTATGAAGCTTGCCGTTCGCGGTATGCTGCCCAAGAATAAGCACAGAGGCTGGGCGCTTGGTCGCGTTAAGATTTATGCTGGTGCGGAACATCCACACGCCGCCCAGAAGCCCATTGAATGGAACGGAGGTAAGTAAGAATGTACAAGAGCAAAAAGCCCTATGTATATGGAACTGGCCGCCGCAAAAGCTCGGTGGCGCGCGTACATCTTTTTCCAAACGGCACAGGTGCTGTGACGATTAACAACCGTGATATCGAAAGTTATTTCGGTCTTGAAACCTTGAAGCTGCTTGTCCGTCAGCCCCTTGTTTCTACAGCGACCTTGGGTCGTGTAGACATCGTGGCAACAGTTATCGGCGGCGGTGTTACTGGCCAAGCTGGTGCGATTCGCCATGGCTTGTCCCGTGCGTTGCTAAAGCTCAACCCAGAGTTCCGCCCTGTGTTGAAAAAAGCAGGCTTCTTAACACGTGACCCAAGAATGAAAGAGCGTAAGAAGTACGGTCTTAAGGCCGCGCGTCGCGCTCCACAATTCTCGAAACGTTAATTTACAAACCCTCTCGGATGTATTCGAGGGGGTTTTTGTCAATATTTTGGGAGGAGAATAGAAATGATCTATTTTTATAAAGGGTTTGGATTTCTGGTGGTTCCCTTAGCGCTGGTTGCAATGTTTATCGCGGGATATTTGGAAGTGTACTCGATTGGGTTAGTGTTTTTGGCTACGACTTGTTTTATTGCTGATCTTCTTGTGAAGTGGCACAGAAGGGCAACCTGTCAAGAATACAGTATGATAGATAAAAAAACTAATCGTGAGATAATTTTCTTAGGCAAGGAGATTCAAAATAAAAAAACTGGCGAAATCGCCGTATACGATGTGAAAGATACATTTTTCTGGCTGTCACTGCGCGTATGGAGCATCATTTTTATTGGGTTGACTGTACCATGTTTCTTATTTTTGGATTTGCAACAGCTATTACATAGTTGAGTAAACGAATTACCAAAACTAAATACCATTTTGACATTGAAAATGAACTTCGGAGGTCGATACAATTGGAATTTTTAGTTATATTGTGGTACATCATTACAATGGTACAAAATCTCTTGGGATACGGGACAGCATACAGGCTAACGAAGCAAGGCGGTGACAATGGTGTGGCACTTGTTTTCTATTTAATCTTAATTACTTTGGCGGCAATGATTCCTGGACTTGGGGTTTATCTATGGTATCGATATAAAGATGTTTAGCATGATGCGGCGAAGTAAATGTATACTTTATACATATAATGAAAGTTGGAAAATGACATGAAATTGGCACATGTTACCCTGTCGGTCAAAGACTTAGACGAATCCGTACATTTCTATCAAGATATCATTGGTTTACAATTGAAAAGCCGTTTCTCTCCAAATCCAAACCTTGAGATTGCTTTTTTAGCAAACGGCGAAACGGCAATAGAGCTCATATGCAACCAAGAATTAGAGAAAACAACCATAGGTCAAGGCGTTTCGTTGGGTTTTGAGGTTGCGTCGCTTACGGAATCAATGGAGTTTTTGCGTGAAAATGGTATTGAGGCAGAAGTTGTAAAAATGTCGCCACAGCATACATTTCTGTTCTTTTCAGATCCCAATGGCGTAAAAATACAGTATTTTTGTTAGAAATGATTGGAGGAGCATGAAAATGAGTAAAAAAGAGAAGAAACGCTTTGAATTTACCTTGAAAGAAGACAGTACTTTTGGGGCAGGGTTTAGAATTATAAAAGACACGCAAACAGGCGTCCAATACCTTCTTCATTATGATGGGTATGTCGGGGGTTTGACCCCATTGTTAGATAAGGATGGCAAACCGTCCATAGATGTAACTGACAATAGTGTTTGAGTATTCGGTACGGTGAGCCGTACCATAAATGACGGCGATTGACAGCGGTTGACAAGATTTGTCGTCTTGTTTTGTTAGACTTTAAATATTATGCAGATAAATGTCTTTATATTGTGAATTGAAAGGGTGATACATTAATGCTAAAAGGTGATTTTATTGAAACAGAAAGACTGAGAATAGTTCCTATGACCTACGATTTTGTGTTGAAAATTATGAATGGCGATTCTTCGGCATATGAACTGTTGGGAGCAATTAAAACCGAATCGTGGCCAGAAAAAGCTGATATTAGAAATATATTACATATGATTTCAAATAGTTTAAAAGATAAAGATACTCCCGATGGATTTGACGCATGGCTCTTTATTGACAAGAAAGATAGTTCAATTGTTGGTGACGGAGGTTTCAAGGGAGTACCCAACGAAAATGGCTTAATTGATATTGGATATGCCATAATTGAAGCGAAACGGAAACAAGGTTTTGGATTTGAAGCAGTTTCTGCATTGTTTCGATGGGGAATGGCACAACCACTTGTAAAAGGAATAACAGCAGATTGCCTTGAAGACAATCTGCCATCTACTAGAATTCTTTCAAAACTAGGGTTGCACGAATCAGAGAGAAAGGAAGGCTTGATTTATTTCAAATCTTTACAGTGCTAGGTTTTCTACACAACCAGTTAGTTCGCACTTTCACTGGTACGGTGAACCGTACCACAAGTAATGACGCTTTTTGAAATTACTTGAGAGTACAGTGTTTAGTGTGATATACTTTACTGTATAATAGATTAAGAAATGCAAATAAATTTATATTTTATACGTTACGGAGGTAAAGATGCGAAATAATTTGAAGCAAAAGTTGATTATCATAACCGGTTCACCTTGTGTAGGCAAAACTGCTGTGGCAGAAAGCCTTTTTGAGTCATACAAAAACAGCGCACATTTCGATGGTGACTGGGCATGGCGCGTCAACCCGTTTTCAATTGCTGACCCACGATTACGGAATGGTGACAAAACCATGTCATTTGCGCTGTCCACTTATTTAAATTCAAATTTCGATTATGTTATTTTTTCCTCTGTAGTGGTGATAGGTGAAGCAATTCGAGAGGCTATATTGAAAGATATTACAGCGAAGGATTATACGACTATTGCGTTTACATTGAAATGTTCGGAAGAAACGCTGATTGAACGCCATAAAAATCGCGGTGACACTAACGAAGTATCATTGCAATGGTTAAGAATGCAACCCCATCTTGGCGATTATATTATTAATACCGACCACAAAACAATTGCGCAAGTTGCTGATGAAATAGAAAGTATAATAAATTAACAGACCAAACAGAGTACCAAATTAGGATTTTCTAATGTTGATAACTATATTTGTGTGAGGAAGTGAATGGATATTAAAATCAGAATATATTTGGACAATTGCTGTTACAATCGTCCTTTTGACATACAAGAACAAATGAAAATCAAGCTAGAAACTGAAGCAAAATTATTTATTCAATCACAAATAAAAAAAGGCATATATGATTTAGTTTGGTCATATGTATTAGATTTTGAAAACCAACAAAATCCATATGATGATAAACGAAATGCTATACAAATTTGGAAAAGTAGAGCTAAAACGATTTGTAATTCATCTAATGAAATTTTAGAACTTGGGAAAAATAT
>JAVBKJ010000047.1:0-6963 GCA_031554075.1 Oscillospiraceae bacterium | reverse complement strand
GTACTTGCGGCAGAACAACGGTGCTATCGTTCACCAAGCGTTTTTATTGCAGAAAGCGGTGAAAAGCAGTACATATAAGCAGTATACTATCACAGTGCATCGATATCAGCAGGCAGTTATTACTTTGGACACCACTGGTTTGACAGGCGCGACACCACTGTTGGAGATTCAATTTGAAAAATCCGAATCGATGGCGCGTAAGCATGATATTGCTATCTTTCATGCACCATGGCGTAAACGCCTGTCGCATCCTGTTTGGGCTACGTGGCGTGCAAAACAGAAACAGACACGACAAGAGGGGGACAAATAATGAATAGGCTGATGATTACAGCGGACAATTTTGGTTTGTGCCTGACAGCAAATGAAACCATTGAACGACTTTTTAATTTGGGTGCTATCACAGGGACATCTCTCATACCAATTGCAGAGTACACCGACCATGCGATAGCCATTGCGTCACGGAATCGGCAAATTAAAGTGGGTTTACAGTGGGCGTTGCACGCCTTGACGACTGCGCAAAAATGGAAACCCCTGTGTTCGCTCGTGCCGTCGATTTGTGATGAAAACGGATACTTATATACCGATGCGAGGGTGTTTGCCGCCCATGCGGCGGCCGAGGATGTGCTGCTGGAATTACAGGCGCAATATGCCGCTGTCGTTAGTAATGGCATTACGCCAACGCACGCGATTAGCAAACAAGGTATGATTTACACTGGTTCGCATCGTAATTTTCTGCTTGAATACTTCATGGTTAGCAGCGGCAATCATCTACCGTTTCGCTATCCTCAAAACATTGAACATCTGTCTGACTGTATGAGTGTGGAATTAATCGAGTACATTGAGGCGTTTTCGATGAATCATCAAAGTGCGATTGAGAGCGCTTGGTTATTCAATGTTAAGATGCCGGAACGTGTTATCTCACGTATAGGCACGACAATGGAAAGTTATAAACAACTTAAACACTTCTATCTAACGTTATTGGAAACACCATTAGCCGCAGTGACAGAAGTAGTGCTTGACCCTATGTTTGTGAGTGAGGAAGGCAAGCAAACCTGCAAAGATTGGCAGCAGAGGTCGTGGGAAGCTAGATTGTTGACAGATCCCGATTTTTTAAGCGTCTGCGAGGCGTATACTGTTTGTTCGTATGACAAGGCTTTTTCGCCGTCGTTGCCAGAGGCGGAATTGCAAACCTGGTAGCTCGTAGGCTCGCGTACCACAAAGCAGAAAGGCGACAAATAAGCGTGATACCGCTGCTGAAAATGATACTTTAGCAAGTTTTCCGCATGTAAAGTGACTGTACTTTACATGCGGAAAAACACAAAATAACGGGGTTTTCAAGCAAACATCTGCGCAACATCGTGGCACGATGGGCATGGTCACGGTGTGAACCTTGATTTAGAAAAGGTAGACAATATGCAAAAAATAACAGTGTTAGATACGACGCTTCGAGATGGCGCGCAAAGTGAGGATATTACGTATTCGGTAGAGGACAAAGCCAGTATCATCCAAGTGTTAGATGGATTCGGATTGGATTATATTGAAATAGGTCACCCAGCCGCCAACCCCAAGGATTTAGTCGTGTTTGAAAGTTTGCGTCATGTAAGGTTGAAAACGGCCAGAGCCGCCGTCTTTGGCACAACACGCAAAGCACATGCGGCTGTGCATTCTGACCCACAAGTGCAAATGCTTGTGCAATCTGGTGCGCCTGTTGCCGTCATTAGCGGTAAGAGTTGGGATACGCATATCCTAGCCGCAAAGGGCTGTACGCTGGCGGAAAACTTGGCGATGATACGTGACACCGTTAGTTTTTGCAAAGCCCGTAAGTTAGAAGTAATCTTTAACGCACAACATTTTTTTGATGGGGCAACCGCTAACATTAGCTATGCGATGTCCGCCTTACAAGCCGCTGTGGAGGGCGGCGCGGATATCATAACCCTTTGCGATACAAACGGCAACACGTTTCCAAACGATATCAGCAAGATTTGTGCTCAGGTAAAGTTGTTGGTAGAAGTGCCATTAGGCATCCATACGCATAACGATTGTGGTTTAGCGGTAGCAAACGCGATTGCGGCGGTACAGGCAGGCATTACGCATGTGCAAGGGACGTTTAATGGGACAGGGGCGCGTTGTGGAAACGCTGATTTGGCAATATTGTTACCAAATTTACAGCTGAGAATGGGGTATGATTGCATACCCGCGGCACAATTGCCACGTATTACCTCTGTTTGTCATCACATTGCAGAAGTCTCCAACATAACCATACCGAATCGTACACCATACGTTGGGTCAGCCGCTTTTGCGAATAAGGCGAATGCCCATCTCGAGGGCGCAGAGCATCTAACGACAAAGGTTGCGCCTGTGTCGTCTGATATGGTGGGGAATGTCAGCTATCTGTTGCGGACGGAAACGGCAGGACGCGCACTTGTGTTGGGTAAAATACGCGAAATATTCCCCGATTTCTCTAAGGATAGTACACAACTTCAGTACATTACACAAATGATAAAACATATGGAATTTGAAGGGTATCAGTTCGAAGCGGCCACGGCTAGTTTTAGTTTGGTCGTTCAGAAGATTTTAGGCACATATAGACCACTATTTGACCTTGTTTACTATAAAATAATGGAAGAACAGCCGAATATCGGGGACAAACCAGCCAACGCGATTCTCAAAATTCGGGTTGGACATCGGCAAGAATTGACCGCAAGCGAGGGCGTTGGTCCTGTAAATGCGTTGGAAAATGCGTTGCGACTAGCGTTAGAGATTTCGTATCCAGCAGTAAAAAAAGCCCGTTTGATTGACTATAAAGTACGCTTTATTGATGCTAACAGTGGAACGTCTGCTAGGGTGCGTGTGTTGCTAACCGCAACAGATGGTCAGAATGTTTGGACAACGGCGGGCGTCTCGCAGGATATTATTGAAGCAAGTTGGATTGCTATGGCGGATTCCTTTGGGTATTATTTATTTGAAGCTGAGAAATCAGCCGCAGGAGGCGCAGAATGAACACTGTTTTCACCCCATTTCCTGTTTTAACAACTGAACGATTACTGCTTCGTCAATTGCAAGCAACGGACACATCTGCTGTGTTTCAGTTGCGCAGTGACCCTGCACAATCAGAGTTCTTGGATAGAACCTTAATGCAGGATTTAGACGCCGCTACCCTATACATTGAACGCATGAACACGATGGTGGCAAATGGAGAAGCCATTATCTGGGCCATGCAAACGCACGATTCAGAGGCGTTTTTAGGCACGGTCTGCTTGTGGAATTTTGACCAAGCTCATAACCAAGCCGAGCTTGGCTATGAGCTGTGCGCCCATGCCCAAGGGCAGGGATTTGCGACCGAGGCGGTGAATGCGGCGCTAACATTTGGCTTTATGGATATGGCACTTGCCATGGTCGAGGGGACATGCCACAGAGCAAACGCGCGCTCGTGCAATGTCCTCACGCGCTGTGGATTCACACAAGAACTTGTATTGCGTAACATCACTTCACGATTAGGCGAGCCAGTGCCGCATCACGTGTTTACGATGTACGGCAAAGACTTTCTTCGATACCTGTAAAGTGAAGTTGCTTTGCAGATGAAATTTACAAAGTAACACTGTAGAATTATGGCGTATTTTTTGAAAGTAATCAAATACGCATTCTTTAATTAGATTATCAAATTTATGAGTGTCATATATCATGACAAAAAACATAATTCTGGGTGACGAAATACAGCTCGTGTCTCTTACTTACTCGTAACTGACACCTTTGAAGCGATGGGAAATCATGCAATATTCGTTTTATCTGGGCGAAAAATGACATGCCAATAAAACAGCCTAACACTTGATAGGGGGATCCCCACTATCAAGTGTTAGGCTGTTTTTGAATGGCTGGTTAGTGTTCTTGTCTGGTAGCAGGTTGCGTGACATTATACAGCATGTCAAAATGGGGGATATCATCCTCACGATAGAGGTCAGAAACGACGACAAATCCAAAACTTTCGTAGAATGTTTGTAAGTATGCCTGAGCAGAAATTCGGATTTGCGTCTCATGCCACTCGTTGGTGATATGGGCAATGGCACGGGTCATTAGTTGCCGCCCCCACCCGCCGCGGCGAAACGTCGGTGTGGTAATCACACGTCCAATTGAGGCTTCGGGAAAGCGCACACCTTTGGGTACAAGACGGCAATAGGCGGCAAGTACGTCCTCCTCCATGGCAAATAGATGCAGTGAGGCAGGTTCAAAATCGTCAATATCTTGATAGGGGCAATGTTGCTCGACGATAAACACTTCACAACGTGCCTTGTAAATGCTATGCAGTTCTGGCACGGTGAGGGCGTTAAACGGTTTCAAATACCAATCCATATGATGCTCCTTTTGTTGTTTCACGTGGCGAATGCTGTCATTTGCACACTGCCACAAGCTGTGTTTCTTAGTATACAGGAGATTGACATTAGAAACAAGGTGGGATATACTTTTACTAAAAAAGAGTAGGGTGTGAAACGCATGTGGGATGTCGCCATTGTTGGCGCGGGCGTGATTGGTTGTGCCATTGCACGTGAATTAAGCCGCTATCAGCTGCGTGTGACGGTGTTAGAAGCGGCTGGCGATGTGGCAACGGGGACATCAAAGGCGAACAGCGGCATTGTTCATGCAGGACATGATGCAAAGCCGCAAAGTCAGAAGGCACGTTTTAATATCGAGGGTAGTCAGCGTTTTCCGACGCTCAGCCGTGAGCTTGGGTTTCCCTTTCAGCAAAATGGGTCGCTCGTTCTATGTTTCGAGGAAAGTCAACTGCCACAACTGGCAGAAATGTGTCAGCGCGGCATTGAAAATGGTGTCGAGGGATTACAAATTCTCGATAGGCAAGCGGTACTAGCATTAGAACCACAGATAGGTCATGAGGTTGTTGGGGCGCTATACGCGCCAACTGGTGGTATTTGTTGCCCCTATGAAATGACGATTGCCTTGGCTGAAAATGCGGCTGAAAATGGCATTGTATTTCAATTTTATGCGGGCGTATCTAGCGTGACACATAAGCAAAATGGATGGCAGCTAGAGACAGCGCGGGGTGTTGTTGAGGCAACCATTGTCATTAACGCCGCGGGTCTACACGCCGACACACTCCACAACATGGTGTCGCCAACATCCCAAACCATCATCCCAAGGGCAGGGCAATACTTGTTATTTGATAAAACTGTCGGACATTTGGCGACGCGCACGTTGTTTCAATTACCCACCAAAATGGGAAAAGGGGTATTGGTGACGCCGACGGTGGATGGTAATATAATGGCAGGTCCTACCGCCATCGACCAAGTGGACAAGGACGATGTTGCCACAAAACAGGACGCCATGACTAAAATCTTGCAAGCATCCTCTAAAACCTTACCACAGCTGTCCATGCGCGATGTAATTACGTCGTTTGTGGGGCTTCGCGCCCACGCAGTCGAAAATGATTTTGTGGTAGGATGGGTAGAGGGGGTAGCGGGCTTTTATGATGTGCTTGGCATAGAGTCGCCAGGATTAACGAGTGCGCCAGCCATTGCCGCCCATGTGGCGGCGGAGGTTTGTCATAGGCTACATCCTGCCGAAAATCCTACGTTTTGCCCTACCAGACAGGTCGCACCGACGTTCCGTTCCTGCTCGATAGTGGAGCAGAACGCAATGATTGCCGAAAATCCACAGTATGGCAATATTGTTTGCCGCTGTGAAATGGTGACAGAAGCGGAGGTTGTGGCGGCGATTGCGCGTGGCGCAAACGATATTGATGGCATCAAACGCCGCACCCGCGCTGGCATGGGTCGCTGTCAAGGTGGTTTCTGCACACCGCAAGTTATGATGATTCTCGCCCGTGAACGCGCTGCATCACCCTTTGCGATTACGAAATGCGGCGGCGATTCATATATTCTTATGGGAGAATGCAAGGAGGAACGCTCATGCACGAAGTAGTGATTATTGGTGGCGGCCCTGCTGGTATGGCGGCGGCGTTGGGCGCGTATGAGGCTGGTTGCCGCGATATTCTCATCCTTGAGCGTGAACCATGCTTGGGGGGAATTTTGAACCAGTGCATTCATAACGGCTTTGGGTTGCACACATTTCAAGAGGAGTTGACAGGACCAGAATACGCCGCCCGATACGAAAAGCAGGTAGCAAGTGTTGGCATACCCTATAAACTAAATACCACTGTGTTGCGTATTGCCCCTGACAAGGTGATTACAGCGGTGAATCCGATTGATGGGGTTATGGAATGGCAAGCCAAGTCAATTATCTTGGCGATGGGTTGCCGCGAGCGTCCACGTGGGGCAATTCAAATATTTGGCACACGTCCCGCAGGCGTTATGACAGCGGGGACAGCGCAGAAGTTTGTCAATCTACATGGATGGATGCCGGGTCAGCGTGTTGTTGTCTTAGGTTCGGGAGATATTGGGCTGATTATGGCGCGACGCATGACACTGGAGGGGGCAACGGTTAGCGCTGTGGTGGAATTGATGCCCTATTCGGGGGGATTAAAACGCAATATTGTGCAGTGTCTTGAGGACTTCGCCATACCGCTTAAATTTTCACACACCGTGGTCAATATACACGGAAAAACGAGGGTAGAGGGCGTGACAATCGCCCAAGTAGATGCGTCTCGTCAGCCTATCATCGGCACAGAAGAATATATTCCCTGTGACACGCTGTTACTTTCCGTCGGGCTGTTGCCGGAAAATGAACTCTCCCAAGGGATGGGGGTCGCCTTATCGGATATCACAGGGGGACCAGTGGTGAATGAAAGCTTGCAAACCTCGCTAGAGGGTGTGTTTGCGTGCGGTAATGTGTTGCATGTCCATGATTTGGTTGATTATGTAAGCGAAGAAAGCTACCAAGCAGGTCAGCGTGCGGCGGCGTATTGTCAGGGCGCTCATTTTGATGCGGTGGGAATGCCGATTATCGCAGGGAATGCCGTACGCTACACAGTCCCCACCCACATTGCGACGTCAC
>JAVBKJ010000151.1:0-7146 GCA_031554075.1 Oscillospiraceae bacterium | reverse complement strand
CTCTGTTAGATAACTATACAACATAAAAATTTTGTATAGTTATCTAACGTGTTTCTTTCTGGTCAGCGTTTTAACCGCCCACATTTGTCATGACTGATATCGATTTAGCCATTAGAAAGATACATTGTGCTTTAATCCGTTACCAAACTATCTACACGAGCCAGCCCGCAGTAGTCACTGAGAAAATTTTTCATCATCCAATCTACGTGCAATGCGTACGTAATATTACACCAGACAAGTGCAAATCTAAATTAACATCATTGAGGGGTGTCAAAATGCCAGATACGTCGAATATGTGGAATGCTGCGATTTATTTTATTGGGGCCATAGCTGTACTGTTTTTTCTATTTAAGTTTTGTGTATTTATTTGGTTCGACAACGGAAAACCTAAGGAAAACCCAGAAGATGTGAAGATTTCAATCACTGATATATTGCCATATAGAAGTAAAGACAACTTTTTAACGACTCCAGAGATGTCTTTTTATGTTTCATTACATAAAGCGGTGGGAACACAAGCCGTAATTTGCCCCAAAGTCGGATTAAAAGATATCTTCTTTTTAGGTAAGGACACAAAAGATTATATGAAATATTGGGGCAAAATCTCGCAGAAGCATGTTGACTTTCTGTTGTGCGATCCCAAAACTATGAACCCGTTTTGCGGAATCGAATTGGACGATGCGAGCCATGAATCAGCTAAAGCCAAAGAACGAGATGCTTTTGTTGAAAAAGTGTATAAGGATGCTGAACTGCCACTTGTCAGAGTGAAAACCCAGCCAAGCTATACAATAGAAGACATTATTCGAGTATTAACCCCGTATCTAGGTATGCCTGTTCCGCAAACAGTTATTTGCCCCAAATGCAACATTCCATTGGTGCAGCGCGTCTCAAAAAGTAGTGGTGAAAAATTTTACGGTTGCAAGAATTATCCTAATTGTCGTGAAACCGCAAAAATGGGATGAGGTAACATCATGGTAGTGATTACACCAAGCACACTTTTTTATGGAGACCCCATACATAGTCACAAGCGAGCGTTAGCACAAAATATTAACAAACCATACCCAATCAGTCAAACGAAACTCCTGTTTATGACCGATAAAGGCGAATCTGTCAACTTTATTACACAGTTAGATAATGAATTTGAGTGTGCTGGTACTGCCATAGTTGAGAATAACGAGGCAAAAGCGGTATTTATTGCAGGCGTTGCCGTCATACATACGTATTCTTTGACCCCCAAAATTGGTGCAGTGCGATAGGAGAACATCACGTAGGTGTACTACTTCCCTATTGATAAGCATTACGAAATACGGTTTAAAAAGCACCCCACGTTAGTAAAACGTGGGGTGCTTTCTGATATTTGTGTAATTCTTACCGTTTGCCTTGGTCGAAAGGTTGACCGATGGCGCGCGGTGCTGCTGATGATTTAGAGAAGATAACCAATGCAACCAAGGTAATCACATAAGGGAAAACCTTAAAAACGATACTGGGAATCGCTGCAAAGGCAGGAACGATTTGAGAAACATTGGCAACAGTGGAGGCGAAGCCAAAAAACAGTGTGGCACCAACCACGCCCAACGGTTTCCATTGTCCAAAAATAAGTGATGCCAGTGCTAAAAAGCCCAAACCTGCCACAGAACCAGTGAATTCACCAGAATACGTGACCAAAATGGTACAGCCGCCAAGTCCAGCCAACGCACCTGAAATCAGCACGGCACCATAACGAATGCGACGTACGTTAATACCAGCGGCATCGGTGGCATGTGGGTTTTCACCGCAGGAACGAAGTCTCAGCCCGAAAGAGGTTTTATATAGTAACAAGCTGCTAAGTACAACGATTATCAAAATAATCCAAGTCGTCATATAGGTATTAGAGAAAAACAGCTTGCCTATCACAGGAATATGAGACAGAATAGGCACATCAAAGCGCGGCAACCCTTGCACGCGAATATTGCCACTGCCTGTAATATTACGTGCTAAAAACAGCGTCAAAGCGCCTGCAATCATGTTAATAGCGGTACCGCTAATAATCTGATCGGCGTTTAGGCTAACGCTGGCAAACGCATGAAGCAGCGAAAAAAGCGCACCGCTGGCGATGGAAACGACAATACCAATTAGAATCGCTAAGGCTGTTGCGGCGGCGGCGCCCTCTGCTGTTTTGGCAAACTGTTCGACAAAACCAGGATGCACTTGCTGTATCGTAAACGCGCCCGCAAAAGAACCGATGACCATGAGTCCTTCTAAACCGATGTTGACAACGCCAGCTCGTTCACTGTAAAGACCACCGAGCGCCGTAATCATCAATGGCATAGAATAGGCAATTGCGTAAGGAATCATTAACGCGATTGCTTCCCACATTATGCCTTGCCCCCCTTCTTGCGTTTGCTAACCTTGGCGAGCAAACGTTGCATCAGAACGGCGGTCGCCGCAAAATAGATGATAACGGCGATAATCGTATCAGCAATTTCGGGAGGAATGGACGTTTGCGCGCTCATGTAGTTTTTGCCTGCCTGCATGATACCAAAGAAAATGGCAGAGATAACGACACCTAAGGGGTTATTCAGCCCTAACAATGCTACCGCAATACCGTCAAACCCTTGTGACGGCAAGACGTTTGCCTGCAGATTGGGAGAGTAACCACAGTAGTACGTAGCGCCTGCAAGACCTGCGAGCGAACCAGCAATCGACATAGCAGCAATAATACTGCGATTCACGGGGATGCCAGCGTATTCTGCCGCATAACGATTAAAGCCAACTGAGCGAAGTTCGTACCCTAACACAGTTCGATTGATGATAAAACCAACTAAAATGGCGGCAATAACAGCTAGAAATAGCCCCATATTGACATACGACTTATTAAACAACTCTGTGAGCCATTCCAACCGAAGGGTGGCTGTTGGGGGGATACGTTGTGAAACGGTGATAACATGCTTGCTTTCGGGAATAAAGTTTTGCACCACGTACGACACAGTCCAGTAGGCAATCCAGTTCATCATGATGGTAGAGACAACCTCATTCACGTTGTAGATGGCCTTCAACACACCAGGAATAAAGCCCCAAAGCGCGCCACCAATCATGGAGGCTAGGATGACACAGGGTACCATGATGGGACGTGGAAATGGCACATATAGCGCGAAAACAACAGCGAAGAAACCACCCATTAGCATTTGACCTGCGGCGCCGATGTTAAACAGTCCTGTTTTGTTGGCAAAGGCGAGGGACAAGCCTGTTAAGATGAGCGGAGTTGCGAGCGCTAAGGCATTTCCCACACGTTCAATGGAATACAATCCGCCTTTGAACAGGTTTAGGTATCCCTCTATGGGATTATGTCCGGCGACTAAAATTAAGAGTGCGCCTGCTAATAGTCCCGCAACAACAGCCATTAAAGAGGTTATGACCTTGGGATCTAGTTTGAATTTCAAGCCATTTCCTCCTTTCGGACACCTGCCATCATGAGACCTATTTCGTTTTCATTGGTATTTTTAGCATCAAGTAAACCGACAATTTGTCCATGGCTGATAACCGCAATTCTATCAGATAGCGACATGATTTCATCAAGCTCTAAGGAAACAAGTAGCACCGCACGATTTTCTGACCGCAACTGCACTAAGCGTTTATGGATGTATTCTATAGAACCGACATCCAAGCCACGTGTGGGCTGGACAGCTAAGAGCAATTGAGGATTTAGCTCCATTTCGCGACCAACAATTGCTTTTTGCTGATTGCCGCCTGACATAGAACGCACGATGGAGGACGCGCCCTCACCAGAGCGCACGTCAAAATTTTGTATTAGTGCTTCCGCATTTTTACGAATTTCGGTGCGCTGTAAAAGTCCATTCTTCGCAAAAGGAGGATCCTTATAGCGCTCTAAAATGATATTGTCCTCAAGTTGGAAATCGAGCACCAAGCCGCGCCGTTGCCTGTCCTCAGGGATGTGGGCGACACCAGATTTGATACGTTCCTTTGTGGTGGCATTCGTTAATTCCTTACCAGAAACAAACATCGAACCACTCTGCACAGCACGTAAACCAGTTAAGGCCTCAATTAGTTCAGACTGGCCATTGCCGTCTACACCGGCAAGACCGACAATTTCACCAGCATGTACCTCTAACGAAAAATCCGAGACAGCCATTGATTTCCTAGAATTAAGAACAGACAGGTTTTGAATCGACAGAACGACTTCGCCGCGTTCCTGTTCTGGTTTATCAACTTTCAATGAAATCTGCCGCCCAACCATCATTTCTGCCATGGTTTCTTCACTGGTTTGCTCAACATTGACAGTACCAATGACCTTGCCGCGGCGAATGACGGTACAACGGTCAGCACATGCCTTGATTTCTTTCAGCTTATGTGTGATCAAGACGATGGACTTCCCCTGCTCAATCAAGGTTTTCATGATTTTGATTAACTCTGTAATCTCCTGCGGCGTGAGCACGGCAGTAGGTTCATCAAAAATCAATACTTCTGCATTGCGATATAACATTTTGAGAATTTCAACACGCTGCTGCATACCAACAGAGATGTCTTCGATTTTCGCACTGGGGTCAATGCCAAGCCCGTACGTTTCGGAAAACTGCCGTACTTTTTCGGTCGCTTCTGTAAGATTCAAGAAAGGAGTTTCCATGCCTAAAATAATGTTTTCGGTTGTCGTAAAGTTATGTACTAGTTTGAAATGCTGATGCACCATGCCGATCCCGAGCGCGTTCGCGGCATTTGGACCAGATATGCGTACTTTTTGACCTCGCACCAAGATTTCGCCTGCGTCTGGTTGGTACAAGCCAAAGAGAACGCTCATTAAGGTCGATTTTCCTGCACCATTTTCACCGAGTAACGCCAAAATTTCTCCCTTTCGAAGAGCCACATCAATGTTGTCGTTTGCTACAATGCCAGGAAATTCTTTGCGAATGCCACGCATTTCTACAATATTTTCCAAAAACATCCCCGCCTTCGCATCTAGTAGGAAAAGAGAACTTGTTTTGTTCCCGCTCGCCTTACATTGGTAAGTGAAATGCCAGCTCATCCATTATAACATACAAAATTCTCGTTTGTAAAGCTGTTAATTTGTGCAAAAAATGATTTGTATTTAAGTTTTAGACAATGTGTAACTAACTAAATCCGCAATAAAATTGAAGTAAATATTCAATATATTGCGGATTTTCATCATTCGCTTACTTAACGCGCAGTGTTTCAGCAAGCGCTGTGCTAGGGTCTACAAAAACAGTTTGAAATTTATCGTAAATAACCATGCCAGGTTTACCACCAGACATCTTTTTCACATTTTTGACAGCGGTGTAATCGACAGGCACTTTTTGACCATTTTTGCCCTGTGAATGCGTCGCCGCTAAAATAGCGGCTTCTTCAAGCGTCTTGTCGTCGGGGGTTTGATGCTCACAGTTTATGATGACATGACTGCCTGCAATTTTTTGCACATGTAGCCACATATCAGTTTTATCAGCGGTTTTCAGGGTTAACTCATCATTCTGGCGATTGTTACGCCCCACATAAATCATCATGCCAGTTGTCGAACGGAACACAAGCGGCTTAGAGGGGGCGGGTCCTTTTTTCTTACCCTTGATTTGCGGTAAAAAGCCTGTTTGGGACAATTCTTCACGGATTTCATTGATGTCCGACTCCCCTGTTACCCGCTCGATAGCTTCTAGCACACTTTCTAAGTAGACTACATCCGTGCGCCCTTTTTCCATATGCAACTGTAACACCTCTTGGGCTGTTTTCGCTTTCGTATAGTCCTTATAGTACTTTGCCGCGTTTTGTTGAGGCGAAAGTGTCACGTTAAGCGGAATCTCCACCATAGGTGTTTCGGGGTCATAGAAATCCTGCACGATAGCCACAGGTTGTCCGCGTTTTAAGGTATGCAAATTTGCCATGAGTAAATCACCGCAAACCCGTAAATGTTCCCGATTGAGCGTAGCGGCGTATTCACTGGCTTGTAAGGCAAGTTTGCGTTTTGTACGATCTAGGGCATTTTGAACAGTCTTTCGTAATCCTGCGGCGCGTTTTTGACGATGCTCGGCGGCATCGCGTCTGGTAAAATAGACATCCAATAATTCGGAAAATGTTTCTGGTGCGGAACGCGTAAAGCGATCGCCGTACTGCAAAATCGGTACATATGAAAATTGAGTAGGTGTGTCGCCATCCATTAGCAAGCAAGGTTCAAATATCTTTTGTTGCAAGGCATAGACGTACTTTTCCAGATTGCCTAACAACGTTTGACGTGCCTCGGCAGTCATTTCGCAAAAGCGTAGAGCTGTTTGCCCTGTCGTTTGAAATAGGAGTTCCCGCGCCACTAGCGGTGACAGCCCCGAAAATTCGCGTACCATCCAGCTTTCAATAGCATCGGTGCCATCGGCGTCTGCCCAACGGCTGCGCCATGAAGCAAGGTCATGAGGGTCAGCTTTTGTCTGCGCTGGGGGCAAATGATAAAACAGACCAGGTAGAACAGGACGCATTTCGGACATTTCGTGGTCGACCCGTTTTAGACAATCGATGATACGATTTTCTGCATCAACCAAGATGAGATTGGAATGCCTGCCCATAAGCTCGGCAACCAGCACACGACGCACGCGCTCCCCCATCTCGTCATTGACATCGACATGAAATTGCACAACGCGCTCGGCGGGCGGCTGTGTTATTTCCATAATACGCGCGCCAACAAGATGTTTTCGCATGAGCATACAGAACATGGGTGGTGCGGAGGGGTTTTCACGGCTTTGTTGGGTAATATGCACCCGTGCATTGCTGGGGTTCGCTGAAATGAGCAATCGTACATTGCCGTTTTGCCCACGCAACGCAAGCCCTAACTCATCTCGTTCGGGCTGAAATACTTTATCAATGCGCGCTCCAACAATTTGGTCGCGCAGTTCGTCAACCAATGCTTCTAAACAAATAGCGTCAAGTGGCATGTTGTCTCCTCTATCAGTAAGCTGTTATTTGCTGTCGTAAGGCATAAGGCTTTGATGTGCTTTCAGCAACGTCAGTTCGGGCGCACGTGCCGCCACTTGTTTGATAAGATGGTCGCACATGATATTCTCGGTGGCGAAATGACCAGCATCGATTAAATTCAGCCCCATATCACGAGCATCGCAGAAAAGGTCGTGACGCACATCCCCTGTTATAAACGTATCACAGCCAGCG
>JAVBKJ010000140.1:0-9998 GCA_031554075.1 Oscillospiraceae bacterium | reverse complement strand
TGTCCACAAAAGAACTACAACGTATTGAAGACTGGGTAAACAATTACCCGCGCAAGATTTTAGGTTATAAGACAGCCAATGAAATGGCGGCTTAAACAAACTGGTGATTTATGGTGGGCAATTAAACTTGCAATTTGCAATTCTGCGTAATGGATCAGTAAAAGTATTTTCTTTTTGACCGAAATCATGGTATAATAAACGCAACGCCCAAAGTGTGGCGTTACGATTATTGACGGGTAAAAAGCAAGCCATCGTATCGTTTACACGCGATTAGCGAGACTGCTGGCAAAGCTGAAAGAAATAATGAAGAGTAACTAAAAATTTCACCAGAACATGCAGATAAAATTGCAAAAAGACTGGAGTGAGATGAGTGCTGTCTAAAAAGAAGTCTTGGTATAGAATGTGGTGGGTGTGGGCAATAGTTGCTGCTGTCATAGCAACGCCATTTATAATAAATTGCGCGTATATGGTTGGGTTGACATTATTAGAACCGAATACAGCTTTTACTGCAAGTGATATGTTGAGCTTATGCAGTGTTTTGCTCGGATGCGCTATCACGCTAAGTTGGACGCTATGTTGCCGCTCTGACATTGCCGAAACAAATATTATCGCACGGCGGCAGTTTGTTCCCAAAATCGTCTAAGAGGATAAAATTCACCCTGTATTACTATTTGACTAGAGAATAATTTTTTGGAAAGGATACTAGGAGGTGCCTTATGAAACGTAGATCAAGCCGCATGGTTGCGCTTGCGTTGTTCTGTTTGCTGACGCTATTCGCTTGCGCCCCAAGCCCGACGCAAACAACCCCAGATACCACCTTGGCTATCCCCACACCAACTGCCACAGCAGAACCAACGCCAGACACGAAAAAAACGCTCACGGTGTGGCATCTTTGGTCAACCGACAGCGATGCTAACGCCAAATCGTTTGCCAAGGTACTAGCAGACTGGCAAGCCCTAAACCCCGATGTGAAAGTCATCATAGAGGCTACGGAAAATGAAGCGTATAAAACGAAGATTAAAACTGCCATAAATGCGAATGAAGCCCCTGACGTATTCTTTGCATGGGGTGGTGGCTTTGCCAAACCGTTTGCCGAAGCGGGCGCGTTACTGCCGCTAGACGAGTACCTTGCCGATGGCACAAAGGAACGTCTGGTCGCAGGCGCGCTGGATAACTATACTTACGACAACAAGGTTTACGGGCTGCCCTTTATCCAGTGGGTCGGCGCACTCTATTGCAACGAAACGCTATTTCAGAAATATGGTGTCAAAATGCCAACCACGCAAGAGGAATTACTGCAAGCCGTTGCCACGTTTCGGTCTCACAACATCGTGCCACTTGCTGTCGGCGCAAAGGATGGATGGCCTGCAATGCTTTACCAAAATGCGTACGCGATTCGCACGGCAGGTGCTGCGCGTTGCAATGCGGCGCTGGCAGGCAGCGCAACGTTTGATTCGCCAGAGTTTGTCGCCAGCGCAAAGCTGTTAGACGACCTCATAAAAGCAGGCGCGTTTGCTCCAGACGCACTGTCAAAATCCTACGATGAGGCTAAAATGCCGTTTCTTAACGGCGAAACGCCCATGATATTCCAAGGCAGTTGGTTAGCAGGGGAAATCCAAGATGAAACTTTGTCGCATGTCAAGGGTCAAGTTAAGGCACTAAATTGGCCCGCGCTGTCCGACAATCAGGACACGGCGCACCAAATGCTTGGTGGCTCAGTGGATGGTTTCATGGTAAGCAACACCACGACGGATAAGGAGCTAGCGGCGGACTTTGTCAAATACTTCGCAGAGAACATGTCCAGAGAAAGCTTTCGGCTTGGTGCTGGCGTTGCGATGTGGAAAATAGACATGACGGGGATTACTGTAGACCCATTGGTCGCCCAAATTATTGACATAGCAGACAATGCAAACGGTTCTGTTCTTGCTTGGGATACATTTCTAACAGGGGAAACCGCTGACAAACACAAGAGCCTTGTGCAAGAAATTTTTGCAGGCAGTATTACACCCGAAAATTTTGCCAGTGACATGGCAACACTACAGAAGCCATAGCGGTTATCTGTATACAGTGAGCCGTATCTGTATCGCTGCGCTGTTTGACAGCGTAGCGATACAAACCTGTCATAATATACAAATGAATTTGCAAATGTAATAAATATTTCGTTATTTTTGTTATTGAGTACCGCAATGTCGCGTGGTAGACTTCTTGTGTCACGAGACGTGTGTTACGATACATGTCAACAGAAAGGGGACTATATTGTATGCCAGTGATGGAACTGAACAAGCTCACAAAGAAGTATGGCAAGGCGCGCGGCATTATCGACATTAGCTTCTCTGTGGAGCAACAGGAGATTTTCGGCTTTATCGGTCCTAACGGGGCGGGAAAATCTACCACGATTCGTACGCTTTTAGGTTTGATTAAGCCCACAAGCGGCAGTGCGACCATTCTAGGCAAGGATATTGTGACCCAATCGACAGAAATCAGGCGCCATGTGGGCTATTTGCCTAGTGAGGTGTTCTATTACGAGGGAATGCGTGTCATCGATCTGTTGCGTTACTCCGCTAGCTTTTATGGCGGCGGGTGTGAGCCACGTATGAAACAGTTGGCGGAACGGCTAGAGTTGGACCTCAAACGCAAAATAGATGATTTAAGCTATGGGAACAAGAAAAAAGTCGGTATCATCCAAGGGTTGCTACACGAACCAGCCATTATAATCTTAGATGAACCAACAGGCGGGCTTGACCCTCTGATGCAGCAGGTATTTTTTGACATGCTTGCAGAGGAGAACAAGCGCGGCGCTACCATCTTGTTTTCGTCGCATATTTTAAGCGAAGTACAGCGCATGTGCAATCGAGTGGCCATTGTGAAAGAAGGTCGTTTGGTGCAGCTTGAATCTGTGTCAAACTTAAAAGCCAATGCCTACAAAAAAATAAATTTGGAGATGAATGGCGCGTTGCCCGACAGTTTGTCTACGCTGGAGGGCGTGACAAACTATAGCGCTAAGGGATCACAGGTAAGCTTTTTATTTAAGGGGACGATGCGCCCGCTGCTATGTCAGCTGGCAGAATTAGAGCTTCATAATGTTGAAATCACAGAACCAGATTTAGAGGAAATCTTTCTGCATTTTTACGGAAAAGAGGGATAATCCGTGAATATATACCTATTTGAGCTACGATCGCACAAGCTTTGGACTTGGCTCATCGGCATCGGCGGCTGTGTCATCGTTATGATGTCCGCGTTTAGCTCTCTTTCGGCAGATGCGACGGAATTTGACAAATTTTTAGAAGGATTTAGCCCTGCTATTCGATCTGCGCTGAGTATGGACATCGGGTTTGCCACGAGCGCCTTAGGATTTTTCGGATTCTCCATTTTATATGCCAAAATTTTGGGGGCAATGCAGGCGATGCTGTGGGGGGCTACCCTCATCACAAAGGAACGCCGATTTCATACCGCGGAATTTTTACTCTCAAAACCCCGTACCCGCACCACGATACTCACCGCCAAAATTGCCGCCTCCCTCACAGGGTTGCTAATCACCAATATCTTTTTAGCGTCTGTTTCCACCATCATGTTAAGTATGCTATCTGATGGATACGATGTTTGGCAGTACGTGCAAATTTTGCTAGGCTTTGCGGGGCTGCAAGTAGTGTATTTTTCATTGGGTCTTGTGATAGCCGTTGTGTTTGAAAAACTTAAAAACCCGCTATCTGTCGCTCTGGGGACGGTATTTGGCACATACATCTTAGGTGTGATTGGGACAATGTCAGATGATAGCAAGCTGCTATACCTTTCACCGTTTAAGTACTTTGAGCCAACGGACGTGCTTCGGAACGGGCACTACGCAGGGGGCAGACTGCTCGTCGCGCTTTTGTTGACCACTATTTGTATCCTCGTTAGTTTTATGCTATTCCGACGCCGTGATGTGAAGTAGGAGGCTCTTATGAACGTATTATTACGGGAACTCAAGGCCACTTGGCGTTCCATTCTTTTTTGGTGTCTTGGTACAATGGGTCTTATCGGCGTCAGTTTTGGCAAGTACGATGCCATCGCCAAAATGGGAGACGAGGTTGGCGACTTACTCGCCCTATATCCGAAGCCATTGCTGGTGCTATTCGGGGTAGGAACGTTTGATATTACGACCGCCATGGGCTATTTTGGCGTTGTATTTGTATTTGTGCTGTTAATGGGAGGCTTGCACGCAAGCCTATTGGGCAGTCATTTAGTCGCGAAGGAAGAACGAGAGAAAACAGCAGAATTTTTGTACGTGCGTCCTATGCGATGGGATACGATTTTACAGTGGAAACTGCTCGTCGGTGTCATAGGTGTCCTCGCACTAAATCTATGCTCGTGGGCGATGAGTGCGGGGCTGTTATCGACTTATGTAGAGGATGTAGCAGGAACAGTAGCACAGCTACAGCTGACACTGCTTGTATTCCAACTTTTTTTCTTACTGCTTGGCTTTGCTATGGCGGCTTGTTTTCGGAATAAACGTGCGGGCGAGCAGACAGTGCAACTGTTTTTTGTTGCGTATCTGATAAAATTCGTAAACGACCTGCTGGGTGGCTCTTTTTTGGCATATCTCACGCCCTTTAGCTTTTTAGGACCAGAACGGGTCATCAATGACGCTCACATGCCTGTGCTGGCTTGCCTGATTACAGTGTGTTTGACGGTCGGGCTTGCCTATGTGTCACTCAATCGTTTTCCCAAACGTGACATTATGCAGTGAACGCTACAAAAATTCTATAATTATTACGAAATTGTGAATTGACAGGTACTCCAACCTTTGCTATAATTCTATCTAACGTCGGCGTTGCGTTGAGCTGCCGAATGTAAGATGAGGAGAGGAGACTACACATGGATCAGAATAATAACCAGCAGTCCCCCCCAGGTAAAGGGCTTGCCATCGCATCCATGGTTTTGGGCATTTGCTCACTCGTTATTCCCTATGCTGGCATTGTGACTGCAATCGTCGGGCTAATTCTCGGCATTAAAGCAAAAAAGCAACTGAGCGAAGTTGGTGCGCCTTCGGGTATGGCGCAGGCAGGCATTATTATGTCTATTATCGCCATTGCATGGAGTATTCTTGTCGTTGTTCTATGTACTGTTTGTGCCGCTACGGGCGCATTGGCGAATATCGCTTCAGGGTACTAACGCTACAAACACCCGTTTGTGTTTTACCAGAGACAGTCAGAAACACGAATTATGTAATTCGTGTTTTTTTCTGCCAAAAAGGAGGATTCATGCACCCTTATTTTACGATATTTGGTCGCCTAGTCCCTGCCTTTGGTCTTATGGTCGTGCTAGGTGTTACCTTGGCGGTACTGCTCGTTGTTATTAGAAGCCGCCGCACCAATATCTCGCGTGAGGACGCATTGTTTGCCTGCCTGATCGCGATTTGCGGTGCTATGATCGGCGCTGTAGCACTGAAAACGCTGATGAAATTGCCTGACATACTCCTTCATTGGGAGCGATATGCCGAAATTCCTGTGGGTACATTCTTTACCTATCTATTTGGAGAATTGGTTTTTTACGGCGGGCTGTTGGGCGGTGCTGTAGGGGCGTTGATATACTGCAGTTCGTACCGCGTTTCCATACTCTCCCTTGCGGAACTGGTCGCCCCTGCCATCCCACTTGGTCATGCGATTGGTCGCATTGGCTGTTATATGGGGGGCTGTTGTTATGGTGTGCATGTTGACGCACAACACCCGCTTGCGATTGTGTACCCTGAGTTGTATCCACACATTGTGGGCGCCGCCCCTAGTGGTATACCCTTGTTGGCTGTACCACTGATTGAAGCGACGTTTAATCTGCTACTGATGTGCGTTATCTTACTGTATCAGCGCAAAACACTTCATAATGGGCGCAGTCTGTTGCTTTATGGCCTCCTTTACAGCGTGGAAAGATTTGTCCTAGAGTATTATCGAGGTGATTTAGTACGCGGTGTATACGGTGCGCTCTCTACCTCGCAGTACATTAGTATCGCATTGTTCCTATTATGTATTGTACTATGGATTCTAAGCCGCCGTTCTGTAACACCAAAGACTGCATAAAAAATGGTTAGGGCTGTATCAAATGATTCGTAGAAATCATTCGATACAGCCCTTGTTTCTTATACTAATTTCAAATAAAAACATGTCATGTTTTTATCACGCGCTGTGCGCGTGTGGCGACCTTTGGTCGCCGAAATGCCGTCAATACTGATTCCTTGCGGCTTCTCCGCAAATCCGGCAAAGCCGAATGAAAAAATGTCTGGCACATTTTTATCTGGAATTAGTATTATACGAATTGCACATGGCGGCTACAAGCCGCCAAAATGCCGTCAATACTAACCTCTTGCGGCTATGCCGCAAATCTGGAGAAGATGTATAATAAAAATGTATGGCATATTTTTATCGAGGATTCGTACTATGAATCGTTTTCGTCCTTGCGACGCCAACGACGTTCATCGTCCGCAAGCTCTACACCAGCACTGGGAGTTTCGTCTGTCGTGGTATCGCTAGTAGCCTCCTCGGCGGGTGAGTTTACCACCGTCACGTATAATGGCTTATGCGGCGGCTTAAAGTGGAAGTACAACAGTAGTAGCACAGCAATTGCGCAGGAAACAAACGCCAACACCTGCGAAACTCTGAAATCGCCCCAATAGAGACTGTCTGTACGTAAGCCCTCGATGATGCCGCGACCAAATCCATACCATGCTACATAGCCAAGCAGTATCTGTCCGTCATACTTGCGGCGTGAAAATAGAATATGTAGCAAGACAAAGCCACACAACGTCCACATCGATTCGTAGAAAAATGTGGGATGCACTTGCACTATGCCTTTGTCTGCCCATGAGAAAATCTCCATGCGCCAAGGTAACTCGGTCTGTCTGCCAAAGGCTTCGCGATTGATGAAGTTACCCCAGCGACCAATACACTGCCCGATAAGAATGCCTAACACGCCGACATCCAACAGCGCCAACGGCGACAGTTTTTTCACACGTGCAAAGACAACGGCAGTGATGGTCGCGCCGATGACGGCGCCATAGATGGCAACGCCGCCCTCCCAAATGTATAAAATACGAATGGGATTACTCGCAAATGAAGACAAATCAAACAGCACGTAGTAAAGACGGGCGCAGATAATGGCCACAGGCACGCAGAAAAAGAGAGCATCGGAGAAGGATTCCGCTTTAATGCCTGCCTGTGGGGCGCGCCATGTCGCGTAAAATGACGCTAACAGAAAACCGACAGCAATAATAATGCCATACCATGTGATGTCGCGATTTAGAATGTTAAACGCGACGGGGTTTGGGTCAAAGGGACCCCATCCAAGCCCAGGAAATTCGATGGGATTAAACATGCTAACCTCCTTGTTTTTGCCGAATCTGCACCATAGCGGTACGCTCGGGAGTTAGAAATGCAAGAATAGACAGCGCACCTGCCATGGTCGCTTCATCAAAACGCGTGGGTAAGGTAAAGTAGTCGCTGCCGCCTAAATAACAAGAGGCGACTTGGCGGGCAATACTCATTGGGTTATCCAAGCTACGAAGCTTCCCACCCCAGCAAGCACGTTTCACCCGTTGGAATAGGGGGGCTGGAATCCCCTCAGCCACGAGACGGCGCGCCTCCGCAAATAGCGCATTTTGCACGGCAAGCGGGTCACGACTTTGCCCCATAAACAGCATACAGCACCCTTGGGTAAACTGAAACGGGTCAAACCCAAAACTTCCGTCAATCAACCCGTCTGCGTACAGTCGGCTATACAGGGGGCTTGACGTGCCTGACAGCACCTCTAACGCAATCTTAGTTTGGATTTGCCACGAAAGAGGGTTCACAGACGTAGGCTGATGTAGCTTGACCCCTATGCCAAAAAGGGGCATCGGCACATCCATCGCCACTGTGATGTTGTCGCCCCCCGCGGTGTCTGGCTCGCCTGCGGCTAAGTCCCGCGTTGGCACAGGCGCAATTTCCGTTGGGCTGTATTGCTGTGCAAGCGATTCGACCTCATCGGTGGTGACATCACCCACAACAGTCAACACCATATTCGAGGGGACATAGAACGTATGGTAGCACTGATATAGCATGTCGGCAGTGATGGCCGTAATGCTTTCTTGTGTGCCGCCGATTGGCACACGTACTGGATGCTTAGTATACAACAAAGCAAGCAATTCGTCAAATAGTCGCATTTGCGGGGTGTCGTGGTACATCCGCAACTCCTGACTGATAATGCCTTGCTCCTTTTCAACGCTTTCTGGCGTATAAAACGGTGTATATACATAGTTCAGTAGTAGGGTAAGGCAGTCGGTGAGTGCGTTCGTAGTTTCAAAATGATAGGCAGTGAGAGAATTGGAGGTGTACGCATTTGGGGATGCACCTAGTTGCCCAAATTGTTGCAATACATTGCGACCATCTGGCATATCAAACATCTTATGCTCCAAAAAATGCGCAACACCTGCTGGCGTGGTAACGACTTGACCACCACTTTGAAAGGTCATATCAACAGACCCGTATCTGGTTGCCAATAGTCCTGCTTTTTTTGTAAAACCAGGCTTTTGAACAACAATCACAGTTAATCCGTTATCAAGTTGGGTAGTGTAGGCGGTTTCTCCTAAGGTGCCTGTTTCAATCTTTGTCATTACTGCGCCCTCATGCAGTAGGTCGCGTCTAGGGTAAAACCAGAGGCGACTCTGCACACATCTTCCTTTGTTACATCGTTCAATTGCTTCGACCAGTCATCTAGTGAACTACACAACTGAGCAACCGCTTGTCCTTGCCAAAAATCTTCTAATCCACCTGGAGAATCCGCCTTGGAACGCCATGCGTTGCGCATGACGCTTTTTGCGTCCGCAAAATCTTCGTCGGTAAAATGACCTAGCACAATTTCTTCCCACTGCGACAGCATTTCTTTGCGTGCAACGTCGATATTGCCCATGTCAACGCCTGACTGTGCTTTTATAATGCCTTTGTGGCGTTCCAAATAGGCGGAGGCATAGTAGCAAAGGGACAGACGTTCGCGAACATGTGTAAACAACTTACTGGTCGTGCCGCCGCCGTATAACACAGAGGCTACATAGGCCGCTAAAAAGTCTGGATGTCCCGCGGGCACACCCGTGCGCCACAAAAAGCCAAGCTTTGCTTGCGTGATATCTTCGCAATCCGTAAAATCTCGTGTTGTGTCTGCCGATGCGACAAATTGGCTGTCGGAAACCACCACTTGACCCATCGTTATATGGGCAAAAGCGTCTTGAAAGTGTTGGGCAATCACATCTGCCTTGGTTTGTCCGCAATAAAAAATCTCGATACGCGAGGTAGAGAGTGCTTGTTTGTAATACTGCCAGAGTGCGGCGGTGGTGATACACGACGCCTGTTCCTCGCTGCCGAGATTTGGGACGGCAAACGGCTCGTGCGGACAGGCTAATGCGTCCAATCGTTCTGAGGAATACGACGCTTTATCATTTTTGAGAGCGCGAATTTGGGCAATTAAATTCTCTCGCTCAGAATCGACATACGCAGTGTGAAACATGCCGTCTTGTAGCGCGGGCGTTAGCAACGTCGCAGCCATAAGCTGAATCATAGATACGGTTTGTGGCGTGCCTGTGAAGGCATCGCCAACAAAATTAGCACCCAGCCCAAACAGATGATGCTCGCCCCGTTTCCGCGTGCCGCCTAGTAACATCGAGCCGTATAGGTCGTCTAGTGCTTCAGACATCGCCTGCATTGTGGGGTACTGCACATTGCCGCGGCAAAGCACTTGTGGAAGCAAGGCATTCATGGCGGCCTCCTCCTCTAGCAAGGGTCGCACAAGGTACACACTAAGGGCATTCGTTTTGTATTGGTCGGTTGTGATACAAGTGACATTCACATTAGGCAAAAGGGCTGTTTTTAACATACACTCACTCCATTTCACTGGGACACTGTGTGATATTTGCGATACGTAGGGGGATTGCGTATCCCAAGCGTTAGACGATTGACATTTATCTAACGCTTGGGTTTTATAAACAAGAGTCGGTCGAAAAC
>JAVBKJ010000115.1:0-17181 GCA_031554075.1 Oscillospiraceae bacterium | reverse complement strand
CTTTTCGCAGTTCGTGTGCAAAACTTTTTTCATTTAGTGCGCAAAGTTTTCGCAACTAGCGCGCAAAGCAACAGCGTTGAAAACGTAATCTTATTGTAGCAAATTAGTATAAACGACAATTGTGATTGGCATTATGTGAAGCTTGGGATTATGATATAGATATATGCAAACAGGAAAAAGCACCCAAGTCGGGTGCTTTTTCCTGTTTGTTCATCCTACTGTTGCTGGTAGCGGGAGAAGGATTTGAACCCTCACAAACAGAGTCAGAGTCTGTCGTGCTACCCTTACACAATCCCGCCGTGTCAAAAATTACAACAGATACATTATATATAAATTTCCTGAAATGTCAATACCCAACCGCACTGTTTTATCGACAAAGTCTCCATTGCTGCGGCAAATTTGTACGCAAACCCGATAAACATCGCCCCACAGGCGTCAATACCCTCACGCTACCAATCAAATTCACTCAGAAACTGACGATACTTTAGTGGCACAAAATGTTGCTGTAATTTGGGGTTTGCGCGTTCAGGATGTGCGATTGTACGAAAATACGCGTGCCACATCGTGGCATGACTATCGTCACGCGGCAAAGGTGACAACTCCCCCGGTGGCAGTTCCGCTATCCACCACGCTGCGTCATCCGAAATCATGGCATAGTGGCGGCGCACGTCGCGCAATATAATGCGTTGGTCACCAAATCTATCATGGAAATGTTGACCAATCAAGGGCAATATGTTGCAATCAGGGGCAATGTCGCCCAAATACAAATCCGTATGCGCGCGCACAAATCTAACAAGACCCAAAAAGCGATGTGCCTCTGCACCCGCACGCATAGACGCCGCAGACACACGATGGACAAACGGGCGTTGCAACTGGGACAGCGGATTGGTATTTGTGGCAAACCCGAGACGCAGTGTCTCCAGTAAATCATCCTCAAAGCCCTCTGTCTCCGCTAACCAGCCACGATAGGTAAAGGACGGCAAATCGCGATCCAAACGCGTCATGCCGCGTGTCACGCGGTTGACCTGCTCCTGTTTCGCCTCTACCTGCACAGGCACAAACATGGTCGACTGCACCAACTGACGCGGGTGCTTGATGGTAATGTCCTTACGGGGAAACGCGCAGAAAATGGCAGACAAAAGCCCCTCCCACGTGCCATCATACACCAAGGTCGTCATGTTCATCCCTCTTTGCTACCAAAATTTATGAACCCAATCGAGCGCGCGGCACTGCCAGAAGGGGTGTACGTACTGAGGCTTCCAATGCTCGTTGCTCAGGTGTATCAAACAGAGACAGTTGCGAAATACCTGTGCCGTCCGCTAAATGTGACCGCAACAAGGCGTGTCCTGGTTGCAGGGTGCCTGCAAATTTGCCGTTGGCTGTTAGGAAAAATTGAGCGCGTTTCATAACGATACCAAGCTTGCGTAGGTGTTCGAGCGCAATTGTCCCTTGGCGGCGCGCCGCCACAATACGTTGCGCCGACGTTACCCCAACGCCTGGAATCCGCAATAGCGTTTCGAGAGGTGCGGCGTTTACTTCCACAGGGAAATACTCAGGATGTCGCAGTGCCCAATCACATTTGGGATCTACATCGAGCGAAAGAGTGGGTCTTGTGGTTTCAAGTAGCTCATCCGCGTCAAAGTGGTAAAACCGCATGAGCCAATCCGCTTGGTATAGTCGGTGTTCGCGCACAAGCGGCACAGGGGACCCCGCAGGCGGCAACGCCGCATGTGTCCCCCCTGGGATAAAGGCAGAAAAGTACACTCGTTTCAGCTTATAGGTACTATACAGCCGTTTCGAGAGCGATAAAATCGTGTGATCTGTGTCGGGGGTTGCCCCGATTATCATTTGGGTGGTTTGTCCTGCTGGTGCAAACTGTGGCGCACGCACTGACCGACGCCCATCCTCTAAAAAGCGCTGATGTCCCTGCTGGATATAGCGCATAGGGGCTAGTATATGCGACGGCAGCTTCTGTGGTGCCAATCGTTCCAATGAACCAGAGGAGGGTAACTCTATATTGCAGCTGACACGGTCAGCCAGAGAGCCTAACCGTTCAATCAACAGATTATCAGTGCCAGGGATAATTTTCACATGAATATAGCCTGCAAAGCGGTAATCTATACGCAAAATCTCTAACACACGCAACATG
Organism: Oscillospiraceae bacterium; assembly: GCA_031554075.1. Lineage (GTDB taxonomy): Bacteria > Bacillota > Clostridia > Oscillospirales > UBA929 > WRMG01. The sequence goes on along the minus strand of JAVBKJ010000115.1, from coordinate 15,032 downwards.
CGTTCAGAAGTTGTGTTCGCATCCACTAGAACGCCCGAGCTTAAAAACAGCCCTTCGATATAGTTGCGCCTGTAGAAGTCAATTGTTAAATCTGCCAACTCTTGCGGCGTAAAGGTAGCGCGCGGCTTATCTAGCGAGGCACGGTTTTGGCAGTAAGCACAGTCGTACACACAAACATTTGTCATGAGCACTTTCAGTAGGGACACGCAACGCCCATCTGCCGACCACGTATGGCAAATGCCCCCAGCGGCGGCACTGCCAAGTGTTCCCTTGTCCCCTGTTCTGGATGTGCCAGAGGACGAACAGGACACGTCAAACTTCGCCGCATCCCCTAATATGGTTAGCTTCTCCACAAGTTCCACAAAAGCACCTCCTAGACACAGCATACGCAAAACCACGGCGCGCCAATGTGCGCGCATCACTATATCTGGTAGCAGTGTAACATAGATTCGCCCAAAAGTCAAGAACTTGTGTTCGATAATGTGGAACAATTTTATGAAAAGCGAAGTAAGTGATAGGCGGCGTACTGCCACTCTTTCCAAAAAATAAGTGCCAGTAGTCCAGCAACGACAACGACAATGGCGGCATCTTTCCAATTGCGCCGCCAAATCGCCCACCCAAATAACGCGACGTGAAACAGTAAACCCGTGATACCGATGAGATCGACTCCAATCGGGAACGTGTTCAGCACGTATTGCGCGTACATAAGAAACAGGATTGACACATTCGACCCCATGAGAAGGGCCGCGCCAAACAGTAACGCAGGCAGCATAAGGTCAAAATACACAAGCAACTGCCAGCTTTTTGTGACCTTCATCTCTAGGATTCGGGTGAACTTGGACATTTATTTATCCCCTAACAGCTTCGTAACTTCCGTTAAGAAGGTGTTGACGTCGGCAAACTGACGATACACGGAGGCAAAGCGGACATAGGCAACCTCATCAACGGCCTTGAGGCGTTCCATGACCAAATCACCAATCTGCGCGGTGGAAACTTCGCGCTCTAGCGCGTTTAACATTGATTGTTCAATCTCTGACGCCATCGACTCTAGCTGCTGTAGCGGCACGGCACGTTTATCGCAAGCACGTAGCATACTAGATAGAAGTTTTTGCTTGTTAAAGGCTTGACGTGAGCCATCTTTCTTGATGACCATAAGCGGTAAACTTTCGATATTTTCATAGGTGGTGAAGCGTTTTTGGCAGTGCAGGCATTCGCGGCGGCGACGGATGCTTTCACCCTCATCCGTTGGGCGAGAGTCGACAACCTTGCTCTCTTGGTAGCTGCAAAAGGGGCATTTCATTTTGTAAAACTCCTCACATTCAATGATCGACTTTATAGATTGGCGGTAATGCGCGACACAGCTTCCTGCGTCACTTCCTGTGACCCAAACCCTGTCAGACGGAAGAAACCTTCCCCATGAGACCCAAAGCCCACACCAGGGGTACCCACCACATGGGCTTGTGTCAACAGGCGGTCAAAAAAGTCCCAAGACAGCTGATTATCAGGGGTTTTAAGCCACACATATGGGGCGTTCGTTCCGCCATAAACCTCTAACCCTGCCTTGCGCAATCCATCACGGATGGTTGCGGCATTTTGCAAATAGTATGCAATATTCTCACGCACCTGAGCCGCACCTTCGGGGGTATAGATGGCCTGCGCGCCGCGTTGCGTGATGTACGAAACACCGTTAAACTTGGTCGATTGGCGGCGCATCCAAAGTGCGTGCAACGAATGTCCGTTAAGGCAAAGTGTCTGTGGAATCACTGTATAGGCACAGCGTGTCCCAGTAAACCCAGCGTTTTTAGAAAAACTGCGAAATTCAACAGCGCAGGTACGCGCGCCCTCAATCTCAAAAATGCTGCGGGGAATATCCGCCTCTGTAATATACGCCTCGTAGGCACTATCATACAGAATTAACGCCTGACGCTCGTTGGCATAATCCACCCATTGTTTGAGCTGTTGACGTGTTGCCACCGCGCCTGTGGGATTATTCGGGTAGCAAAGATAAATAATGTCCGCTGTTTTCTTAGGCGGCAGGGGTACAAATCCATTTTGCGGCGTACAAGGCATGTAGACAAGCTTACGATAACGGCCTTCTCCATCTGGCTCGCCCGCGCGACCAGCCATGGCGTTAGAGTCCACATACACAGGATACACAGGGTCACACACCGCTATGTCGTTTTCAAGCCCTAAAATTTCGATAAAACTAGAGGTGTCAGACTTCGCACCGTCGCTAACAAAAATCTCGTCCGCCGAGATAGATATGCCGCGCTGTTGGTAATCGTATTTGGCAATGTCGTCACGCAGAAAGCTGTAGCCCTCGTAGGGGGGATAGCCGCGAAAGCCAGCGGCGGTGCCCATTTCGTCCACAGCGGCGTGCATAGCGGATAGTACCGCAGGTACAAGAGGGCGTGTCACATCGCCTATGCCCAATCGGAGTAAATTAGCGGACGGGTTTGCGGCAGAAAACTCGGAGACACGCCGCGCAATTTCAGCAAACAGGTAGGTTTTAGGCATGTTAATAAGACTTTGATTCACAGTAGTCATAGTGGAAAATCCCCCTCAAAGACTGTGACGGCTTCACCCGTCATTCGTATCGTATGTGGTGCGATGTCTATTTGCAAGTCGCCGCCAAGCAGATGCACGGTAACAGAGTCGGCGCATAGTCCCAGTCGATGGGCGGCGGCAACGGCGGCGCAAGCGCCCGTACCGCAAGCGTGGGTTTCCCCAGAGCCGCGCTCCCACACACGGAAATCCATATGTTCACGGTCACGCAGATGTACAAATTCCACATTGACCCCCTCTGGAAACAATGGGTGTTTCGAGATAGTTTGCCCTACAGTGTCAACAGGTGCGTTCGGGATGTCCGCCCAAAACAAAACCGCGTGGGGATTGCCCATGGAGACACAGTGCAAATCGTAGCTTTGTAATGGGTTATCCGAAAAAATCGGCGCACCCATGTCCACTGTGACACCGCAAACCTTAGCGTCTGTTACCGCTAGTGTCAGGGTTTTGATACCAGACAATGTTTCCACACGCATATTTGTGTTGTTGACCAACCCATTTTCATACGCAAACGCGCCGACACAACGAATGCCGTTGCCGCACATTTTGCCTTGAGAGCCGTCCAGATTGTACATGTCCATCTTACAATCAGCCACCTCAGACGGGTCAATAAAAATTACACCATCGCCGCCGATGCCCTTATGGCGGTCACTCACCAAGCGGGCAAACTGGGGACGGTGCAACACCGTTTCCGTAAAGCCATTTACATAAATATAATCATTTCCACATCCGTGCATCTTGGTAAAACGCAAACTAATCACCCCTATATACAGTATAGTATATCAAAAAAAGCTGATTAGCGCAAGGTGTCTAATGTCTTTTAGAAAAAAATATTGCCGCCCGACGATGGGCGGCAATATTGGCTACACAGTTGGGAGCGGATGCGCGGGTTCCATGTGCAAACCGTCTGTCGTACGGCTGAAAAAAGTGTTATCGTAATCAAGGGCTAGGACTTTTGCCTCAGCGCCAATGATAATATGAGTTCCAGCATGAATTTTACCACGGGCGTTTATCGTTCCGTAACCAAACGTCATGATACGCTGGTCAACCTCTTGGCGCTCCATTTGCGTGTTGACTTGGCGGCGATTTAGCGTCTGCTGTAAGGCTTGCAGTTTTTTGAGTTCCGCTTCTTTGTCGGTCGGTAGTTTGCCGCGCTGCTGCATTTGCACAAACATCGTCACCAATCGGTCGATTCCCTCTAGCTGTCGGTGTAAGTCTGCTAACTCTTTCGGGATTTGACGATACCGACTCATTAGATATGGGTCTGCGCCGACCTCGAGGGTCGTTTCAGTGCTCATCTGCGGTGCGCCTACTTGACTGCATTCGATGTGATACCGCGCCATGACATGGCTCGACAAAATCGCAGCTTTGTTCCCAGACACCGTAACCTGACCGCCTGCCTGAACCGTACTGCTGATGATAAAGCCTGCATCAATATTCGTTTCTGTCATCACGGTGCCATTTTGCACATACTTCGCGCAAAGACTCCCCCCTGCAACGAGCGTAGACTTTCGTTGCCCCGAAAATCCCTCTGATATAAAAACATCGCCGGCGGCATCGATTGAGCCACTTACTGTCCCATGTACTGTCACATTTCCTTGGGCGCGCACAGAAAAGCCCACCAAAACATTACCATGTATTGTGACATGGGCGTTTACATCTATATTCCCCGTGCTATAATCGACATCGCCGCGAATCTCATGCGTTTGCAGAACTTTCACAAGGTTTTTGACAAAACACACTATACCGTCTGTTGCGGCAAGAACTTGCAATCCATCCTCCGAGGCTACTGTATTATCACCCAACGGAAGTGGTTTATCCTTGCCAGGGGTTGCGGTGATAGGCAAACCGCGAACATTCAAACCAGGAGTGCCCAGCGTAAAGGGGGTTTTGATGCACAGCACATCATTTTCGTACACATTGGCAACAAGCCCCAGCTGCTTAAAATTAACAGACCCGTCCTTGTTGACTTGCGGCGCTACACGACGCACACGCGGAAATGTGTAGCTAAATGTGGCATCATCGCCCGTTGTTGGCGGCGTAGCCTGCGCAATGGTATCCCCTTTGCCATACCGCGGTGAGCGCGACAACTTTTCGAGAACATCACCGCGAACACCGTGAACGACATTGGCGTCCGCCAATGCCGCTTCAATCAAATCTCGGGTTGCATGTGCGCCCCCATTACGGGGCGGCGAGAGCGTTAATGTCGCAAAAGCACCATCAGATGCGACGGAAACGCTGGCCGTCGCATCAATGGGGGGTAAACTTACATCCAAGTTGAACACGCTCCAGTACTAATGATGAGCAGTGAGTTTTATGCCATACAATGTCAGTGATACTGTATAAAAATTAGGTTAAATCATAAGTTCATTCCAGAGTTTATCATACAAATCACTTGTTTCCTTTGTAAGATTCTGAAATGTCTCACACTTTTCTATAATATCCTGCGGCGGATAGGCGATTGTGTCGTTACGAACCTCTTCTGGCAGTGCGTCTAATACATTCTTTAGGGGCGTGGAATAACCGACAGTTTCGCAGTTTGCGACACCAGCGTCGGCAGAGCACATAAAGTTAATATATGCTTGTGCGGCTTCTTTATTCTTAGAGCCTTTCGGAATGCAAAATGCGTCAACAAACGAATTTGTACCTTCTTTGGGAATCACAAACGCTAAATCAGGGTTTTCGGCAATCATCGTCTTGGCGTCACCAGCGTAGTAAGGACCAATCGCCGCTTCACCGCCAACCATTTTGTCGAAAATCTGATCCATGACATAGGCCTGCACCAACGGCTTCTGTGTCTTTAGCAACGCAAGTGCCTCGTTTAGCTGCGCGGCGTCCGTTGTGTTAAAACTATAGCCTAATAACTTTAGCGCAATACCAATGGCGTCACGCGAGTTATCAAACATTAGGATTTGTTCTTTGAGCGTTGGGTCGAACAGGGCTTGCCAGCTATCCACTGGTTTGTTGATGAGCTTTGTGTTATAAATAATGCCGACAGTGCCCCACATGTAAGGGACAGAGTACTGCGCTGTTGTATCATATGCAGGCGATTTGAAATTGTCTAGCAGATATGCTGTGTTCGGCATGGCAGCAAAGTCCAATGGTTCTAACATATCTTCTGCAATCAAACGCCCAATCATATAATCAGACGGAACGACTACATCATACGAAGCACCACCGCTTTTGAGCGACGCATACAACATCTCATTTGTTTGAAAGGTCTTATAATTAACTGTGATGCCTGTTTCTTCTTCAAACTGCTTGTTGAGGGACTCATCTAAATACTCCCCCCAATTAAAGACAGTAATCGTTTGTCCTGCAAAGGGTTTTTCCGTTGGTTCGCCAATGGCAGGGGCTTGGGCAACAGGTGCGCAGGCGGTTAGTAATAGTACACATAGTACCAAAAAAGACAATTTTTTCAACGTTTTCTCAGGTCCTTTCTTTCTGTGGGTTTCCGCAAAGTGGCGCGACGAGCGTCACGCACCTGCATAACATTAATAATAACGAGCAATAACAGCACAGCCCCGAACATGAGCGACGAAAGTGCATTAATCTCAGGGGAGACACGTTTGCGCGTCATGGCGTAAATGGCAACGGGAAGCGTCTGCACCTCTGTGCCAGATGTAAAATAGCTAATCACAAAGTCGTCGATGGACATGGTAAACGCAATCATCAGCCCTGCCACCACGCCCGGTAAAATCTCAGGCAGAATGACCTTGCCAAACGCCTTCAGTGGCGGCGCGCCTAGGTCGAGAGCCGCCTCAAACAAATGCTTGTTCAGCTGACGCAGTTTTGGCATGACCGACAAAATGACATAGGGAATGTTAAACGTAATGTGCGCCATGAGCAGTGTGCCGTAGCCCAACCGCGCTTCCACATGAAACATGCTCAAAAAGTTGATAACCACGACAAACAACAGCATAAAGGACACACCCGAAATAATATCTGGGTTGACAACAGGGATATTGTTGACTGTTAGAACCGCCGTTTTAGGACGTTTTCTCATGTTGTGGATGCCGATGGCGGCCGCAGTGCCGATGACTGTCGCCAGCAATGAGGAAATAATCGCCACACTCAACGTCGTGGAAAGTGCATCCAACACCATCGTGTTTTTGAATAGTGCCTTGTACCAATCAAGGGTAAAACCTGCCCAAATGGTACGACTTTTGGACGCATTAAAGGAAAACACAATCATAACGAAAATCGGCGCGTATAGAAATAGTCCAATAAGCACTTGAAAAATACGACCACTGGTGCGCAACTTGCTCGGTCTGCTTGTCTGCTCACTCATAGCAACAGCACCTCCTCTTCGCCTTCTCCAAAGCGATTCATAAGGTACATCGCTATCAGTACAATGACCATCATGGCAAGCGATATGGCAGAACCAAGGTGCGGGTTATACGAATTGCCTAAAAACTGCATCTCGATTAGATTGCCTAGCAGCATTGTCTTGCCGCCGCCCAACATGCGCGAAATGATAAAGGTGGAGACAGACGGCACAAACACCATCGTAATTCCCGACAGCACCCCAGGGAGACTCAGCGGAAAAATCACACGACGGAAAACAGTCCATGTGTTGCCGCCCAAATCTTGCGCGGCTTCAATGATGGAGCTGTGGATTTTCTGAATAACAGTCATGATAGGCAGCACCATGAAGGGCAAATAGTTGTACACCATACCTAACACGACGGCGGCGTCGGTATTAATAATGTTAATAGGCGGCAAACCGATGTATAGTAATAAGCGGTTTAATAGCCCATTGTTTTCCAAAATAGACATCCATGCATACGTGCGTAGCAGGAAGTTCATCCACATGGGTACCATAATCAGCAACACACTAATTTTCTGCACCGTAGGGCTTTCACGCGCCAACACATACGCCAGCGGATACCCCAGCAGCAAACAAAACAGCGTCGCCACCACGGCAAGCCACAGGGACAGCACGAACACTTGTCGGTACTCCCAGAGACGTCCGAAGTTCGCAAGTGAGAGTGTACCATCATCCAGTGTGACCGAAAACACCACCACCAAAACAAGCGGCGCCACAACAAATAAGGCCATCCAAAACACGTATGGATAGGCCCAACGGCGGCTCATTGTATCTCCTCCGAGGTCGTGGGCGCCGTATGTTGCGTGGATTTTCGCATAATATGGATATCGGACGGCGCAATGGAAATACCTACTTCTGCGCCAGGGGGGGAGGCCTGTGTGCTATGCACCATCCAGACTTGCCCTGCGCCCTCCATCAGCATTTCGTAGTGAACACCCTTAAACGTGGTACTCGTTACCACAGCGGTTAAGTCGCCTTCAGACGGCGCACCCACGCGGATATCCTCAGGGCGGATAACAACATCCACTGCTTCCTCTTTGTCAAACCCTTTGTCAACGCATGTCCAATGGCGTCCTGCAAAGGTGACATTCAAGTCTGTGTGCATTGTGCCAGATAGTATGTTACTTTCGCCGATAAACTCAGCCACAAAACTATTGATTGGCTCATTATAAATGTCAACAGGGGTACCAATTTGCTGAATATTGCCATGATTCATGACCACAACGGTGTCACTCATGGTGAGCGCTTCCTCTTGGTCATGGGTGACATAGATAAAGGTAATGCCCACTTGTTGCTGTATGCGTTTTAATTCTATCTGCATTTCTTTGCGCAGCTTAAGGTCGAGCGCGCCAAGTGGTTCATCTAGCAACAGCACTTGGGGACGATTAATGACAGCGCGCGCAATCGCAACACGTTGTTGTTGCCCGCCTGAAAGCTGATGCACCCGTCTGGTGTGATAGCCTTTTAGACCGACAAGTTCGAGAGCCTCTTGAACGCGGCGTTGGATTTCTGTTTCTGCCACTTTGGCAATGCGTAAGCCAAAGGCAATATTTTCAAAAACGTTAAGATGCGGAAAAAGGGCATACCGTTGAAACACCGTATTGACTCTCCGTTTATGAGCCGGTACCGTGTTTATCCGTTTGCCGTCGAAATAAATATCCCCAGAGGTTGGGGACTCAAAACCGCCAATAATGCGCAACGTTGTGGTTTTGCCACAGCCGCTAGGCCCTAATAGCGTGAGAAATTCCTTGTCTTGTATGGTCAAGTTGATCGCATTTAACACGATCTCACCGTCAAACGCCATGACGCAGTCGACCAGGCGAATGAGTTCCTTGGACATGTATCATCCCCCATTCCAGCGGTAAAAACCGCCAAACGTATTTTTTACTATCATGCAAACAATAGCAACATATACTATATACAATGAAACCCCTAAAGTCAACAAAAATCTTTAGGATGCGATGATGAAGTTCGGCAACAGACATGCAAAGTTTCTCATTTCGGTTACTTGACAGACGCCGAAACTATGCTATACTAAATTCTATTTGCAATTGCTGTAAAGACTTGCCAAACTTGTCGTCGATGCTATGCCGCGTTAGCACCACTGTTACTAGTTTGTGAGCATAATCTTACACTTTATTTGGGCAAATAGACGAATATTTCATACTCATTTTTTGCATCTATTTTTTGAAAAGAGGCACACATGACAATCAGACAGCCCGCATTATTAAACATTACAGCCCCACATAAAACATTCGTCGGCGGTTCGCAGTACTGGTACACCGACCACTGGCATCGCATGTCAGGCTGTGGTCCTACCGCTGCGTCAAATCTCATATGGTACTTATCTCGTTCACGCCCCACGCTTTCCGCACTCTGCGCTGTGGCAGACGGCTCCCAAGCCGCCTATCAAACGCTACAACGGGATATGTTTACCTTTATTACCCCCGGTATGGGCGGCGTTAATACCTCTACTATGTTTGTTGACGGGGCGTTGCGCTATGCCAAAGCGCACGGGGTTACGCTGCAAACCTCTTTCCTTGACATTCCAAAACGCCCCTTTACCCGACCAACCCTTGCGCAGACGCGGGATTTTTTGCTAACGGCATTACAGGCTGATGTGCCTGTCGCCTTCTTAAACCTGTCAAACGGCACATTAACGACGCTCGACGGGTGGCATTGGGTGACGATTTTGGGCTACGACCCGACGACAAACGAGGCGCAAATTAGTGACCAAGGCAATGTATTTGCCATCCCGTTTGCAGAATGGTGGCGCACGAGCCTGCTCGGCGGTGCGCTTGTGACATTACAAGCACAAACATCGCAATAACCTGCCAAAATCTTTACAATAATACCAAAATTGTACTATCTGTTTTTTACTAGGAGTGATACAATAGGTTTAGTGAGAATACACAATGTTCTCCTAAACTGAAAGGTGGTATTTGGTTACTATGAAAGCAAAACGCCTCTTATCTCTGTTCCTTGTGACACTTCTAATTGTCTCCATGGGCGCAATGTCCGCTGGTGCGGCAGCGGCTGACACAGCACCTACCTACTACACGGCACTCGTAGACGCTAAGGTATTCACAGACAGCTACGATGCAAAAGCCCCCATCACACGCGTTGCCTTTGCTGACATGCTAGTGAATGCGTTAGCACTGACCGCAACCTCTGGCAAAACATTTCCCGATGCACCAGAAGGTAAGGTCGAGGTGCTTGACAAAGTCGCCACCGCGGGTCTGTTGCTTGGCACAGGCGGCGGCAAATTTAGCCCCGATGCCCCTATGCTAGACGGTCAGCTATTTGCTGTGGTTGAACGTTTGGTAGCGCAAGATAGCACGTTCCGTCCCTCACCCACCGCTATTAGTCACCTAATCGCCAACTTCAAAAACAAGTCCACCTTAGATAGTGCTTTGCGTGTAACATATGAAGCATACAAGCACAAAACGAATCCACAGCCAATGCCTACGAAAATGGTAGTCGGTTATTATGGCAACTGGCAAGCCTACGCTGGCTGCTCCTCTGCGACATTGCCATGGGATCGTATCACCAATTTGAACCACGCTTTCTTGACCGTATCGGATGCTACCCCATCAGATGATTGGTTTGGTTGGGCACCCACCGAAAAATTCCAAGTCGCTTTCACGGACTCTTGGGCTGATATCTGGCAAGATGCAGGCGCTGGTGCGGCCACCGAAACACAAATCGGCGGTCACTTCCGCGTTTACGAACTCATGCACAAGATTTATCCAAATGTCAAGATTACAATGTCAGTCGGCGGTTGGACACGTGGTCAAATGTTCTCACAAATGGCCGCTACCCCAGAGACACGCAAAATCTTTATTGATAGCATGATTGCAATGCTAAAGCAACTACCATGGATTGGCGGCGTTGACCTCGACTGGGAATACCCAGGCGCACCAGAGGAAACACCACTCACCGCGATTGATGATATCGTTGACTTTGGCAGAAACTACGGCAGTAAGGATGTCACGTTAGACAAAGCGAATTTCAACGCCTTGCTTGGCGAGCTTCGCGCCGCGATGGATGCCGCAGGCTATACCGATATGCCGCTTTCCATTTGCGAATCTGCTAACTATACTGCCACAAGCGCAAGACAGGATTTAGACACTGTTGCAAAATATGTTGACTTTGTGAATGTCATGACATACGACATGACGGGTTCCTTTGATGCCACGACAGGTCACCATGCGGCGCTAAAAAAGAACGCCTACTCCGCTTTCTCTGCTGAAGGCGCGATCGAAGGCTACTTGAAGCACTTCAAGCCCGAACAGCTGAACATTGGCGTTGCCACCTACTCCAGATCATGGGGCAACGTAGTGCCTGATGCAAACGGCAACGTGCTAGGCGTTACCGCTGGTACAGCCACTCCCGCCGCTGACACAAAGCACCCTGATGCCTCAAAGGATTCCCGTTACGTCCGCGGTAATGGCGACTCTGGCACAGGTGTTTACGGTCCTGACGCAGAGAACAAGCACAAGCAAACAGACTTCCCCGAAGTCATTGGCAAGTTTTACGGGCTGTATCCAGGTGGCATGTGGACATCTGTTGAGCTGAATAAGTTTGCCAAAGATCCTGCCTATCGCATTATGTGGGACGATGCTTCCAAAGCACCTTACATGTACAATGCTGAAAAGAAAATCTTTATCTCCTACGAAAACGAGCGTTCTATCGCTGAAAAGGGCAAATTTGTCACCGAGAACAAATTGGGCGGTATCATCTTCTGGGAAACCGCACAGGACGATTTTACAAACAACTATCCGTTGACCACCTCGATTTATAACAGTCTAAAGTAACGTATATACACAGCAACAGCCCCTTGCGCCTGACGGCGCAAGGGGCTGTTGCTGTGTATTGTCCGCTAGACGTTACGTACTGTAATGATTCTAATGCGCCCACCTTGGCTCATTTCTTTGTCGTAGAAGGCTTCCATGGTGACTTTACTACCCATCGCCACCGCTTGCGAGGCGGTAATCAGCTTGGGCTTGCTTGAATTGGTGTAGTCGTAAATTTGAACTGCGTCTGCTAACTTAAAGGCAGCACCTGTGGTCGTTTTGGCGACATTGTTCTCAAGCTTTACCATCCCTAAGGTGTGTAGCAACTTCGGCTCAAGACCCGACATATTGCCTGCTTGTGTCGAACGCGTAAAGCTTGCAGGGCCGTATTGCTCAACAACAGTACTGGTGGTGTAGCGCAAAGAAGCATCCTGCCCGTTTGCAATGTAGGCAATTTCTGCGGAAGCCGTATTCCCAACGGAGACGTTCGTGATACCAGTGATAACGCCGTAGATTGCGGCATCACCAGAGACATTATTAAAGAAAATGGATTCGATTTGATTGCGACCATTTAGGGTAATGCAGTAAGGTTTCAACGCGCCAGCGTCCATACCGTCTAAACGGTCAAGGGTGATTGGGCGCCCTGCCTTATCGGCAACATCCAACAGTTTGACACCAGGAGCCACTTTCATGGCGCCAATCGAACCTGCCACAGCATCTACCTTGCCTGTCAACGTTGCTTGGTCGCCAACACCCGTTAGCACTGCCACGCTTTTTTCAAAGTCAATACGAGCCACAGCACCAGCAAAGGTGTAATAATCCTGTGCGGTGCGATACTCGACAAGACTGCCATCCGCTAACATGGCTTTGACATAATCTGATTTGTAGGATTTTCCTGCGGCGTCTATGTAATCCTTGCGGTCACTTTGCAGAATGAGCGCGTATGCGCCATTTTGCCCGTCCTTGGCTAATTGAACATCGGCAACGCGACCATCACTGCCGAGCAGTAAGGTAACAAGTTCGCCGCGGTTAAACGTACCTGCCGCGCTAAAAGCCTTAATTGCTTTCTCTGTTTCTAGCTGATAGGTCTGCCCAGCCACAATGACTGCGTTTGGCATTTGGCGTGATGGCAACACATTTTCTAATACGCCAACCACACTACGCGCATAGGCGTAGAGTGTTTTTTGTTTGGGTGAGTAGTAGACGATATCATTTTGGGTGATTGCCTCCGCTGTCGCAATTTCATTATTGCGGAACGCTTTTAGCCCAGTTGTGGCTGTCAACCCTAGGCCAGTGTACCAGTTACCGTTTTGCACTGTGATCGGTCCCTCTGTTTCATCTGGCTCGATGGTGTCAATGTCGAGTGCTTCGCCAACACCTGCGCGGGTGTACCCTAATGTCTGAATCAAAGTGCGTCCGTTACCGCCTTTAACGGCGGTATCTAGGGAATTGTAGGCAAGCATAATCATATCTTGACGTGTAGCAGGTTTGCCTACCTTGGTGGAGACACTGCGTAGAATATCAACATTTTTGCCAGCGGCGAATGACATCGGCGCATAGGGGAAGTCAACACCGTAGTCAGCCGTTGTGTAGCCTAGCACTTTTAGCATGCCTACGACAGCATCTTCAATCAATACTGTTTGCGTGGGCTTAAAACTGCCATCCGGAAACGAAGTCATGTAACCGTTCGCGGCGGCAACCTTAATGTATGGAGCCGCCCAATAGTTAAATTTAACGTCTTTATAGGGCGACGTTGTGGATTTGCCAGGGACTGACGTGCGTGCCACGCTGGTATTGACTAAAATTTTTGCCAGCTCCGCGCGGGTGAGTGTGCCCTTTAGATTATAGCTTCCCTTGTTGGGTGTAATGATGCTGAGCGCCGTGACCACTTCTTGGGCAGTGGATAAATCGTTCGTCGTTGCTGCCAGTGCTGACACGCCCATAGGTAGGGATAGCAGCACGCACAGAAACACGCTTATCACTCGTTTCATAGATACCTCCGTTGTTTTATCCTAAAAGGGTGTCCCTTTTAGAAGTTTTAGTCGTAACGCAACGCGTCAATTGGGTTGAGTTTTGAGGCTCGTCTGGCGGGGAAATAGCCAAAGATAATGCCAATACCGCCCGAAACCGTCACAGAAATAATAATAGAGAGAACGCTTGGTCGCGCCGTCAATTCCATCGCACTAGCCAGCGGATAGGAAAGCGACACACCCATGATAATGCCGATGATGCCGCCCACGACACTGGTTGTCGCCGCTTCGATAAGAAACTGGCGCAGTATATCCTTGCGTTTCGCGCCGAGCGACTTACGAATACCGATTTCGCGCGTGCGCTCTGTGACCGACACGAGCATAATGTTCATAATACCGATGCCGCCGACAAGCAATGAGATAGCGGCGATACCAACAAGTACATTGGTCAGTGTGCCCGTTATTTCATTAATCATGTCAAGCATTTCAGATTGATTGAACACATTGTAGGCGTCGTCGCTGGTAAACTTGCTATATAGGAAGTCCTCAATACGGTCGCCTGCCTCGCTGGAAGCCTCCGCTGTGACCGCGCTGAACATGTACGAGCTGATAATCGCGTTACCGCTTAATCGCTGTGCTACTGTAAACGGTACGATAACGACATCATCGCCGCTGCCTTCTTGCGCTTCGTTTTTCTCTTTCAGCACGCCGACAACTTGAAATTTTTCGCCATTAATACGGAGTTCCTTACCAAGAGGGTCTTCGCCAACAAAGATTTCCTTGGCTTGGTAGCTGCCAATAACGCAAACCTTTTGACGCCGCTCGACATCTATGTACTGAACAAATCTGCCGCTACCCATCTCCATGGCACGCATTTCGCCATAGAACTCGTTAGCGCCTGTGACGCTGGTGGTCATATCCTCTGTGCCTGCTTTGAGTGTGGCATTCGGTACAACGACCATGGGTGATGCTGCTAGAATGACGTCCAGATTTTCAGACGCAAATTCCATCATCTGGTCTTCGGTGACTGTTCTGGCGGTATTGCGCCCTCGTATGGTAACTGAAATGATATTAGCACCGATATCGTTAAATGTGTCCGTTATCAGGCCACTAAAACCATTCATCAAACCGACAAGCATAATGACCGCCGCAACACCGATGATAATGCCCAGCATTGTTAAAAAGGAGCGCATTTTGTTGCTTGCTAGGCTTTTTAGGGCTAGCATAAAGGCTTGTTTTACGCCCATGTCCCGTCTGCACCCCTTACCTTATCGGATATGATTTTACCATCCAAAAAGCCGACAACGCGTTTGGCTTCTTGGGCAATCGTTAAATCATGCGTGATGAGAACCACTGTTTGTCCTTCGTTAT
>JAVBKJ010000029.1:0-19157 GCA_031554075.1 Oscillospiraceae bacterium | reverse complement strand
ATTTTCGCCCTAGTTATGTTAAAATTTCCGATTTTATTAATCTACTTGGCCACCGTCCCATCGTGTCAGCGTTCACAGCCACCGCCACATCACGAGTTCGGCAAGATATTGTGCAAAGGCTAGGGTTACGCAATGCTGAGATTTTAGTATCTGGCTTTAATAGACCTAATTTGTTTTTCGAAGTGCAAAAACCAATCGACAAGTTTAAGGCACTAACTTCTTTTTTAGCTGATAAAAATGACAAAGCTGGTATTGTTTATTGCTCCACAAGGAAAACAGTTGATGAGGTCTACTATAAGCTCAATAATTTAGGGTTTGAAGTTGTGCCTTACCATGCTGGTTTAACTGACAGTGAACGCACTGCGAATCAAGACGACTTCATTTATGATCGAAAGACCATCATCGTAGCTACAAATGCTTTTGGAATGGGGATAGACAAGTCCAATGTCTCTTATGTTGTTCACTACAATATGCCTAAAGATATGGAAAGCTATTACCAAGAAGCGGGGCGTGCTGGCCGTGACGGCGTTGATGCCCACTGCTTGTTGTTGTATAACGGACAGGATGTGCGGACAAATTTATATTTAATTGAAAATAGCAAAGACACCATTTATGAAAACGATGAGGCAGAACAGCTTATCAAAGAGCGAGCTCGCAAACGGCTACAAAATATGACCTTTTATTGTCATACACAAAACTGTTTAAGAGAATATATTTTGAAATATTTCGGTGACAAGCCCACCCAATATTGTGGCAATTGCAGCAATTGTAACGAGAATTTTGAAAAAATTGATATTTCAATAGACGCCAAGAAAATACTCTCCTGTATTAAAAGAGCCAATGAAAGTTATGGTACGCATGTGATTATCGACACATTGCGCGGCAGCAAAAACGAAAAAATACTTCGGTTAGGTTTTGATAAATTAAAAACCTATGGCATTATGAAAGAAGTAGCAGAAAATCGTATTCGGGATATTATCCATTTTCTTGTTCTGAATGAATTCGCGTACATAACTGCTGATGAGTTTCCCATATTAAAATTGACAGAAAAATCACAGGAAGTATTATACGGAGAGGTAAAATTAGAGATTAAATTGCCAAAGGAATCAGAACGCACCTCTCTTGCAAAAGCTAAAAATATTTCATCAGCAAAAGCAGTAGCTGTAAATCCACAACTTCTTGCACAATTAAAAATATTGCGACTTTCTATTGCCAACGCCGAAAAGCTACCTGCTTTCGTTGTTTTTTCTGATGCTACTTTGATAGATATGTGTATGAAATTGCCCCGAAATGACGATGAGTTCCTTGATGTTTCTGGAGTTGGACAAGTTAAGCTTGCGAAATATGGCACATCGTTCTTACAACAAATCAACAGCTTTCTTTTGCAATCAACAGCACCTTTAACCCAAACCGTAACAATTAAAACGATTGACACAAAAAAAGATTTAGAAGAATTTTATGTCTTTCTTGAAAATTTGAAAACCAGATTGCACACATACAATGAACTGGTAACGCTCAGTGCGTTTGTTGACCACATAAATGCAACTATTATGCAACATTATCATAAAAAGATAGTGACTACCAAGCTAACAAAATGGCTTTTAGCAAATGATTTTCTTGAGAATATTACAGATGAAAACGAAATGCATCGAAATGTACCTACGTCTAAAGGTATTGCACTAGGAATTGTGGTACAGCAAAAAACAAGCAAAAATGGCAGTTGCTATCCAGTTAATACATACTCACAAAAAGCACAGGTCTTTATCCTAGACAGACTGGTAGAAATGTATCGATTTATGGATAATTTATAAAATTTCGCCCTCACCTTGCCGCAGTTAGAATAGGGAATTTTGTTTTGAAACACGCCATCACTCATGGTACGCCTCACCATATCTATCGCTCACTACTGAAGCTTGCCACACAGTCAACAACGTCCCCCTCTTTCCGTGACAAATCAAACACCCATCTTTACAGAAGCCCCGATGTATGATACAGTATATATACTTGCGAACATACAGGGGGAAACATGAAACAAACTTACGATAATCAGAGTATTTCATCGCTGAAAGGCGCGGATAGAGTACGCAAACGCCCAGGGGTCATTTTCGGCTCAGATGGGCTTGAGGGCTGTATTCATGCCGTGTTTGAGGTGCTATCCAACTCGATAGATGAGGCGCGCGAAGGTCATGGCAGTAAGATAACACTGACACGCTACCTAGACAACACCATTGAGGTGAAGGACTTAGGGCGCGGCTGTCCTGTTGACTTCAATGAAAAAGAACAACGCTACAATTGGGAATTAGTGTTTTGCGAACTGTATGCAGGCGGCAAGTACGATACAGGAGACGGGCATTACGAGTACTCATTGGGGCTAAACGGCTTGGGCGCTTGCGCCACGCAGTACGCATCCCGCAGTATGGATGTAACTGTGCGCCGTGACGGACACGAATACGGTTTGCATTTTGAACGTGGCGAAAATGTAGGCGGTTTGACAAAAAATCCTGCTACCTCCAAACAAACAGGCACAACCATACGCTGGCTGCCCGATTTAGAGGTATTTACCGAGATTGATATCCCACGCGAGGTATTGCAGGACACCATCAAGCGTCAAGCGGTCGTGAACCCTGGGATTACCTTTGTACTGCGGTATCAGACAGCAGAGGGCTACCAAAACGACGAGTATTGCTATCATAACGGCATTTTGGATTACGTTAAGGAGCTGACGGAGGGCGCGGCCATTCATCCCCCTGTGCTGTGGGAAGCGGAGCGGCGTGGACGTGACCGCGAGGATAAGCCCGATTACAAGGTGAAGCTAGGGCTTAGCTTTTCATTTGTCACAGGCAATGGTTTGATTGAGCATTACCACAACTCGTCCTTTTTGGAACATGGCGGCAGCCCAGAAAAAGCGGTACGGTCGGCGTTTGTCGCTGGCTGGGATGCCTTTTTGAAAAGCAATAATAAATACCAAAAAAACGAAAGTCGTCTGACGTATGCGGACATTATGGATAGCTTGGTGCTGATATCCTCTAACTTTTCGACGCAGACTTCATACGAAAATCAGACAAAAAAAGCAATTACCAATAAGTTTGTGCAGGAATGTATGTCGGAGTTCATTCGTGAAAATCTGGCTATTTTCTGCCTTGAAAACCGTGCCGTTGCAGATAAAATCGCCGAACAGCTTCTCATTAATAAGCGTAGCCGCGAAACAGCGGAAAAAACACGCTTGGGGCTTAAAAAAAAGCTGTCTGGCGGTGTGGACATTACAACGCGCGTACAAAAGTACGTAGATTGCCGTAGCCGCGACCCACAAACGAGAGAATTGTACATCGTTGAGGGTGACTCTGCGCTGGGTGCTTGTAAGCTAGGGCGTGATGCCGAGTTTCAGGCGATTATCCCTGTGCGCGGCAAGATTCTCAACTGCTTGAAAGCTGACCTAGACAAAATTTTCAAAAATGAAATTATTGTCGATATCATCCGCGTGTTAGGCTGTGGCGTTGAAGTAAAGTCCAAGCATACAAAGGATGTGTCAGCGTTTGACCTTAGTGCCTTGCGCTTTTCGAAAGTGGTTATCTGCACAGACGCGGACGTAGACGGTTTTCAAATTCGGACGCTGATTCTAACGATGTTGTATAAATTAGTGCCGACGCTTATCGAAGAAGGTCTTGTGTATATTGCAGAAAGCCCCTTGTTTGAGATACATAGCAAGGGTAAGGTTGCGTTTGCGTACTCAGATACCGAAAAAAATGCAGTCTTAGAGAGATGGGGCAATCGCGGCGTTCAGGTATCACGTTCCAAGGGATTGGGTGAAAACGATCCCGATATGATGTGGCTCACCACAATGAACCCGCTCACACGCCGTCTTATTAAAGTCAAGCCCGAAGGCGCCGTCGAAACAGCAGACATGTTTGACCTGCTGTTGGGAGATAATTTAGCAGGACGCAAGGAGTACATTGCCGATTTTGGGTCGCAATTTCTGGAAATGGCAGATATCTCTTAGGAGACTGCAACGATTGCGCCGCACGCCATGCGTGTGCCAGAATCACCCGCGGGCTGTGTCCGAAAATCGTCTGGATGCTGATGTATCATGACTGTACGCCCGATTACATCCTCGGGCTTGAATTTATCTGTATACACACTGAGCTGCGCACGCCCATGGTTCGAAAACAGAACAGGCAGGTCGCCTGCATGGTTGCCATGTGGTTGACCTGTTGGGTTATAGTGCGACCCTGCCGCGGCAAAGGGGTCGCCGCCGCCCACCAAACCACAGGTTTTATGCTCGTGGATGTGGAATCCGAACGGACCAACAGGCGGCGTGTTGCCAATTGCAGGCGTATACGGCGGTAAGCCGTCTACATCCACCTCGACGACAGTACCCCCCTGCGCTTTGTAAAATCGCACCGTACCAGTGATTTTAGGATGGAGCGCATTGCCCTGTAAAGTCGCTGACGCCACTAGCATACCATGTGGTGGAAAGGGCGCACTTGCTTCAGTTACCATTTTCTTTGATTTGAACATACAAAAATCAACTCCTCACCACAGTATATGCGGTGAGGAGTTTTTTTGACGTTATAACACCTCAGTGTCATAACACCGCAGTGTCATAACACCTCAGTGACATAACGCCGCAGTGACATAACGCCTCAGCGTTGTGGGTTGTGGTTCATAACACCGCAGTGTCATAACGCCTAAGCGTTGTGGGTTGTGAGTCATAACACCGCAGGTGGGTCTTGGCGTCTGAGGACGCCGCCGTTATCATGTGGATTGCGCACGTTGCGACATGCGCCCAAAGGCACTGCCTTTGGAAACCGCAATTTTTTGAAAAAAATTGAGTAAAACTTTTAGTTGCTTACAAATGTGAATAGGCCGTCAGCGACATCAATCGTTACAGTATGACCAGCTTGGATACGTCCGTCTAGCAACCGTTCAGATAAAGCATCTTCCCATTCTGTTTGAATCGCGCGGCGTAGGGGACGCGCACCATAGTGTGGGTCATACCCTTTTTTTGCTAGTAAATCGAGTGCATCCTCTGACACCACCAGTGTCACGCCCATACTGCTCAATCGCTCACGCACTAGCTCCGTCATACGGTCTGCCACTTGTCTAATTTCTGTTTGGCTCAATTGGGTAAAAACAATCGTCTCGTCAATGCGATTGAGTAACTCGGGCTTAAACGCACGCTTTAGCTCTGACAGCACAGCGCGTTGAATTTCTTCAGCGGATTGGTTATTATCGGGATTGATGGAAAAACCAAGTTGTTTGCGGTCTGTAATATTGGCGGCGCCAAGGTTTGAGGTCATGACAATGACTGCATTTTTGAAGTCCACCTTGCGACCATGAGAATCCGTCAAGTGACCATCTTCCAAAATCTGCAATAGTAGATTAAATACGTCAGGGTGCGCCTTTTCGATTTCATCAAATAGAATCACGGCGTAAGGTTTGCGACGCACTTTTTCTGTTAAGCCACCGCCGTCATCGTAACCAACGTAACCAGGGGGTGACCCGATAAGCTTGGAAGTGGTGTGTTTTTCCATAAATTCGGACATATCAACGCGCAGCATCGCTTTTTCATCACCAAACAACGCTTCCGCTAAAGCACGGCAGAGTTCCGTCTTGCCAACGCCAGTAGGACCTAAGAACATAAATGAGCCAATAGGGCGCTTGGGGTCCTTCAGCCCTACACGACCGCGCCGAATCGCTCGTGACACTGCGTTGACCGCCTGTGTTTGACCGACCACACGTTTATGCAGAATGCTTTCCATGGCTAACAGTCTGTCGGCTTCATCGCGTGTTAGTTGTGTGATAGGAACGCCAGTCCAACCAGAAACGACGGCGGCGACATCTTCGACCTCAACGGCTTTTTTGCCGCTTGTGCCATGCTGATGCCAAGTTTCGCGCTCATGCTCAAGCTGTTTGCGTAAGTCGCGTTCTCTATCGCGCAATCCCACTGCTTCTTCAAATTTTTGAGCATTGACAGCGGATTCCTTCTCTTTGGCAAGACGTTCAATTTCTGTTTCAAGGTCACGAAGATTTGGCGGCGGTGTGAGCGAAATCATACGAAGCCGTGACCCTGCTTCATCCAACAGGTCAATCGCCTTGTCGGGCAACTGTCTGTCGGCAATGTAGCGCACTGATAGCATAACGGCGGCACGAATCGCTTCGTCTGTAATTTTAACATTATGGTGTGCCTCATATTTATCCCGTAGCCCCATTAAAATCGCGACCGCTTCTTCTGGGGTGGGTTCGCCTACCTGCACAGGCTGAAAACGACGCTCCAAGGCGGCATCTTTTTCGATATGCTTGCGATACTCCTCTAGCGTGGTTGCGCCAATCACTTGGATTTCACCGCGCGACAGGGCAGGTTTTAGGATATTGGCGGCATCAATCGCGCCCTCGGCGGCACCTGCCCCAATCAGCGTGTGCATTTCATCAATAAACAGGATGATATTGCCAGCCGTGCGGACTTCTTCCATGGCGGTTTTGAGCCGTTCTTCAAATTCGCCGCGATACTTAGTCCCTGCGACCATGCCAGACAAATCCAGTGTGACAATGCGCTTATCCCGCAATGTTTCGGGGACAGTGCCCGCTACTAGTTGTTGCGCTAAGCCCTCGGCGATGGCAGTTTTGCCCACACCAGGCTCGCCGATTAGAACAGGATTATTCTTAGTACGGCGGGATAGAATTTGAATAATGCGGGTTACTTCTTTATCGCGCCCGATGATCGGGTCGAGCTTGCCTTCACGTGCCATTACGGTTAAGTCACGACCAAATTGGTTGAGGGTTTTTGTTGCGGCATTGCCGCGCGGACGCGCATTCCCACGGGTGTTGCCAGACGCTTCGGACAACGGCTGTGGTTCAGCGCCGATGGTGTTTAGGATATCCGCGTATAGGCGGCGCAAATCAATCCCCATACCTGTTAGCAAACTACAGGCGATGGAATCAGATTCGTGCAGAATGCCGATGAGCAGATGCTCTGTGCCGACGTAATTATGTCCAAAGCGCGCCGCTTCGCCCATGCCCACTTCGATAATGCGCTTGGAACGAGGGGTCATGCCTTGCACTGGTTGGGCGTCTGGCTCGCCCTGTCCGACTGCTTCGATAAGCTTGGCACGTAGGGCGGTACTTTGCAAACCAGTCTGTGTTAGCGCATTGGCGGCAACGCCCTGCCCCTCCTCTAGTAGCCCTAATAATAAATGTTCACTGCCCACGTAGCCGTGACCAAGCTCGGCGGCGGCTTGGTGTGCCATACGGATGGCTTCTTGCGCGCGTGCGGTTAATCGGGATTGATACATGTCCGTTCACTCCTTGTTGTGATGATTTCGTGCGTATGTGTTTAGCCGTTAGACGGCGGTTGTGTCATATTAGAAGGGATTTAAGGCATTGCTTGAAACGCCTTGCGGACGACGGTCGCACGCTGTATACATTCTTGCTCTTGGGTAAAACTCTGCCCTGCATTGAGCGACAATGTGGCAGGCTGAATATCGACTAATAGCTGATTCAGCTGTGGTATGGTAATGTGCGTAATCTCACCCATGGCGACACCAGCGCGTACAAGCCCCAATGTTTGCATGGTTTCGTGATGTCCTAGCTGTCTGGCATGGGTCAGCAGACCGTAGCCGCGCCATATGGCATCCGACACTGCCAGTGACGATTGATGACGCAACAGCTCTCTGGTGGCGCGCTCTGAGGCAATAATACGGTGGGCGGCGTCGGCGACACGTGTGATAATTTCATTTTCACTTAGCCCAAACGTGCCTTGGTTGGAGAGCTGGTACACATGACCAATCGCTTGCGTACCCTCACCGTACAGACCACGCACCGTCACACCCATGTGCCCTGCGGCGGCAATTAGATTGCCTAGCGACCCTGTAAGAGTGAGGGCAGGCAAGTGGAGCATGACAGAGGCGCGCATAGCAGTGCCAAGGTTTGTGGGGCAGGCGGTCAAAAAGCCTAATTCTTCTGAAAAGGCGTAAGGTAACTGGCTGTCAAGCAGGTCGTCGATGCGCATGGATTCTGTCAAACATGCTTCAAGGTCAAGACCTGCGCGAAATACTTGCAGGCGTATGTGATCTTCCTCGCCTATCATAACGGCAACACTGTTATCAGGCGAGACAACGAGCGCACGTGCATGGGTGGCATTGGCGAAGGTAGGGGAGACGGTATGTTGCTCGACTAAGGACGCAAGCTGTAACGGATTATCAAGCGGCACAGAGGCAAACAGATGACCGCCGCCAGCGGAGGTTAGTACATTGGTAATCTGTGCGACCCATGCCTCGCTCTCAGAGGGGTTGCCAGGGAAGGGGATGTTTTGAAGATTGCGCGCCAATCGTACGCGGCTGGAAACGACGATGTCGTCGAGCGGACCAGAACGGTCAAGCCATGTGGTACTCATGCGCCCTGCCCCCCTTCCAGTGTTTTGATTTCGTCGCGTAGTAGCACAGCTGCCTCGTAGTTCTGTGTGGCGACCGCTTCTTGCAAACGCGCGGTGAGTGTTTCGATATGACGTTTGCGTTTAAGTTGGTCGCCTGTGCTGGCTGGGATTTTGCCGGCATAATGATGTTTGCCGCGCAACCTTGTTACATAACTTTCAAGTTGAGGGGCAAAATGGTCGTAGCAGGCGGAACAGCCTAGGCGCCCCGTTTCTTTGACTTTTTGGAACGTGCGGTTACAGGTTGGGCAAACCGATTGCAGACGCGGTGAATCAAAAAAGTGGGTCATAAAGGTAGAAAATGCGTCCATGTCCTCAGCCATATCAAAGCCAATTTGTCCTGCGCAGGTGGAGCATAGATTTATTTCTTGAATCTGACCATTTATGTTCATTTTTATAAAGTGATTTGCAGTATTTTGCTGACATTTTTCACATTTCATATACAAAACTCCTATCGTGTAAGTATTCGTTTCAAAATCGAGGCACGTACGCAGTCACGCAATGGCAGCGGCACAGTTCGCAATGCCACATCATCCACAGCCGCTATCATCAGTGCGCAAATGTTGTCTGGGAGAACGGAATGTAGGTTTTGTAACAAAGCCATGGCGGTGGAAGCGTCCACACTTTGTCCAATGGCATTGACTGTGTGCATGATAAGGGCGTCTCTATCGACAGAAATGCGCGTGATTCGTATGTAGCCGCCACCACCGCGTCGGCTCATGACACAGTAACCATGCTCAGGGGTAAAGCGCGTTGACAACACATAGTTAATTTGGCTCGGGGCGCAACCGAATTGCTGCGCCACATCAATGCGTTGCAATTCTAAAAAACCGTCATTTTGCAATACGGCCGTTCCGATGTAAGCGGCTATTATATCTGCCAGTCCCAAAGCATCAACTCCTTAACATTGACTTTGCCTTTCTTTGACCTTAATATAGCAAATTGTGTTTCGATTGTCAAGAGGAAAGTTTGACTTTTTCTGACCATTGCAAAAAAATATGATTCGCTAAAAAAAACGCAAAAAATATGCGTGCGTTTTGCGCGTGGGCTAAGTTGTTTTTGGGTGATAAAACGTCACCCAAAAACGTTCTACAGAGCTGACAAATCTGAGGTTGTCAATACATTTCTACCCGTCACGATGCTGCAAACCATCTCGTCGCTTGCTCTCGGAGGGCTGTGTTGGCGGGTGGGGCGAGGAGAAACGTTGTGGGTGTGGCACAGTGCCTTGCACGTCCAACAACATATGGCTAAGCTCCTTGGAGGCTTCCATTTCTGCCTCGTAGCGACGCTTGCTGAATAACATAAAATCACCTCGCAACAAGTGTTGCCACAAGCCGTTAGAAATATACAAAAAAAAGTGCTTGCAATTCGCGTGAAAATTCGGTATGCTATAGCCAAGTAATGAAAGTGAGGGTTCAAACATGAGCGAAGATTTTGGGAATGATTTTATCACCTTGACAGATGATGAGGGTGTTGAATATCAACTAGAGCATATGGACACACTGGAACATGAGGACGTTACGTACATGGCCTTTATTCCAGCGGATGCGGATACCGATGCAGAAGAAATCGACTTCATCATCTTAAAATCAGTCGAAGAAGACGGCGAAGAAGTGTTGGTTACCTTAGAATCCGATGAAGAGATGGAAAAGGTGTATGAGCTGTTTATGCAACGGCTTGAAAACTGTGAGGATGAGGAATGCGAATGCTGCCACGCACATGGCGCAGAAGTCGCTGACGAACAGTAATAATATGTCCTACTTGGTGCGTGATGGGTTCGTTTAAAACCACATTTCTACTAAGGGATTCCGATCTTCGTGATTGTTTGCAGGCCTCCCGGCGTGCGCCATACGTTGGACGTTGGAAGCAGTAATGTCACGAATAGGTTGCCCACCTGCGTGAGCGTGCAGGTTCTATTGCGGACTCACACGGCTAAAGCGGGACATTATAAAAAACACAACTGTGGCGGCCGTTTGGTCGCCACAGTTTTATGTTCAATCTTACAATCTAAAAAATAATTAATATTAACTAATATAAATTAGTATCAGTTAATATCAAGTGGGGGTTACTATGTACGAATGGCAATTACGCAATACAATGCTCATAGGCGATGCTGCGATGGCAGCGCTGCGCCAAGCGCACGTCGCCGTTGTTGGCATCGGCGGTGTCGGTGGTTTTGCAGTGGAGGGATTAACACGCGCGGGGGTGGGGCGGCTCACATTGGTTGATCATGATGATATCAGCGTGACGAATATCAACCGTCAAATCATCGCGACACACCAAACGGTGGGACAACCAAAGGCAGAAGCGATGGCGGCAAGAATCGCAGATATTGCCCCAGAAACAAAGGTGGACGTCTTAAAACTGCGTTATCATAGCGGCAGTCGCGACGAATTTTTCATTCATAATTACGATTATATTATTGACGCGATAGATTTAGTGTCCTGCAAGCTAGACTTGATAGAACAGGCATTAGAACGAAAAATCCCCATCATTTCAGCACTAGGCACTGGCAATAAGCGTGACGTTTCTCAATTGCGCGTCGCGGATATTAGCAAAACGACGGGTTGCCCCCTAGCACGCGTTATCCGTAAGGAGTTGCGCAATCGGGAGATACGCCATCACATGGTGGTGTACAGCCCCGAGGAGGGTGTTACCCCCCTAGACAGAGAAACACCGCCCGAGGGGCGGCGCAGTGTGCCTAGCAGTATGGTATTTGTGCCTGCTTGCGCCGGGCTTTATTTAGCCTCGTTCGTTGTCAGTGCGCTTACCGAAGGCACGCAACAGTTCGCGCCCGCCCAAGATGAGCAATAGTCCACCGAAAAGTTGCCGTAAAACGGTATTATCCACAAACTGTGCCGCATAGGCAGACACGAGAGCGGTGAAGCAACCTGCCAATGAGGCTGTGCGCCAAACGGGGATATCAATCAGTCCTTTGCGGAAATAGTGCTGCAATGCGCCGACGGCGACAGGCAGAAAGTACAGCAAATTGATGCCCTGTGCCTGCACCTGTGGGATATGGACAAACAGGGTCATATACAACACCAGCAACGTACCGCCACCAATGCCCCAAGACGACAGTAACCCCATGGCAAGCCCTGCCAGTATCGCTAATAGTTCGCTCATACGACACCCAACATGCGCAGACCACCGTAGAGCATGACTGACGCTAGTACAAACGATAGGAATCGTAACGGCACACGCGCAAAGAGCAGACTACCCAGAAAACCGCCGCCCAAACCGCCTACTAAATAGGGCCACGCGATATTCATAGGAATCGCGCCGCGTGTCATGTATAACATAGCAGACAACAGGCATAGGGGCGCCACTGTGGCTACCGAGGTTGCTAAGGCTTTGCGCGGCGGCATATGCAGCCAACGAGCGTAGAGCGGCACAAGCAATAAGCCTGCCCCTGCGCCCAAAAAGCCGTTAATGACACCTGCCGCACTGCCGATACAGATACTTTTTTGAAATGTGGTCATCGTTTAGTTACCCTCATCGTTTGCGGTGTGTCTATGAGGTTTCTACCCCCAGCACACTGCAATACCTAACGTGAAATTTGCAGTTAGGGCTTAGTGTGCGTGTTTGGGGTGTGGAATATGTATCGGGGCGCTGCGTTCGCTGTTAACGCTGGCTTGGTAGAAAGCCTTCCAAAATGAGCGCCGCGGCAACAGCATCGACGCTGTTCTTGCGCGCCTTGCCACGACGACCTGTTTCTGTTAGAATATGGTGCGCACTGACAGTTGTTAAACGTTCGTCCCAAAGTGTGATAGGCAGATTGGTGACCTCGCGCAGTGTTTGCGCTAACGACTCGGATTGCGCCGCCCGTTCGCCAAGGCTGCCGTTCATATGCTTGGGGTAGCCCATGACAATTTGCGTTACCTCGCGCTCTTTGCAAAGTGCTGTTAGTTTGTCTACAAGTGCTTGTAGGCTCTTTTCTTGCAGGGTAAAGGCATCTCCTGTGATGCTGCCTGTGGGATCAGAAAAGGCGACACCTGTACGCACTTTGCCGAAATCAATAGCCATAACACGCATAATGAACCTCCGAATTGTAATTATATTGTCACATAAAAAGACATGACATCTTGACAAGTAGGTGTATAATAGTACTGTGCTAACGGTGAAAAGGGTAAAGACCGTTTCAAAAGCTTGCCAAGGCTTTGGCACAGCGGTAATGTGAACTCGGTATATAGGGTTGTATCATTCTACGAACAGTTTGTCAAGTGTTTGAAAGGGAGGACATACGTGAGACCAGAAGTGACGAAGGCCGTAAAACAGACAGGACATTCTTTAGGGAGCGTTTTTGCGCTTATCCTGAAAGTAATCGGCACAATATTGTTGATATTCATTACCACAGGTTCGATTTTAGCTGTGGTTTTCTCCATATACATTACGAAGTATTTGAATGTTGATATGGATGTTAATTTAGACGACTACAATCTCAATCAGACGAGTATCGTTTATTATACTGACAAGGCAACGGGTAACGTCTTTGAACTAGAGACACTGTACGGCATCCAAAACCGCATTACCACAAGCTTTGACGAAGTGCCGCCACATATGATACAAGCGCTCGTCGCGATGGAGGACAAGCGGTTTTATCAACATAACGGCGTGGACTGGAAGCGTACCATGGGTGGGTTCCTGAGCCTGTTTAGCCCTGGCAAAAGCTTCGGTGGCTCGACGATTACGCAACAGCTTATTAAAAATTTAACAGAAGATAAAGAAGTCACGGTGCAACGCAAGGTGCAGGAAATTTTGCGCGCACTGGAATTTGAAAAAAAGTATACCAAAGAAAATATTCTTGAATGGTACTTGAATACTAGCTATTTCGGTGAAGGTTGCTACGGGGTAAAGACTGCCGCACAAACATACTTCGGCAAGGAATTAAAGGATTTGACCCTTGCGCAATCGGCGTGTATTATTGGTATCACCAATTCGCCGACGTTGTATAATCCGTATCTCAATCCCGAAGAAAACAAAAAACGGCAAACTAATATTTTAGAGGAAATGCGCAAACAGGGGATCATTACCGAAGCTGAATTTACAGCGGCAGTGAATGAACCGTTAATATTGGTCGGCAATAAAACAGAAGAAGACACAACAGATGTGCAGTCTACCTTTGTGGACCAAATTTTCTGGGATTTGACAGATGACCTCATGCGCGCCAAAAATATATCTAAGCCAGTCGCCCAAGGCTTGCTGTATGGCGGCGGCTACCGCATTTATGCGACTGTCGATATGCGGATTCAGGGCATTATTGACGATGTGTACCAAAATGAGGAGAATTTCCCTGTCGTTAAAAATTCCGAAAAGCCACAGAGTTCCATGTTGTTAATAGACCCATACACAGGCGATATCTTGGGTATGGCGGGGCAACGCGGCAGAAAAGTGGGCAAATTGGTGCGCAATCTCGCGACGCAAGCCCAGCGTCAGCCTGGTTCTGCCATTAAGCCTATTCCAGTGTACAGTGCTGCGATGGATTTAGGGCAAATTACACCCTACAGTGTTGTGGATGACGCACCGCTAAAGGTATTGGGCAATCGTAATTGGCCAAAAAACTCGGGCGGTGCTTACAAGGGTCGCACCCCGATTATTACTGCAGTGCAAAACTCAGTCAATACCATAGCGGTTCGCGTCGTGGATACCATGACACCGCAGGTGGCGTTCCTGTTTGGTAAGTCATTAGGGCTTAATTCTCTTGTGGAAGAGCGTGTGGTTCAAACGAGTAAGGGCAAACAGGTGCAGAGTGATATTGATATTGCCCCTCTTGCGCTCGGTGGCCTGACAAAGGGCTTGTCTGTGCGTGAACTCACAGCGTCCTATGGTGCGTTTAACAATCGGGGCATTTATACCGCGCCGCGCACCTACACACATGTGACGGACTCTAAAGGTGAAATGGTGCTTGACAATCGCCCGCAGACAACGGTTGCGATGAAAGAAAAAACGGCCTACTATATGAATACAGTGCTGCAACAGGTTATAAAGGCAGGCACAGGCGGTAGAGCACGGCTTGAAAACATGCCTGTTGCTGGTAAAACAGGTACGACCAGTGAGGATAAGGATAGGTGGTTTGTAGGCTACACGCCGTATTATGTGGCTGGTGCGTGGTTCGGCTTTACCATTCCCAAAAAAATCACGTTGGCGCAGTCAACAAACCCCGCGCTTGCCATGTGGAAGCTTGTCATGGAGCGTGTACACGAAGGCATGGAATCAAAAGACTTTTTCACCATGGATGGCTTGGTCAGCGGTAGCTACTGTCTTGACAGCGGCTTAGCGCCCACAGAGAACTGCCGATTAGACCCACGCGGGTCACGCATTTCCTCGGGGTTGATGGCACGTGAAGATGTGCCGCGCCAGCCGTGTAATGTGCATACGCTCGTGAATATTGATAAAACTACAAAACAGCTTGCAACACCGTATTGTCCTGCGGATGATATCGGTCGTGTGGCGCTATTGAATCTATCGCGCGGTATGCCAGCCCCAGGGGTTGTGCTAGGCGATGAGCAGTACACCACGCGTTTATGGGGACAGAATGGTCCTGAAATTCCTGCTGTGCCAGAAGGCACGTATCGCGCCGTTGCCGTAGGACCAGATGGCAAACTTCCCTATAACTCGTTCTGTACGTTGCATTCAGTAGCGACGGGGACATCTATTACACCTGTGGTGGTTGACCCAACGTTGCCAACCGACCCACCTGTCATACCAGACACCGAAATTATACCAGATGTGATACCTGAAACACCCCCAACCCCCGAAATCCCCATAGACTAGCCGCGTGCTTAGTCAATTGCTACGGACATCACAAAAGCCCTCATTCGCCAGCGTAACGCTGCGAATGAGGGCTTTTCATCGGGCAACTAGTTGCAATTTACGTCGATGAGGAGTTGTGACTATCCAACACGGCGTCAATCGCCAGACAGACACAGAGGCAGAGTAAGGCATGTTGCGGGTCGGGAATCTCCAAACAAAAACTATCGCCCCACGTAAACCACTGCTTACTGAGCCGCATAATGGTGTCACCACCATTGGTCATTACGAAATCGTGGGCAAAGAAGTCGCCGCTAAGCGTCCAATTTGGTCCCTCTAAATCAAAATCATGGCTGAAAAGGGTAAAGCGTTGGTGCAGTGATGCCACTTGCGTGCCACCGATTTCAATGTTGTAACGGGGCATGAAGGTCATGAGTTTTTGCCAGACAAAGGCGACTTCGATCTTATTCTGGTCGTAAACGTGCAGTTTACGACCCCACGAGAAAATTTCGCCCTCGACGGTGTAAACGACGTTCTCATTTTCATCAAAAATGCTAAAGGCAGCGTTCCACGAAAATACCTTTTCCTTCATATACAGTGTCATGCACCCAACTCCTTTCCGTAATCCTGATGATTACACCGATTCTAACATGAAATTCTCAAGCGCGGCAACGGTTTGCGCGCTAACCGCATGTTCCATACGGCAGGCATCCTGCTCGGCAATCTCCTCTGACAGAAAGAGCCGTTCTATCAAGAATCGCTTGAATAACATGTGTCGGCGGCTTACCTCTTGGGCGCGTATTAAGCCCAGTTCGGTTAATGTCAATGTTCCGTATCGCTCGTGCGTTACCATGCCTTCGTTTTGTAGCGTGGCAATGGCGCGCGATGCACTGGCTTTGGATAGCCCTAACCGTGTCGCGATATCCGTTAGCCGTACAGGGTCGCGGTCGCCCAAGGCATAAATTGCCTCGATGTAATCTTCTAGCGATGGTGTCATTGTTGTTTCCATGTAAGCACCTCACACATGTTCATGCGTTATTCATTGGGGGAAATTTTGTTGGATATCGGTGTCTAATCCTGTGGTTTAGAGCTACAGCCGCTTGCATAAGGGCATGAGCCGCAATCGGAACAGCCTGTGGCTTTGGCCTTGCGCGACTGCCGAAACTGTGAAGCAACCCAAATGGCGGCAGGCAAGACTGTGATGCAGAGAACGAAAATATCAATCAGTTTCATACGATTGCCTCCCTTGCAACGAAAATGGTTTCCTGTCATTAGTATAGCGGCATCGCCTGCGCCTGTCAAGCGTGCGAAGGATATAAACGATGACTAAACGCACGGACAGGCGCAACGTACTTTAGAGTATGGCAGTGATCAGTAAGGCGATGTTATAGACTACAAAGGAGAAAATCCATGCCACGCCAGTTTGATATCCCACCGCCGCAAATGTCCAACGCCAAGAACCTAGTTCACGACGGATGGCGGATAGGGCGGCGATACAAGGCATGCAGAGCAAATTGAAAATTAAGAAACTAAGCGCAGAGGCGACGGTGAAGTTCTGCGCGAGGGCGCTTGATAACGTATCTTCGGACACATCATAAATAACCGCCAATGTGCCCACAACTGCCTCTTTTGCGGTAAAACCAGTCAAAACAGACGTCGCAGCCTGCCAGTTACCGAAGCCCAAGGGAGCAAAAATCCAAGCGATGGAATTGCCGATTGAAGCCAACATACTGTCCGCAGAGTCTACCATTTTCAAACCAAAATTAAAGGTTTGCAAGAACCAGATTAGCATAGAGCCAATAAAAATAATCGAAAACGCGCGTTGCACAAAGCCTTTGCCTTTTTCGGCAAGCAACAGCAGGACAGAGCGAATCGTCGGGAGGCGATAGGGGGGCAGTTCCATAATAAAGGGAGAGGCAAAGCCTGCAAAACTACTTGTTTTCGTCAGCACGGTGGCAGATAGTATCGCGGCAATAACACCCACAAGATAAATGCCAAAGAACACCAAGGCACGGTAGTTCTCAAAAAATGCGGCGACAAACATGGCATAAATGGGCACTTTAGCGCCACAGGACATAAACGGTGTGATAAAGATTGTCAAGCGTCTATCACGCTCGTTTTGCATGGTGCGAGACGACATGACCGCAGGGACAGAACAACCAAAGCCCATAATCATGGGAATGACAGAACGCCCAGACAAACCGGTGCGGCGCAACAGCCTGTCTAGTACATACGCGGCACGTGCCATGTAGCCGCTGTCTTCTAATAGAGAAAGGCACAAAAACAACATGAGAATGACGGGCAGAAAGCCTAAAACAGCGCCAACGCCAGCCAAAACACCATCAATGAGTAAACCGTGCGCCCATTCAGAAGCACCTGCATTGGTGAGGGCATCACTGGCGGCGGTGATGCCAGTGTCAATAAAACCTGCAAACCCGTCTGCTAAAAATGTACCGATGGGTCCAAATGTTAGCCAGAATACACAGCCCATAATGGCGGCAAACAGGGGTAATGCCAGAAAACGATTCGTTAGAATATCATCAATTTTATTGGTGATGGTCGGTGTGCCCTCTGGGTCGCGCCGCACAAAACATTGCGAAGTCACATTTTCGATGTAAGTGTAGCGTGCGTCAGCCAAGGCGGCATCGGACTCTAAATCCATCTTATGTTCTGCGATTTCCACAATTTCAGTAATGACATGCAATTCATCGCGCGTTAATTTTAGAGCGTCGCGCATGGGCTGGTCGCCCTCAAACAGCTTCGAGGCCGCGTATTTTGGGGGATATGACAGGGCACACGCCTTGCCCTCCACCAGATGGCTAATCGCGTGGATTGCTTCGTGAACATTGCCTGTGCAAATATCACCCACATTGGGCAGTGTTTTGCGTTTTAGCACGTCTGCCACACGGCGCACCAGCTTGTCAACCCCAAAACCGCTCTTTGCTGAAATGGCGACCATAGGGATGCCTAGCAGTTGTTCTAAGGCTTCCACATTTAGCAAGTCACCTTTTTTGTCAAGCTCATCCATCATATTGAGCGCAACCACCATGGGTTTGCCCAACTCTGCTAGCTGCAACGTGAGATAGAGATTGCGTTCCAAATTCGTCGCATCTATTATGTTGATAACAACATCGGCACCGCCCTCAACAATAAAGTTTCGGGTAATGACTTCTTCATATGTATACGGTGACAGTGAATAAACGCCCGGTAAATCTACAATTTTGGCGCCATCAAGCTTTAAGACTTTCCCTTCTTTTTTCTCGACGGTGACACCAGGCCAGTTACCAACACGCTGGTTTGAACCTGTTAAAAGATTGAAAAGGGTGGTTTTACCGCTGTTTTGGTTACCTGCGAGTGCAAAGGTACTCATACTTTCGCAACCTCCCCTTTTTCGATGACGACAGAGATTTCGGCGGCATCTTCCTTACGTAAGCTAAGGGAATAGCCACGCAGATAAAATTCCATCGGGTCGCCCATTGGCGCTGTGTGACGCAGGAGGACGCGCGTTCTAGGCGTGAGCCCCATGTCCAATAGTCTATGGCGCAATGCACCCTCACCGTGAATTTGATGAATACGACACCATTGCCCAATGTTAACTTCCGAGAGTTTGACGGTGATAACATCCTTCGCAGTTTGTGTTTGGGCGATGTGACTTTTGCCGTGTAAGTCGTGCAAATCGTGCGCCGCTGTTAGTGGTCCGTGATGATGCCCTTGCTCTGTCAAGGCGGCAACATCTGTAGGACTAACGTGAAGATGATGCAATTCATGAGAACCTGAGGTGGTGGGTTGTTTGCGCGCCATATAGATACCTCCTTTAAGTTTGCGTATGTAAACTATAAAATGTTAGCGTAGGCTAATAATAAATCAGAAAGTAAATTTTGTCAAGTGGTTTTTACATTTTTGGCAAACAAAAAAAGGATGTATTCACACCGCCGATGTAACCTTCGCCGTTTCTGTTGTATAAGGTAGATGATTAGGGAGA
>JAVBKJ010000126.1:0-10672 GCA_031554075.1 Oscillospiraceae bacterium | reverse complement strand
CAAAAGGCGGCTAAGATTTACGATATGAGTGATTTAGTTGCTTCGATAGTTACATTTTAGCAGAAAAATGGCGTTCCGCAATGCGGAACGCCATTTTGTTACCAAATTTGAAATTTTCATCGTCAACAGTGATTATCACTGGTTGCCCCTCTTCCACATTACCGCGAACCCTCAGATAGGCATTGGCAACATGAAATAACGTTTCATACAAGAGTAGTCCTTTGTCGGTGATTGCTGAGCTTTTAATCACAAAAACCTACAAATCTGTCACTCCCTACTGCCCTAATACAGCTTTACGAAATGACTTTTTGCCCTTTCGCAATACGAGACCCGCTGTCAGCTCGCTACGATCAAATACGGCAGTCAAGGAATCCACCTTTACGTCATTTACAAGTAGACCACCCTGTTCGATGACGCGTCGCGCCTCTGCTTTTGATGGTACAAGCCCACATTTAACCATTAAATCGGTAACGTGTATGGTGTTATCTGTCAAATCCGTGTCAAGTAACACTGTTGTCGGCATATTATCACTAGCACCGCCAGCGGAAAATAGGCTATCTGCCGCTTCTTGTGCCTTATTGGCAGCGTCAGACCCGTGTATGATACAAGTGAGTTCCCAGGCTAACCGTTTTTTAACAATATTAATTTCCTGATCCTTATAGGCTGTAAATTCTTCAATCTCTGTAAGCGGCATAAATGTCAAACGGCGCATAAATGGCACTGCATCAGAATCGGCAACATTACGAAAGTACTGATAAAAATCAAAAGCGCTCGTCTTTTGGCTATCGAGCCATAAAGCACCCTTACTTGTTTTGCCCATTTTTTGCCCTCACTTGTGAGCAATAGTGGCGTTGTTAGCACATGTGCGTCATGTCCCAACTTTCGACGAATCAACTCTGTACCTGCTAACATGTTGCCCCACTGGTCATCGCCGCCCACTTGCAAGTTGCAACCTTTTCGCTCATGTAGCATGTAAAAGTCATATGCCTGCATTAGCATGTAGTTAAACTCGATGAACGACAAGCCTTGCTCATAGCGCGACTTAAAGCACTCAGCCGACAGCATACGATTCACTGAAAAATGCACACCAATATCACGAAGAAATTCAATATAATTGAGGTTCATCAGCCAGTCAGCATTGTTCAATAAAAACGCCTTATTGTCAGAAAAGTCAATGTAACGACCAATCTGAGTTTTGAAATTAGCGGCATTTGCGTCTATTTGTTCAAATGTCATCATGTTTCGCAAATCAGTGCGTCCCGTTGGGTCACCTACCATAGTCGTGCCGCCGCCAACAAGTGCAATGGGCGTATTGCCAGCACGAGACAAATGTTTCATTAAAATAAGCGGTAGAAAATGACCTACATGCAGGCTATCGGCAGTAGGGTCAAACCCTATGTAAAACACCGCCTTACCCGTATTAACCAATGTGGCAACCTCGTCAACGCCTGAGGTCTGTGCCACCAACCCACGTTGCTGTAATTCTTCAAAAATTGTCATTTGAATAACACCTACTCCTATAATTCCTGTTTAGTTTTGGTTTTTGCGGCTGTATCAATCAGTTCTGCCGCACTTCGCATTGTAACCTCTGTAATGGCAGCGCCACCAATAATTCTAGCAATCTCTAATATGCGCGCATCCTTGTCTAATTCTTGCATACGAGTGACAGTTCTGTCTGCTTCCACATCCTTATGAATATGAAAATGTGTGTCTGCCATCGCAGCAATTTGCGGTAAATGGGTGACACAAAGTACTTGTTTGCGCATTGATACACGCCCTAGCTTCTCAGCAACTTTCTGGGCGGCGCGACCTGAGATACCCGTATCGACCTCATCAAACACCATTGTTGGCACATCGTCATTTTCCGCTAATACATTCATCAGCGCCAGCATAACACGCGATAACTCGCCTCCAGAGGCTACTTTAGATAACGGTTTTGGCGGCTCACCCACATTGGTAGATATTAAGAAACGGATACTTTCTGCACCATTAACCCCAAAAGGCATTTCAGCAAGCTCAATGACAAAACGAACCTTCTCCATGTCCAATTCTGAAAGCTGTTGCTGTAGTTTTTCTTGCAATAATTTCGAGGCTTTTTGTCTACTTTTTGAAAGTGTTTTTGCCGTCTTTTCGACCAACTGAAGTTGAGATTGACACTTTTTTTCTAGCGCTGCTAAGTGTTCCTCCGCATGTTCAATCGTCTCAAGTTCTGACGCCGCCCGCGTTGCAAACGCAATCACGTCGTCTACTGTTCCACCATATTTTTTCTTCAATCGATACAGGATGTCAAGTCTAGCTTCTAATTCTTCTAGTTCGTATGGTCCGACCTCAAGCGTATCACCAATGCGACGTGTTTCCGACGCAATATCGTCCGCAGTGTATAATAAGTCTTCCAATTTTGTCGCTAACTCTGCAATTTCGGGGTGTAAATGCGAAACACTTGACAGCGCACGCGACGCTTGACTTAAGCTATCGTGAACGCCCTCAGTGCTATCATCCCCATATAAACAAGCATACGCTTCTTCAACAGCGCTCGCTACTTTATGTGCATTTTTCAGAAAATTTTTGCGTTCTAGCAGTAATTCA
The DNA here is from genome assembly GCA_031554075.1 of Oscillospiraceae bacterium. GTDB lineage: Bacteria > Bacillota > Clostridia > Oscillospirales > UBA929 > WRMG01. The sequence continues at coordinate 8,086 of JAVBKJ010000126.1, read as the reverse complement.
TCCTCTTGAGGTTGCAATTCTGCATCTTCAATTTCTCTCAACTGAAACTGCAATGTATCAATTCTTCGTGCTTTATCACTTTCGCCTTGCAATAGTTTGTCGCGCTGATGTTGTAAGGTGCGTAAGCTTTGAAATTCTGATTGATACGCTGCCAACTCCGTTTGACATGCCGCATCAACAAACGCTGCATGGGTATCCTCGTTTAACAACGCGTGGCTGTCATGCTGACCGTGAACCTGCACTAGATACGTCCCCAGTTCGCGTAGCTGTGTCACTGTGACAGGTTTACCCGCCACACGGCAAACCGTTCTGCCATCTGGCATAATGTCGCGCGATACCGACAGCTCGTCCCCCTCAATTGTAATGCCTAGCGTGTCATACACCCATTGTAACACGGTGTCGCCTGGTTGCCAAAAAACAGCAGACGCCTGCGCTGTTGTTGCCCCAGTACGAATCAAATCTCTCGACGTTCGACCGCCTAGGACAGCGCCTAATGCATCAATGACAATAGATTTACCCGCACCAGTTTCACCCGTCAGCAGATTTAACCCTGCGCCAAACAGTATGTCCATTTTCTCTATAACTGCAATGTTTTCAATATGCAAATGGGAAAGCATAGGGCAAATCCTCCGTTCTGATTATTTTTGCAACAAAATTACAACATGCCATTGATTAGGTCGCGGCACGCCTGCGCCGCTTTTTCATCGGGTAACACCAAAAAAGCGGTATCGTCGCCTGCTAGTGTGCCCACAATATTCAGTTCTGTCATTGTATCGAGTGCCGCACAGGCAGCACTCGCCAGCGCAGGCAATGTTTTCATCACGACAATATTTTGTGCGGATTGCACACTTGTAATACTCTCTCTAAAAATATTACGCAAACGCTCACCATGGTCTCCATCGACCACTTCCGCTGGTTGTTCATAGCGATATCGACCATCCTGTGTCGGTACTTTTGTAATCATCAGTTCTCGCATGTCCCTGGAAATTGTCGCCTGTGTCGCCACAAAACCATTCTCGCGCAACAAATCGGATAGCTCCGTTTGCGTGTCTATAGCGCGATTTTGTATAAGTTCTAATAATTTTGCTTGACGTGAAGTCTTCAAGTGATGCAGCCTCCCATTTTAGCGGCAATAATCTGATAAAAATTCCGCTCTTTCAGTCTGATAAAGCGGCAAACCAGCTCCGAGCGTCGAATGCAAACCGATTGTGTGGGCTTCACAGGTACTGCTTCTCGCCCGTCTACCGTTAAAAACACATTATGACCACCTTTGAAAAGGGGTTCAATCCTTACGTCGCGTCGAGAGGACAGTAAAAACGCGCGCGCCCACAACCCGTGTGGACAGATTGGTGTAATGGCGATACTATCGCAGGCAGGTTCCATGATAGGACCGCCAGCGGACATGGCGTAAGCAGTTGACCCTGTTGGTGTCGAAATTACGACGCCATCGCCTAAAATCTGGGTCAAAACAGCATCATCTGCACAAATCTTGAGTTCTAACACACGCGCCGTCACGTCACCAGAAATGACGGCATCATTTAATGCAATGTCACTATGCAGAATCTTAGTACCGTCTTGCACGGTCACATCCAGCATCATGCGATTATCAATGAAAAATTGATTATCAACGACCTGCTGCAAAAAATGTAATTCATGCCGTTCTAATTCTGTCATAAAGCCTAAATGACCTAAATTAATACCTAAAATCGGAACGCCCTCTGGCACAGCCTTCGCGGCGCAATGAAGCATTGTCCCGTCTCCACCCAAACTGACAACAAAGTTAGCGCCTGTAAACACGTCGTCCATCGGCATCTTGATGGCATCAATGTCATGCGTCCCTAATAATGTAAGCGGCACAACAACAGTGACGCCCAAGTCGTGGAGGATTTTCGTAACCTCTTGTGTAACAGTCAATGCAATGTCACGGTTAACGTTCGGCCACAGAACAGCTCTCATCCTTACCCCCTAGACACTTAATTGTGCTTGCTCAACAATGTTGGAGATAGTATACTGCCCAACGTTTGTCTCATTCATGAGTAAATGCGCTAAATATTCAATATTTCCTTCAGGACCACGTATTGGTGAAAAACTTAGATTATTAACGTAGAAACCACTATTTTTAGCATCCTGACAGAAAGAATGTAGCACCATTTCATGGACAGCAGGATCTCGAACGACACCTTTTTTGCCCACTTGTTCACGACCTGCCTCGAATTGCGGCTTGACAAGGCAAACCGCTTGCCCCTCATTTTGCAGATAGGAGTGCAGTGATGGCAAGACCAATTTTAGCGAAATAAACGATACATCTGCCACCGCCAAATCAAGTGCACGCCCAATGTTTTCAGCAGGAAAATGGCGAATATTGGTGCGTTCAAACAGAGACACACGACTATCTTCCCGTAATTTCCACGCTAGCTGACCATATCCTACGTCAATTGCCCACACATGCGCAGCGCCCCGTTTTAGCAAACAATCTGTAAAACCACCTGTCGACGCTCCCGCATCAACAGCATATAAACCATTGCAGTCTATAGCAAATTCGTCCAGCGCTTTCGCAAGCTTTAACCCACCGCGGCTTACAAATCCGATAGGGTCACCCCGTACGATTATGTTCGCATTCTCGTCAACAAGCTGCCCAGGTTTGTCTATTCGCTGTTCGTCTTGATACACCAAACCTGCCATCACAGTTGTTTTAGCGCGTTCGCGGCTTTCTACTAATCCTTTCGCAAACAACAGTTGGTCGATCCGTACTTTCTGGCTCATAGTTGGCATACCTCAATCGCTTTCCGAACAATACCTTCACAATCTAGCAGCAATTCCTGTTGCAGTTGGGCTACAGAGCCATGGGTCACAAACTGATTATCAATCCCCAGTACAGCCGCTTTTTCGACAGCACTGCCCCATAGTCCCGCCAAAAATCGCTCACCAAACCCACCAGAAAGGTACGCTTCCTCTACCACTAGCACGCGTTTTGTCAGCTTCGGTAACACAGGCAATAACTCAAGTGGTGTTAGCTTTGTAAACTTAATAACTTGTGCTGAAATACCGTGTGTTTCCAACACCGCAACGGCGTCCATACAGGCATTCACTGTCAATCCATAGGTGACAAGTGAAATGTCTTTACCCTCGTGCAACACCGTACATTCAAGATGCGCATCACGATAGGCTTGCTCAGATCCGCGAGGATATCGAACAGCCACTGGGGTATTTTGCTCAAAAGCCCATGTAATCGCCAATGCTAACTCTGCATAGCTGGCAGGCGAAAGCACTTGCATCCCTGGCACAAGGTTCAAATAGGAAACATCGAACACACCATGATGCGTTTCGCCATCAGCTCCCACTAGTCCAGCGCGATCAACAGCAAACACAACCGGTAATTGTTCTATGGCGACATCATGCAACAGTTGATCAAAGGAACGTTGTAAAAAAGTTGAATACACTGCGCACACAGGGCGCAAGCCCTGCTTAGCCATCGCCGCCGCTGTCGTGACAGCATGTTGTTCGGCTATCCCAACATCAAAAAAACGGTTTGGGTATGCTTTGCTAAAGGCTGTCAAACCTGTCGCATCCCCCATTGCCGCTGTGACCGCAGTAATACGAGAATCTTTCGCACCTAACGCTAGTAGTGTTTGCCCGAAAACTTCAGAAAAGGTTTTTTCGCTTGCGGCCACTGATTTTCCCGTCGACATTTCAAAACGTCCAATGGCATGAAACAGCTCTGGTTTAGCTTCCGCAGGCGCGTATCCTTTTCCTTTTTTTGTATTGATATGGACAAGAACAGGTTTTTGCAACTCATGCGCATACCGAAACACACGCGTCAGTGTATGTATATCGTGTCCGTTGGCAGGTCCTAAATAGGCAAATCCCATACTTTCAAATAGTGAACTAGGGAATAATGCCTCTTTGATACTTGTTTTTATGGTGGTCAAAAAGCGATCAACGCGTTTGCCCCCTGGCAAATACCGCATCACTTTGTGGTACACACGTTTCAAACGAAAATACTGTTGCCCCACACGCAATTTTGCTAAATGGCGCGCCACGCCACCAACGTTTCGTGTAATCGACATTTCATTGTCGTTGAGAACAATAATGATGGGCAATCCGCTATGTCCCGCATCTGCCATCGCTTCATAGGCCATGCCGCCTGTCAACGCACCGTCACCAATGACTGCAATTGAGGAAATTGTTTCACCTTTTATGGCAGCGGCTCGCGCAAATCCTAGTGCCGCTGACAGCGAGGTAGACGCATGACCGACCACAAACGCATCATGTATGCTTTCGCTTGGTTTTGGAAATCCAGCTAATCCCCCATATTGGCGCAGGGTTGAAAACTGTTCCCGTCTGCCTGTTAATATCTTGTGCGTGTAGGACTGGTGACCCACGTCGAAAACCAATCTGTCAACGGATGTATCAAAAACAAGGTGCAGTGCCACAGTCAATTCCACGACACCTAAGTTAGAGGCGAGATGTCCCCCTGTCTTAGAAATGTTTTCAATGAGAAAGGTTCTGAGTTCTGCACAAAGTGTGGTAAGTTCTGCCCTTGTGAGTGTTCTTAGTTGTGATGGCTGTGAAATTGCTTCAAGTATACTCATGCTACCACCTAAGCCTTGCGGCTAATTTTTTGCCGAAGACGCTTGTATACGTAGATTAAACGACCCATAAATAGCACAATTCGTGTATTATTTTGCATAGCAATTGGCTTACCAAGTGCTTTCCCGCCAACCGTTAGTCCTGCTAAAATGCCCGACACAACGAGCGTTGTTACCGTTGTTGCCACCGTTAAATCGCGTACAAGCAGTGTAACAATAACCGCCGAACTGGTACCGCTGACAATGCCGCAAATATCGCCCACAATGTCGTTGCAAAAAGAAGATACCTTATCGGCTTGCCTAATAAAATGCAGACTTTCAGAAGCACCTTCAACGCGGCGCGCCGCCATAGAGTGAAAAGGTTTTTCAGACGCAGTGGCGGTGGCAATGCCAAACATATCAAAGGCAACGCCGAGTGCTATAAAAAAAAGTAACACTAATAGTGCGACCACGAGACCTGCGCCGTCGAGCATATGTGTTGCCAACAGCGTCAACGCGATAGAGATACAAAAAGACAGCATCAGTGCTTTAATTGCCCAACGCCATATATCTGCATTCCGTTTTGATTTTTTTTTAACTTTCATAGTGTACTTCCAGTTGATAAAAATAAAATTGGAGACAATTTCTAAAGTAAATCTTACGGCATAGGTTCGGTTGGATTTCCCCGTGCATAGCCCCTTGTCGCCAACGAGGCGGTTTCCCTTTAATACACACGCAACGGCGTTACCGCACGTTGGACCGAATCGCCACTAAGTCCGCACTGTAATCCCTTAAAAATTCCTACTAAGACAGCCTAGATGTTTTCCATAACAAATCAACACGACTTCTAGCCTCTTTTGCAGCACAGGTTTCAAGGAGCGATTGCGCGCGTCTCACGGCCATGATTCGCACGCCTGAATCCCCTATCCCACCTGGACCACGCAAGGCAGGCTACACTGCACACAGCATATTACCGCAATGCAGGTTACCCCTGTTTCGTAAAAGCTAAGGTTTGCTTGCTCCCACAAGAACAGGCCTCCACGGCAACTGGGTCGCATCGTCGCATGCCATTGCAACTGGCCCAGAAGCCTTAACCCCCAGCCCCCACCCCAAACTGGGCGTAAGAAGCAGGCACAAGGGACTTCATCGATATGCCCTTAAACGGATTTTTAGCCCCGTCTTCAAAGCCGTATGACTTGACTAGGATACTGCGTCTCCAACATTTATATGACAAAAACGCGCCAAAATAACAGTTGAATTTGTAGCTCTTTTGCAAATTTCGACACAAATTAGGCGCGCTACGACAACGCTCAGACACCCTATTATATCCCCACTGCAGACTATTTACTACTAAATTTGTTTTATGGCAATTTTACCATAAAAAGCTGTCGTCAGACAGCGAGCGACATGGTCGCGCAAGCAACGCTTGCTTTTATTATATCATAATAAAAGCCCCATGACAAGACCAAGCGCCGCGCCAGCAAAGACCTGCACAGGCGTATGTCCCAGCAGTTCTTTTAGTTCCTTGCCAAAAATCTCAGGTGTGATTTCTGGCCAATGATCCATCATGTAGTTTAGTATTTTCGCTTGCTCGCCGGCGGCACGGCGAACGTTAGAGGCGTCGTACATTACAACCAACGCCACTACGGTAGATATCGCAAATTCAGGAGAATGCAAACCGCACACTTTCCCTACTGAGGTCGCCAAAGACACCACCGTTGCCGAATGCGAACTAGGCATACCACCAGAGCCAACCACACGCTGAAAGTCAATCTTACGGCGCTGCCCCAGCTCTATAACAAGCTTGAGCAGTTGTGCCACCACGAAGGATAAGATTGACACGTTTAGAATGTGATTGCCCGTAAACCAATCCACATAATTGCGAACGCTTGGAACAAATGTCATAAATGTGCCCATTTAATCCCCCTAAGTTGCTCAAAGTATTTCATCATCAATGTTGGCGTTCTGCTAGCCAAATCGCCATTTCCTGTAAAAACAATGGTTCTTGCAACGCTTGCACTGCCTGCGTCGCCTCTTGATTGAGTGCTAACACCCGCTGGCGGCAGGCATCCATACCAAGTAACTGTACATAGGTCGCTTTCTGTCTGGCGGCATCTGTACCCACCGCCTTCCCTAGCAACGCGGCGTCACCCTCAACATTTAACATGTCGTCTTTGATTTGGAATGCTACACCAACCGCATGGGCGTAGACGACTGCCGCGTCACATTCCGCTTGTGTGGCTGTTGCCAGAACGCACCCCATCAGACAGGACGCCTCAAGCAATGCACCTGTTTTCAGTGCTTCAATCTCAGTAATGTCAGCCATTGTCAGCGCTTTATTTTCGCCTTCCATGTCTAACACCTGTCCCTTTACCATCCCCGCAATGCCCGCTTTTTGCGCCAAAATGGAGGCCGCTTGCATGGCATTAAAGGCCGGTATGGTGGTTGACGTTAACATGAGTGCAAACGCATGGGTAAGCAGCCCATCGCCTGCCAACAATGCCATTGCATCCCCGAACACTTTGTGATTGGTCGGTTTGCCGCGACGTAAATCGTCATCATCCATGCAGGGCAAATCATCGTGAATTAAGGAGTACGTATGCACCATTTCGACCGCGCAAGCAAAGGGTAAAGCCGCTGTCACATCACCGCCGCACGCCTCGCAAAACGCCAATAACAGCACGGGGCGGATTCGCTTGCCACCTGCTAACAAGCTGTATTTCATGGCTTGTACTAAGGTGTCGTTTGTGGCAGGAAAGACGTTCGACGCAAGCGCGTCCTCTACAAGCCGCAAGTATCGTTGATACGAGGCATTAAAATCCATAGGACAGCTCCTTCTCAATCGTTAGTTTGCTTCACCTTGAAATGGTACTTCTGTCATTGTATCGTCTTTTTTTAGAATTGTCATAACTTTTTGTTGCGCATTATCCAGTAACGTATTGCACTTGCTAACAAGCGTCGTGCCTTCCTCAAATAGTTTTAACGCCGCTTCTAATGGTGCATCGCCTTTTTCTAAAAGCTTGACGATTTCATCAAGACGTCGTAACCCGTCCTCAAAATTTAGACTTGCCATGTTTCTTCTTCCTCTCCAACACCTGAGCTTTCAGGTGACCATCCCCTAATCTGATAGCAATGACTTGCCCTACTGCCACCGTTGCGATTTGCCGCAAAGCATGTCCCTCTTCGTCTGTGGCGATTGCATAACCGCGCGTGAGAACTTTTAGGGGACTAAGTGCCTCCAGTTTACCCGTTTTTTGTAAAAACAAACTTCTGGCAGCCCCGAGGCGATTCGTCATACTTTGCCCCAATCGTTGCTGCAAGTTGGCAACGACCATGCGCCTGTCCTCAAAATAGGCGGTGGGACTACGCAGTACACGGTGCTGCGCTCGCAATTGCAAAACGCGCCTCGACTGATTGATGGTGCGTTCCATGCCCCCCGCTATGGCAGCTTCCATATGTGACAAGCGCACTTTCATTGCGATTTGGTCGGGGGTGACCAGTTCAGCCGCGTTAGAAGG
>JAVBKJ010000152.1:0-4884 GCA_031554075.1 Oscillospiraceae bacterium | reverse complement strand
GGAACGTGGTCGATTGTTTGCGACCACAGTGGAGGGTTTCCTATGTACACAACATTAGCAAAACTTTCGGAACTTGCAGGCCCGTCTGGTTACGAGGGGGCTGTTTCGTTGTTGGCGGAGCAGTTACTTCGCCCGTTGGTTGATTCAGTCTCAACGGATGCACTTGGCAATGTATTTGGCTTTCTCAGCTGTGGAAAGCCAAATGCTCCTACTATGCTTCTTGACGCGCATTTAGATGAAATTGGGTTGATGGTGATTGGGCATAAAGACGGTTTTGTCCAAATTCGTCCCATCGGTGGCATTGACCCACGTATTATGATAGCACACGAATTGCGCTTCATGACAGAACCTCCTGTTATGGGTGTGGTTGGCTGTTTGCCCCCCCATGTACAGGATAAAGCACAAATGAACAAAAATATAAAATTTGATGATATGTTTGTGGATGTGGGTCTTAGCCAAGAAGAAGCGGTGTCGCAGATTCCCATTGGTACAATGGCTGTATTTGCGTCGCAATTTGTCGATATGGGGCAACAAGTAATGGGCAAGGCATTAGATGACCGCGCTTGTTTCTTAGTCTTGCTGAAAACGTTGACGTTACTAAAAGAGACATCACGTCAGGTAGATTTGATCATTTGTGCCAGTGTGCAAGAAGAAGTTGGTAGTCGTGGTGCGACTGTGGCGGCATATGGACAAGCGCCCGATTGTTGTGTGGCGGTGGATGTCACACACGGGAAAACTATCGATGCCCCCAAAGATAAGACTTACGCGTGTGGCGCAGGACCATGCATCGCTGTCGGTCCAAGTGTGGCACGCTGGATGAGCGATAGTATGATTCGTTTGGCGAAGGAGCAGAATATACCGTATCAAATTGAAGTTTGCGGTGGCGACAATGGTACAAACGGGTGGATGTATCAAGTGGCACGTGAAGGGATTCCAACCGCAGTTCTATCTTTGCCGTTGAAATACATGCACACGCCTAGTGAAATGTTTATGAAATCAGATTTTGACAACACGGCTGCCTTGTTAGCGGCATTTGTTGCCAATCACACGGAGGTGATGGCATGAGAGATTTACTCAAAACCCTGTGTCAATTGCCTGGTGTGTCAGGACATGAGGACGCCGTTAGGGATTTTATAAGTGCAAAGTGCGAGTCATTTGCCGATGATATAAAAGTGGATAAGCTTGGCAATTTGATGGTGTATCGCAAGGGCACTAACGCAGAAGCGCCCACGCTGATGCTCTGCGCACACATGGATGAGGTTGGATTGATTGTATCCTCCATTACTGACGAGGGCATGTTAAAATTTGTCGGCGTGGGCGGTCTTGACCGCCGTGTCTTGCTCGGTCAACGCGTGCTTGTTGGCAAGCAACAACGCCCTGCCTTAATTGGGTTACGCGCTGTGCATTTAAGTGATGAAGAAGAACGAGCAAAAATTCCCAAAATGGAAGATTTGTATATTGATGCTGGTTTTGCAAACAAGGCAGAGGCAGAAACAGAGGTGTCGCTGGGCGATTTCATAACCTTTGACACGGTGCAATGTGAGTTTGGGAACGGCATGTTTAAGGCTAAAGCGATAGATGACCGCGTAGGTTGTGCCGCACTACTCAAAGTGATGGAAAATCGCTACCCGAATCCAATATGGTACGTTTTCACAGTGCAGGAAGAAATCGGCACGCGTGGCGCATTTGGCGCAACATTCCAGATAAAGCCGCATTTTGCGATTGTGGTCGAGGGAACGACAGCGGCGGATTTGCCATCATTATCGGGACATCGGCAGGTATGCCGACCAGGCGGCGGTGTTGTCGTACCCTATATGGATGGTGGTGCGCTGTACGATAGAGGGCTATTTTCGGCATTACGGACAAGTGCAGAACGATGTGGTTACGCATGGCAGACGAAGGAGTATGTGTCTGGCGGCACTGACGCATCTGCCATACAGCGGACACAGGCAGGATTTCGTGTGGCAGGCATTGCACTAGCAGTGCGGTATATACATTCGCCATCCTGTGTGATAAAAATGGAAGAAGCAGAACAAATGGTAGATGTTTTACAGAAATTTTTGTCTGAATTGCATGTATAATATTACAAATAGTTCTAAATGTAATACGGTCGATTACAAATAAGTGAGGTAATAATATGTTTGATACGGTTAAAACACAACGCGAACTTGCTGCTATTTTTGCGCCCTCGGGGCATGAATCACAGCTTTTGAATCGCATTACGGAAATGGTAAAACCTTACGCAGATGAGTGCTATTCAGACGCATTAGGGAACCTAATTGTTCGCAAAAAGGGAACAGGTACTAAAATAATGTTGTCGGCGCATATGGATTCGATAGGGTTAGTTGTAACGCATATTGATGAAAAGGGATTTTTGCGCTTTTGTCCCGTCGGAGGATTGCATATTCACGAAATTCTGGGGCATACAGTCACCTTTGGACGGGGTATCAACGGTGTCATTTTTGCAGAGCAGAAAACAAAGGTGGCAGATCTGAAAGTGCATCATCTTTACGTTGATATTGGCGCTATCGACCGTGAATCAGCCCTAAAGCTCGTGAAAGTGGGCGATATGGGTGTTTTTTCGGCAGAAACTTATGTGGTGGGCAATCGGATTGTGTCTCCCTATTTAGATGACCGCATTGGCTGTGTCGTACTGTTGCAAGTGCTATCCATGTTAAATAGTCCTGCTAATGACGTGTACTTTGTTTTTTCAGCGCAAGAAGAGGTTGGGTTGCGTGGTGCAAAAACAGCGGCATACGGTATAGAACCTGACGTTGCACTAGCGGTGGATGTGACACTCGTTGGGGATATTCCCGAATGTGAAGTGCCAATGAACTGCTGTTTGGGCAAAGGGGCGGCGGTTAAAATTCGTGATAATTCGCTTATTGCGCACCCTAAAGTGGTTAAATGGCTTGAAACTGTGGCAACAAAAGCTAAAATTACGACGCAACGGGAAGTATTGCCGTTTGGCGGTACAGACGCAGGTAGCATTCATATTACACGTGCTGGCGTTATGACAGGTGCTATCAGCATACCGACACGGTACGTCCATTCTATGACTGAAATGGCAGATTTAGGTGATATTGAAGCATGCACACGGCTGCTACTTGCCGCTGTCAATGCGAAAATTGATCTATGAAAAGTCCATTATGGCGTTACGCCCTTCGATTAACGCTCAATTCCTTTGTGTATTCGGCCTTAACGTTTCTCTTGTATCTAGGCATTATAACAAAATGGCCTGACTTGGGCGGTGTCGCCATTGCAGTTGCCATAGTGTCCGCGGTTATGTCAATCGTGTATATTTATAGCATCAGTTGGAAAACAGGGGAGCGCGACCGTAATCTTGTCAAATTTGGACACTTGACCTACCAACCGCTTCGAGGATTATGGGCAGGCCTTGTGTCTGCTGTGCCTTTGTTATTGACTTGGGTACAGACATGGCAACTAACGTCTACGCCTGTTAAGGTAATTAGCTTTGCAGGCATTGTGGGACTTGTCGCTATGGCAACAGTGAGTTATCAGCTGGGGCATAAGCTTGTGAGTATGAGTTTTAGGTTGTTTTATAAGAAGAAAAAGAGCAATTCAAAATAGTAGAAAGCGGTTCTATGTGGCATGTTATAGGTTGTATGGTGGGCATTACAGCATAAATGTACAGTTTTTTGGCATATCACTGTCGTCAAGGGCATACGCTTGCTTGAGGTGATGGTGTGAAACAGAAACGTTGGATTGTAATACCTGTGTTGTTACTGGTTCTCGCGGCGATTGGTATACATAGTTTGCGCGCCGAAAAGATTGTTGAAACCGCGTTTGTAACCCCCTTTACACATACTGCTGTGTTAGATGCAGGGCATGGGGGGGAGGATGGCGGCGCAACCTCACTTTCGGGCATATTGGAAAGTGGCATTAATCTTGAAATAGCCAAAAAAACTGACGCTTTACTGCGGTTTTATGGTGTGAAAACGGTCTTGGTGAGAGATTCTGATATGTCAATCCATGATGCTGAGGCAAAAACAATTGCTCAAAAAAAACGTAGTGACCTTAATAATCGTGTTAGATTGGTAAACGCGATTCCAAATGCAGTGCTAATAAGCATACATCAGAACACATATCCAGAACAAAAATACTTTGGAGCGCAGTTTTTTTATGGAAAACATGCGGAAAGTCAACCATTCGCTACATTATTGCAAGAAAATATGCTTGCATTGGATAGCACCAATACACGTAAGGTGAAGCCAAATCCTGAAACGGTTTTCCTAATGAATCGAGCGACATGCCCCGCTGTGTTGGCGGAATGTGGTTTCTTAACGAATCCTAACGATGAACGGAAACTCACAACTGCCAACTATCAGATAAAAATTGCAGCCATTTTTACAGCCAGCTTCATTGAATGGGAGAATGGACTGCCTAGAGTGTAGGAGTTATACATGGCAAAACCAAAGACTGTGTTCTTCTGTAGCGACTGTGGTACTGAGAGCGTGCGGTGGCTAGGGCAATGCCCTGGCTGCAAAGCATGGAATACAATGGTTGAACAGACGGTACACCCTGAAACCAAAAACGCAGCCCCAAAAACAATGAGTAGAGAGACTGTAAAGCCTGTTACACTGTCGCAAATTCAAGTCGCTGATGAAGTTCGTTTCCAAACAGGGATGGACGAATTAGACAGGGTATTGGGCGGCGGTGCTGTGGCTGGCTCGCTAGTGCTTGTGGCAGGCGAACCAGGTATTGGTAAATCTACGCTTTTGTTGCAGATTTGTGATGCCCTGTGCCGTTTTTCGAAAGTGTTGTATGTATCTGGGGAAGAATCAGCGCGCCAGATAAAGCTACGGGCAGAACGATTAAATGTCTCAACATCACAGCTATATATATTATCGGAAACGAATTTAG
>JAVBKJ010000090.1:0-12909 GCA_031554075.1 Oscillospiraceae bacterium | reverse complement strand
CAAAGGGCATGTGGCGGCTACAAGCCGCCGAAATGCCGGTAATACTAGCCTCTTGCGGCTTCGCCGCAAGAGGCTAGTATTACCATACTTGTAACGCTGGTACAGTATCCTTTAGGATATACAAAAGCAACAGCGTTAGCACCACAATAAACATCGGGCGTATGATACGACCCCCTTGTTTTATCGCAAGCCCCGCCCCCACATAGTGACCAGCAATGCCAAACACTGCCGCCACAGCCGCCAGCGGTAACATGACATGCCCATGAATGAGAAACATCGTAAATGAGCCGATATTCGACGCAAGATTGACAAGCTTCGCATTACCAGAGGCCGTGACCAAGTCGTACCCCAGCACGGCGGTAAATAACATCACTAAAAATGTGCCTGTGCCAGGACCAAAGAATCCGTCGTAAAACCCTACCACAAGCCCGATAACGCCACTAATAACCAACGCCGCCTTTGCACCAAAGGGGCGTGGCTGGGCTGTGTCGCCAAAATTTTTGCGAACTAACACTAACAGGGCAACAAGTGGTATCGCAACGAGCATTAGTATCCTGACAATACTCGTATCGACCACTAGAATTGCCTGCGCGCCCAACGGCGACCCTAGCAACGCACCGCCGATTGCGGTTAGCGCCGTTGGCCAAAACACGCGCTTATGCTGAATATACCGTGTGCAAGATATAATCGTGCCACACGAAGATGAAAACTTATTACTCCCCAACGCCATATGCGGTGGCAACCCTGCCGCCAAATAGGCAGGTAGGGAGATAAGTCCTCCGCCACCTGCCACAGCATCAATCAAGCCTGCTAAAAATACGAGGGGACACACTATTAAAAGCTGGGTTAGGGTCATTTACGCTTTGTCGGCATAAAAGGCTTTGAAGCCCTTGAAGCACATATATAAGTCAATCTTGGCGGTAATTTCAAATGGTGCGTGCATGGATAGCACAGGAACACCCACATCGACTACCTCAATGTTGCGCTGTGCAATAAATTTCGCCACCGTGCCGCCGCCGCCTAAATCAACCTTACCAAGCTCACCAGTCTGCCAAACTACCTTTGCACTGTCAAATAGCTTGCGTACCTTAGCCATTGTCTCGCAGGAAGCGTCAGACGCGCCGCTCTTGCCGCGCGAACCTGTGTACTTAAAGACACCAATGCCGTATCCCATCATCGCGTTGTTGCGCTTATCATGCGCATCGGCAAAGTTGGGGTCATAACCATTCACAACATCACCCGATAGGCAAAAGCTAGCTTGATAGCAATGCTCAAGCTTGACGCCCTGCATATCACAAAGGTCGCCAATAAACGTATCAAAGTGTGCTGAATTCATGCCCGAAACGCCCTCAGAGCCAATTTCCTCTTTGTCCACCAAAGCGCAAATCGAGGTATACAACGGTGCTTCTGTTTCCAAAATCGCTTGCATGGCGGCATACGCACACGAACGGTCGTCCTGCCCGTACGCACCAATCATCGAACGGTCAAGCCCCACGTCACGGGCATTTGTGGCAGGGACAAGGCTCAGCTCTGCGGTACGGAAATCGTCTTCTATAATGCCATACTTTTCATTCAAAATGCCCAACACAGCCAATTTCACGCGTTCGCTGCCCTCTTCTGGGTCAGGCTTAATGCCGACAAGTGCATTGAGGCTCTCGGCTGGGAAGCCTTCGCCAATCGTCTTTTTAGCTTGTTCCGCGCCCAAATGTGGCAGCAAATCAGTTATCACCAACACAGGGTCATAGGGGTCAGCGCCGATTTGTACATCTACCATTGTACCATTTTTAAGCGAGACGACGCCGCGCAGTTCTAGCGGTATCGACATCCACTGATACTTCTTAATGCCACCATAGTAATGGGTCTTAAATAGTGCTTGTTCGGAATCCTCATACAGTGCGTTTGGTTTAAGGTCTAAGCGCGGTGCGTCTAAATGGCTGGCAATCATATGAATGCCTTGGTCAAGTGATTTTGTGCCGATGATGGCGAGAATGACATTCTTGTTGAGGTCATTCGTGTACACTTTATCGCCAGGCACGAGTTTCATGCCGCGCTCATACGCCTTAAACCCGTATTGTTCCGCTAGGCTTCTTGTCATTTCGACGCATTGACGCTCAATTTTACTGCCGTCCAGCAAGTCCTTATAGCGGGAGCATAGGTTCTCCATGCGCTCCAATTCCTCAGGTGTTACAGACTCGTAGGCAGATTTGGGGTTCGATAACAGCCGTTTGCGGCGTGCGACAGCATCTTCTTTTTTCATGTTGGTAGCTCCTTTATTAAAATGTAATTGCTTGGGTAGTCAAGATTGTATCAATCTTGCGGTACAACTCATCCTTGTCGCCAAGGTTGTCGATTTGGTACTGCGCAGGATGAAATGTCATCTGGGTTTGTGCCGCCAAACGTGCGGCAGCATAGGCTTCCGAAATACCATCTCTTGCCATAATGCGTTGTGCGAGAAGTGATAAGGGTGCGGTGACAGTAATGGTTGTATCGCACAGCTCATACAAGCGGCTTCTGTGCAATGCGATAGCCTCCACAGCAACAAATGCGACACCGTCTTTGGCGTGTTGGCGCAGTTGATTGTCTATAGCGGATAGTACAGCGGGGTGCGTTACGGCTTCCAGTGCCACCAGCGCCTCAGACGATGCAAAGACACAGCGTCCCAAGGCTTTGCGGTCAAGCGTCCCTTGCGTTACGGCCGAAGGAAACTGTGCCGCGATGGCGGCGACCAACGCAGTATCTGTTTGCAAAACGGCATGATACACCTCGTCAGCGTCTATACAGGTTGCCCCTTTGGCGCGCAAATATTGCAACACGGCGCTTTTACCGCCGCCGCTAGGACCTGTCAGCCCCCAAACCGTCATGGTAGCACCTCAAATTGAAATCCAGCGGCTTTTTGCAGTCTATCCTGCACGGCGGCAAATGCCGCCCCCTCTGGATAGGTGGCAACGATACGCTTCGATAGCGTGTCCGCTTGGCGCAACGCGGCAAATAATCCTTGCATCAGCGTTTCAGGACGTGCCAGACAGCCATAGACAATACTGGGCAGTGGCGCAAAAAGAGGCTGCTCCTCTTCGCACACTAGCATCGTTACCGCTGTGACCGTTTGCGCCCAACTGCGCCGTTGTTCCTCTGTGCCGCGCAGTAGTGTTAGGCTGTGCTGGGGTGCGTAATGTTTATACTTCATGCCGGGGGAACGAGGTGCCTCGGCAGAGGCGCTATGCCCTGTATCGACTGTTATGGCACAAGCCAGCACAGATTCGATCTGTTCGCGCAAAATACCACCTGCTCGTAATAGACAGGGGGGCGATACTGTCAAATCTAGCACTGTGGATTCCACACCTATGGCGCACGCGCCACCGTCAACAACTGCCGCAATGCGCCCCTCCATGTCCGAGATAACATGCTGTGCTGTCGTGGGGCTGGGTCTGCCAGACAGGTTTGCCGATGGTGCGGCAAGCGGTAAGCCGCACAATGACAGTAGCGCATGACATAGGGGATGAGAGGGACAGCGAACGGCGACTGTATCCAGCCCACCCGTCACAATCCGCGGCACTGACGGCGCGGCAGGCATGACGAGCGTCAACGCCCCCGGCCAAAAAGCGTCCATGAGTGCTGTCGCGTAGGGGGGCAATGACGAAACGAGCGACATCACTTGCGAAGGATGCGCAATGTGAACAATAAGTGGGTTATCCTGCGGACGTCCCTTCGCGGTAAAAATGGCGGCAACGGCAACGGGGTCTAGCGCGTTAGCGGCAAGCCCATACACAGTCTCCGTGGGAATACCGACGAGCTGTCCCTGTGTTAGCAATGCGGAGGCGACGGCAAGTTCCGTCGGTTGTAATCGCTGCATATTAGGTTTCATCGTTGGCGCGCAGCTTTTCGGCCTGTGCTGCCGCGCTCAAGGCGTCAATTGTTTCCTCTAAATCGCCATTCATAACTGCCTCAAGCTTATATAGTGTGAGATTGATACGATGGTCAGTCATCCGTCCTTGTGGGAAATTATACGTACGAATACGCTCCGAACGGTCGCCGCTTCCCACTTGGTTTTTGCGCTCTGACGCCATGGCGGCGTCCGCCCGCATTTGTTCCTGTTCCAACAGCTTGGAACGCAATATTTTCATGGCACGGTCACGGTTTTTGTGCTGACTGCGCTCATCTTGGCATTCAACCACCAAACCAGACGGCACATGCGTAATCCGAATGGCAGACTCCGTTTTATTGACATGCTGACCGCCAGCACCGCCCGAACGGTAGGTATCGACCTGTAAATCAGCTGTATTAATCTCGATATCAACTTCTTCCGCTTCTGGCAACACAGCCACTGTGACGGTAGAAGTATGGATGCGCCCAGACGCTTCAGTATCGGGGACACGTTGCACACGATGCACGCCGCTTTCATATTTTAAGCGTGCATACGCACCCTGTCCTTCTATCATGATACTCACTTCTTTAATGCCGCCAAGTTCCGTATCGTTTAAGTTCAGGAGTTCCACCTTCCACCGACGCCGTTCCGCATACATCGTGTACATGCGATAGAGCGAGTTGGCAAACAAGGCGGCTTCGTCGCCGCCAGCACCGCCGCGAATTTCCAGAATAACGTTTTTGTCGTCGTTCGGGTCTTTGGGCAGTAGTAACAGTCGCGCTTCGGCGTACAGTTTGTCAAGCTTTTCGTGCATTTCGTCGATTTCTTCGCGTGCCAGTTCGCGCATTTCGGGGTCACGACCGTCTAGTAGTGTCATGGCTTCGGCTTCCCTTGCCAAGCACTCGGAAATGTCGCGCGCTGCTTGCGCATACGGGGCGAGTTCCTTTTGTTCTTTGAGTAGTTTTGCCATGCGTGGGGGATCGGTGTAGATCGACCCATCCGCCAATAGATTTTCGATGGCTATATAGCGTTCCTCTATTTGTTTTAGCTTATCTAACATTTATTTTCCACCTTTATACCTTACGAAGTGACAGTCGTTTCCAACAGTTGTCGCACATGAGTTGCCTAGTCATTATATACAGGGATGTACCGTGATTAACCATAAAAAGCTGTCGAAGACAGCGGGCGACGCAGTCGCGCAAGCGTATGCTTGCTTTTTAGCCGTCAATAAACGTAACACCGCCCTCTGGGCGTCGCGTTTATTATACCATAAAAAGCTGTCGCAAGACAGCGGGCGACGCGGTCGTGCAAGCGTATGCTTGCTTTTTAGTCGTCAATAAACGTAACGCCGCCCTCTGGGCGTTACGTTTATTATACATTTCTAATTGCCATTTGTATATAGCGAATTTCGTAGCAAAAGACCCCCCTGTAGACAAAACAGGGAGGTCTTTTCGACAAAAATTAGTTAATTTTTGTAACAACGCCAGAGCCGACAGTACGTCCACCTTCGCGGATAGCGAAGCGAAGACCGTCTTCAATAGCAATTGGGGTAATCAGTTCAACGTGCATAACAACGTTATCGCCAGGCATACACATGTCTGTGCCTTCTGGCAGTGTGATAACACCCGTCACGTCAGTTGTACGGAAATAGAATTGTGGGCGATAGTTTGTGACAAATGGTTTGTGACGTCCGCCTTCTTCTTTGGACAGCACATACACTTGACCACTAAACTTGGTGTGTGGCTTAATAGAGCCTGGTTTTGCCAAGACTTGACCGCGCTCGATTTCGTGTTTTGCAACACCGCGCAACAGCAAACCAGCGTTATCGCCAGCTTCCGCGTAATCAAGGCTCTTGTGGAACATTTCAATACCAGTAACAACTGTCTTGCGTGTGTCACGGATACCAACAAGCTCAAGTTCTTCAGCCAACTTTAGTTGTCCACGCTCGACACGGCCAGTCGCAACAGTGCCGCGACCAGTAATGGTGAAAACGTCTTCAACAGGCATGAGGAAAGGCATATCGGCCTTACGCTCAGGAGTTGGGATAGAAGCATCAACAGCAGCCATCAACGCCAAAATTGGGGCGTACTCAGGTGCAGTTTGGTCCTTAGACTCAGAGGACAAAGCCTTAAAGCCAGAACCACGAATGACAGGCAAATCGTCGCCTGGGAAGCTGTACTTTGTCAACAGCTCGCGGACTTCCATTTCGACAAGATCCAAGATTTCAGGATCATCGACTTGGTCGCATTTGTTCATGAAAACAACAATGTAAGGCACGCCGACCTGACGAGCCAACACGATGTGTTCGCGAGTTTGTGGCATAGGACCATCAGCCGCAGAAACGACCAAGATAGCGCCGTCCATTTGAGCCGCACCAGTGATCATGTTTTTAACATAGTCAGCATGGCCAGGGCAGTCAACGTGTGCATAGTGGCGATTGACTGTTTCATACTCAACGTGGGAGGTGTTAATCGTGATACCACGGGCTTTTTCTTCTGGTGCTTTGTCGATGGCATCATATGCCATAAAGCTTGCCTTGCCGTCCATAGACAACACCTTGGTGATAGCGGCCGTTAGGGTGGTCTTACCATGGTCAACGTGACCAATGGTGCCAATGTTTACGTGCGGTTTATTGCGTTCAAATTTAGCTTTTCCCATTTTGAATAATCCTCCTTAAGATTGCATGTTAGCAATATTGTAAACGAAAAAATAAGTTTTGGCAAGTCCTATTTCTGACGACTTTCCACAAGTTTTTCTTGCAAACTACGTGGCAGCTCAATATAGTGACTTGGCTCCATCGTGTATTGACCGCGACCCTGTGTGCGTGAACGCATATCAGTCGCGTAGCCAAACATTTCAGACAGCGGCACATGCGCGGTAATTTGTTGCGCACCACTCACTGCTTCCATGCCCTGAATCATGCCGCGGCGGGAGTTTAAGTCGCCGATAACATCACCCATGTAATCCTCTGGTACAGTAACGACAACCTTCATGATAGGCTCAAGCAACACAGGGTCAGCCTTGCGGCAACCCTCTTTGAATGCCATAGAACCAGCAATCTTAAAGGCCATTTCAGAGGAGTCAACCTCGTGATAAGAACCATCGTATAGGGTAACCTTAACGTCAACGACGTTATAGCCAGCCAAAACGCCAGCCTGTAAGGCTCCTTGGATACCTTGGTCGACAGGTCCGATATATTCCTTAGGAATCGAACCACCAACAATTTTATTCACAAATTCGTAGCCCTTGCCAGACTCGTTGGGTTCAACGATAATCTTGACATGACCGTACTGACCGCGACCGCCCGATTGACGAGCATACTTGTGGTCGATGTCGGCTTTTTTACGAACCGTCTCTTTGTACGCGACTTGGGGTTTACCCACATTTGCCTCTACTTTGAACTCACGTAACAAACGGTCAACGATGATTTCAAGGTGGAGTTCACCCATACCAGCGATGATGGTTTGCCCTGTTTCTTCGTCGGTATAAGTCTTAAAGGTGGGGTCTTCTTCCGCTAGTTTAGACAAAGCTACGCCCATTTTCTCTTGACCTGCTTTTGTGCGAGGCTCGATAGCAACGCGAATAACAGGCTCTGGAAAGTCCATAGACTCAAGAATGATAGGCAACTTTTCATCACACAGCGTGTCGCCTGTGGTCGTGTTTTTGAAACCAACCGCGGCGGCAATATCGCCAGAGTACACATGCTCGATGTCCTCACGGTGATTCGCGTGCATTAACAGCACACGCCCTAAACGCTCACGGTTGCGCTTTGTGCTGTTATAAACAGCACTACCGCTGGGGATGGAACCCGAATACACTCTAAAGAAGCACAAACGTCCCACAAATGGGTCGGTCATAATCTTAAAGGCTAGGGATGAAAACGGCGCATCATCACTGGGGGGACGATTATCCTCAGCACCAGTATCAGGGTTGACGCCGCCAATAGGACCGACATCAATCGGGGATGGCATATACGCGACAATCGCGTCAAGCAAGTTTTGGACGCCCTTGTTACGATAAGACGTACCGCACATAACAGGTATCATCTTATTGCCAAGTGTTGCAGCGCGGATGACTTCTTGCAATTTTGCAGTTGTCGGTGTTTCGCCTTCCAGAACACTCATGGCCAAGTCGTCGTCAAACATGGTTAGCGCATCAATCAATTTATCATGATGCTCTTGTGCCAAATCAACGCAATCGGCAGGAATGTCTTCTTCGCGGATATCTTTACCTAGTTCATCATACGCGATGTGAGCGCGCATAGCGACTAAGTCGATAAGTCCCTTAAAGTCGGCTTCCGCGCCAATGGGTAGTTGAATGGGGACAGCGTTACATTTTAATCTGTCACGCATCATCTCAACAACGCGAAAGAAATTCGCGCCATTGATGTCCATTTTGTTGACATACGCCATACGGGGTACGCCATATCTGTTGGCTTGACGCCAAACAGTTTCGGATTGCGGCTCTACGCCGCCTTTCGCACAGAACACGGTAACAGCACCGTCAAGCACACGCAGGGAACGTTCGACTTCAATGGTGAAGTCAACGTGGCCTGGGGTGTCAATGATGTTAATGCGGTGACCATCCCAAATACAGGTGGTAGCAGCTGACGTGATGGTGATGCCGCGCTCTTGTTCTTGCTCCATCCAGTCCATTGTGGCAGCGCCCTCATGGGTTTCGCCAAGCTTATGCGTGCGACCTGTGTAGAATAAAATTCGTTCTGTCGTCGTTGTCTTACCGGCGTCAATATGCGCCATAATACCGACGTTGCGCGTTAATTCAAGTGGATATTGCCGAGGCATGTTTCTCCGCCATTTCTCCAGTCACGTTAAATTCAGACAAACACCGCAGGCTCCTTCGACTGGAAAAAGAACAAGCAGCTAGGCAGAATTGCGCGCCCCAAAGGGTGCAGCAATCTACCATCTGTAGTGAGCAAATGCCTTATTGGAATCTGCCATTTTGTGTGTATCTTCACGCTTTTTGACAGCGTTGCCGGTGCCGTTATTGGCATCCATCAACTCGCCTGCCAAGCGTTCGCGCATTGTCTTTTCGCCTCTTTTACGGGAATACGCAACCAACCAGCGCAACCCTAAGGTTTGGCGGCGATCAGGGCGTACTTCGATAGGCACTTGATAGGTGGCACCGCCAACGCGGCGTGCCTTGACTTCCAATACGGGCATGATGTTTTCCATGGCGTTTGTAAAGACTTCAAGGGGTTCCTTGCCAGTCTTTTCGCGAATAATGTCGAATGCGCCGTACACCACTTTTTGAGCTACGCCCTTACGGCCGTCTAACATGATACCATTGATAAGCTTTGTCACAAAACGTGAATTAAACAATGGATCAGGCAGAACGTCGCGCTTGGGTACAAATCCTCTTCTGGGCACAGAGCTTCCCTCCTTCAAAAACTGATTTCATAGGTACTCGAAAGCGTGCCCGCTTCCATTTGTGCCGTGTCTTACGCGCTAAGCAGGAGAGGTGCCTGCAAAGCGTAGGCTGCAAAGCCCTTACTATATATAAGACAAGGCAATTTAAAATACCTTGGTAGTTTCGTTTATTTTTTCTTACCTGTCGTGACTGCTTGACCTGGCTTTGGACGCTTCGCACCGTATTTAGAACGGCTCTGACGGCGACCATTAACACCTTGGGTGTCCATCGTACCGCGGATAATGTGATAGCGAACACCTGGGATGTCCTTCACACGACCGCCGCGAATCATGACCACGCTATGCTCTTGCAAGTTATGACCTACGCCTGGGATGTAGGCGGTTACCTCGATGCCGTTAGACAAACGAACACGCGCGATTTTACGAAGAGCGGAGTTAGGTTTTTTAGGGGTAGCGGTACGAACAGCCGTACATACACCGCGCTTTTGGGGCGCACTAATATCCGTTGCTTTCTTCAATAGCGAGTTTAGACCTTTTTGCAAGGCTGGCGAAGTTGACTTGTACGTCACCGCTTCACGACCATGGCGAACCAGCTGGTTAAACGTTGGCATTGTATTCCTCCTTTCGACAAGACTCATTGTGAATAGTAACTAACAGGTTAATGTAACTTAACGCGTTAGTCCCAATTGACAATGAGCAATCAACAAACAATTGTTAACTGTGGTTAAGTTGTTAACTGTGGTTAACTTGTTCATTGTTCATTATCAATTGCTTATGGCTATTCAGCGCTCTTATTGATTACGTAGGACGACAGCAACGGCCGCACCGACCTCTATACCGCACGCGCGTCCCAGCTCCTCGCAGCTTTCGCAAGCGTGAATGGTAACGTTGCATTCACGGCAAAGGGCTTCAAAGGGCTGTTTTACCTTGAGTTCTGCATCTTGCGCCAAAAAGGCATACAACGCAAGCCCATCTTTTACGGCTTTACGCGACTGTTTTAAGCCTACCATTTTAGGCGATGTTGCCAGGGTGTCCAGCATGATGCACCTCCGTCTTGATGAAGTTACTCCACCAAGACCGAATATTATCACAAAACGTGGGATTTGTCAACAGTATTTTCGGAAGATATAAACGGGTGCAAATTGCAAGTTTAATTGCCCACCATAAATCACCAGCTAGTTAAGCTATGACTTTATTGGCTGTCTACTTGCAATTTTCACGTAAAGATGTCGTATAAAATTGAATGTTGCATTTTAATGTAATATTTGGTAATATTGTTGTGGGTGCGTATCTAAATGAGTCGGTGCGCTTTCACTAGATAATAACTGTGGCGATTGTAAATGTTACAAACAGCACCAACTGCTAAGTATTTATTTATAGTATGGGAGGTTTGAATATTTTGTGTGTTTCAAGTGGCTTTGATAGTCGCGGGCAATAAAGTAACATACACAGGAGGTTGCGACGCGATGAAACTAAAGCCCAAGTTATACATGGATTTAATTATCATGTTTGATGCAAAGGGTTCACGTCCGCTATTGTGGACGACGTAATAATGATGTTCTCAAATGGTCGGAAAATTTCAGTATCCTATATTATATATTTATGGAGGAATCGTAATGGCTAAAAATATTGACCCAAAACTGAAAAAAATTGGCGACTATCTTAAACTGGATGAGTCGTCGATTTTCTCTATCCCCGAATACCAAAGAGCATATTCTTGGGAAATTAAGCACTGCGATAAGCTATGGCAAGACATTATGGCGTTTATCGAATCGGGTGGAAGTGACCCCTACTTTTTTGGCACTATTATAATTAACTGCCAAGATAACGACAAAACATTAAGCCTTATTGATGGACAACAGCGAACTACAACCTTTCTCCTGCTGCTCAAAGCACTACTCATTCGACTGAATAGTGCTATCGAAAAGTATGCTTCTGATGATGAATCTGCATCCTTAATGGCAGGACTGCAAGCAAGGAGAAATAAAATTTTATCAATTTTGTATAAAGTCGAGGCAGAGGATATTCCTGAAGTTCTAAAAAATTTCAATAAACACAACAATTGCCTAATATTGGACAATAAATCCAACAATGAAATCTTTAAAACAGAAATATCTTCCATTCTTATGTCAGCTGATTATGCCCAAGCCGAGTATCAAGCTACTAAGATTCCAAGGAAGCAGAAAGAAAACAAGTACTCTAACTACTTCCGCAATTTCAAGTTCTTCTATGACCATCTACTTGTGATCTCTGAAAGTGAGATAAACAAATTTGCAAGAAATATCTTAGAACGGTGTGAAATAATTGAGATTCGAAGTTGGAATGTTGAACAAGCAATAGCAATGTTTAATTCCCTTAATAGCGATGGTCTACCGCTATCTGATGCAGATATAATTTCGGCTTTATTGTATTCCGAAGCCGTCAAGCAAAACAAAGACAAAGATTTTTCGGATGACTGGAGAAAATTACTCAACGATGTTGATAAGTTAAAATGTTGCGGCATCGCCGACATTGACGCTATTTTAATGCAGTATATGTATATTAATAGAGCCAGGGGAAAGGAATATGTTGCAGATAGCGGTTCTATAAATGTTACAACACCGGGACTTAGGCGGTATTATACAGAAACAGAAATTGGGAAAAAGTTGTTGCTCGAACCTATAACCCTGTGCGAAGAATTAATAAAGTTGGCGGAAATCTGGCTGCAGATCAAGGATTACGCTGTGGTAAAGCTACTCCTGAAATTCAACGAAAATGTTAAGTTGTACTTGGCCGGATATTTGTCTCGTTTCTCCGTAGTTGAAATAACTGAAAATAGTGTCACTCGTATTGGTGAATGTCTGTTGAAATTATTTACCATATTGGAACTGGTGGACTTAGGTTATTCAAGCTCAAAGTTCAAGTCATTCCTCTTTGGTGAAAACATCAAACTAGTAGACAAGAACATCGCTGTTGAAGAAATAGAACAAGATTTTGGGCGCCACATTTCTGGTTCGTGGGCAATCGAGGAAATTAAGCAAGTAGTTTCTGAATATGAAAAAAATAGCTTAGTGTTCCTAAATGAATACCTATTCGCAAGGAATAATGAGGTGACATTTGCATTTACTGAGAAATACGACGTAGAGCATATTATGCCGTCAAGCGGCAAAAACTTAACACAAATACGTGCTGATGCTGGCATTGCAGATGATAATGAGTTTGCCTTTCTGGTAAATAAACTCGGCAATAAGATGCTGCTTGAAGAAGATATTAACAGGTCTATAGGTAACGAGTGGTTTCGAACGAAGATACAAACATCCGTCGTCAATAAGAGCGGTTATAAAGACAGCCAATATCCGATTGCAAAAGCACTAGTCGAAAACTATAAAGAAAGCGCAAAACCGTATTGGGTAAAAGCTGATATTGAACGTGCAACTGAAAAGATAGCTGAAAGAATTACAAGTTATGCGTTCAAACTGTAAAATTATCAGAAATCTTGTTAATTACCGCACAACTGGAGTAGAAGAATTGTATGTGTCATTGGGGGAGATTAGTGTAACTGGTGATAAATCATAAGGTTACTAAGCAATGCGCTAATTCTTCCAATAGCATATCCGAACGCCCAAAAGAAATAGATGAACGAACAGAACAGGGGCATTGGGAAATAGATTTGGTAGTCGG
>JAVBKJ010000089.1:0-7664 GCA_031554075.1 Oscillospiraceae bacterium | reverse complement strand
TTTCTTCATGCCACTACCCCCCAATTTTTACAGTGCAATGGAAACTGTGGATAACACAGGTAAATATACTGTACGATTTCAGCATGGTTACCGCTAACTATCGCCTGCAGATAAAAGGTCACCCCTCTTAAATGTGTATACTTTCAGTGTCTAACAACTTCACTTGGTTTTAACCATAATAAAAATAGAGCCATCGGCGTAATGTATGATTGTTTCCTCTCCCACCTGAGGAATGTTTTTACCATCTCTATGTTCACGAGAAACTTTTTCCTGAAGTGCCATTTTTTCTTCCTCTGTTATAATTCGATTTTTGGGAGAGTAGTTGCTGTATACATGTGTCTGCTTGGGTGATGCACCTATCATAAAGATATATACTGTTGTAATTGCAACTAGCAAGAGTACGAATTTAGCAGGCTTTTTCATTGCATCGACTCCTTTTTAGCATGTCATATAGGGAAAGTATCAAATATTTATTAACTTCGGGTGTCACGATTACATCATGCCTAGTTGGAAATATTAAATGTCCTCTCAGCTACCCGCAAGGTAGCTATCAACTATTCTTTGCACATTAGCCATAACAGCAAGCTCTTTTGTGACAATTGAATTAGTATCGATAGTATCTGTCTCCTTTGCAAAAGCAACTGTAAAAATGACCGTGCCTGGTGCATATGACGTACTACAGGATAACATGCGACGATTCCCATTTTCGGGGTATTGTCGAAATACGCCTGAAAACCCAGTATCTTTAATATTGGGCGAAAAAAATGTAACAACATATATGTCTGTTTCGGTGTCATCTGTATCAACTTGAATAAACCTTTTTGTTCGCATGGCAGAATTATTATCAATTATATCATTTTCTCCAACTGCCCAAGGGATTCCAATTAACCCCGTAATTAGTAACTCCTCGTCACTAATCTTTTTTGTGTTGCTTAATTCTTCAAAAAGTGTGTCGGTGAGTTCGTTGTATGCCTCCCACGCAATCGGAGCGTTTAAATTTCGTATCTGCAACGTTAAAAAGATGCTTATGCCACCAAGTGCGATAGCAACAACGGCAAGCAAGGTAATTACAATTGTATACTTTTTCAAACTGACACCTCGTTTTTACAGAATACAGAGCTGACAAGAGCCAACTCTGTATTCTGTATATTATTTAACAAGTACAAAGATAGCTACTGTTTATCTTTTTTGTCCAAATGGATATAAAACATTACAGACGCAAGGTATATAATTGCAGCCATAATGGCCGTTTTATAACTGTTATCTCCATCTGAATAAAATATTCCAGCTGTCCGCCCAGAAACCCAGATGCCACCCGCAAAAACAAGCACCGTTTTCATAATTTTAACAAATCGTTGTTTCAATTATGTACATCTCCCTTCTTCATCAAGTTGATTATCTGCCAGAAACAGTAAACTTGCTATAACAAGGCGAACCTTCTTCAAATGTTGCGGCAGTTCCAATAGAAAAGCCAATTGACGGTTGTGCAGAAACTCTAGCAGTGATGTCTACACCGCTAATAGATATTGTTTTATGTGCATAACTAGTCACGACATTCACATTATAGGCGCTTGCTTGCTTTGTCCTAAAAATTGTGAGCTGTTGTTTGATGTAGTTCCCTGAGCCAACGGTAATATCTACAATATGCGCCACACCAACATTGGGCGCAACCATACTTCGGATACCATAGGAAGAAATTGTCTGATATGCGTCTTTTGAATATAGGCAGGAATCGGTATATAGGCTAAAATCGCTGCTCCATGCCGTTGCAATACAGTCTCTGAATCTAAAGACTGGGTCTTTGAGCCACTTTGCATACGTAACGACATCGTAATAATCTTCTGTCGCGTTGCTTTTGGAAGTGTTCTTACTGACAGAATTGAAAATAAACAAATTATTTGGATCAATGACCCTTTCTTTTGGATTTTTTATAATGGTAGAAAATGTGCTTGTGTAGCCTTCAATTGCTTTGTTTTCTGTAATAATGGCTCCAAGAATATCTTCTGGTATCTTTTTAGCATCACTCTCGGAGATTCCCAAAGCAACAGCACAATCTATTTTTTCTTGGGTGCTCTTTTGCAAAAGATGTGGCACGTCTTGCGGCGGCATAAGCGCCGCAGAAGAATATTGTGTGGCACTTGCTGCCAATGCACCAATGCCCATAGACAGCATAAGTGCCATTACCAAAAACATAGATATTACTTTTTTCATAATCGCACACTCCAATTCTGCATATTTTTTGTGCATCGCTAAATCCCGTGTGAGATATTCAAACATTATCCCTCATCGGCATTCCTCTGGATAGATTTCACAAATACAACTTGCGCTTGATACACACCTAGCCATTCTAGTCACATACGTTTCAGAATCTACTGTTTTATGTTTTTGCGGGGGACTACTAATTATAGAATACCATACAATTGGAAAATCGTCACAGTTAATTGTGCATAGATTTTGTTAATTGTGCATAATTAATCCCCCCTGATGTCAATACAACATAGTTTTAGATACCAAAAAGGGCTCGCGGCAATGCCGCGAGCCCTTTTTTATTTGGTGTATAAACTAGATTTTGTCCACAGTGTTCATGTGGCAAATCAATTCGATGACCTTGTTAGAGTAGCCGATTTCGTTATCGTACCAAGCGACTAGCTTTACAAAGGTGTCTGTTAGTGCGATACCAGCCTTGGCATCGAAGACAGAGGTGCAGGTTTCGCCAATGAAGTCAGAAGAGACGACATCTTCGTCAACATACTTCAAGATGCCCTTTAGGTCGCCTTCAGCGGCGGCTTTAATGGTGGCACAAATTTCGTCGTACTTGGCTGGCTTCTCTAGGTTGACAGTTAGGTCAACAACAGATACATCCAAGGTAGGAACGCGCAATGCCATACCAGTTAGCTTGCCGTTTAGCTCAGGAATAACCTTGCCGACAGCCTTTGCAGCGCCAGTGGAGCTAGGAATGATGTTGCCAGAAGCCGCACGGCCGCCGCGCCAATCCTTCTTAGAAGCACCGTCAACGGTTAGCTGGGTAGCGGTTGTGGCGTGAACTGTGGTCATCAAGCCGTCTTTAATGCCGTACTTGTCATTAATGACCTTCGCAAGAGGAGCCAAGCAGTTTGTTGTGCAAGAAGCGTTGGAGACAAAGGTAAGGTCAGCCGTGTAGTTTTTGTGGTTGACGCCCATGACGAACATAGGGGTGTCATCTTTGGAAGGTCCTGTGTACACGACTTTTTTAGCACCGCCGTCAATGTGGGCTTGTGCTTTGTCTTTCGAGTGGAAAATACCTGTTGCATCAACAACGTATTGTACGCCGTTTTTGCCCCAAGGAATGTTGGTAGGGTCCTTTTCTGCAAAGAACAATACTTTTTTACCGTTGACGGTGATAGAGGTGTCGTCATAGGAGATGTCACCCTTAAATTGACCGTGCACAGTGTCGTATTTTAGCATATACGCCAGATAATCAGGGGACATAAAGGGGTCATTAATGGCCACGAACTCCACTTTGGGATTGTTCAAACCAGCGCGAAACACCAGACGACCGATACGACCAAAACCATTGATACCAATTTTGATGCTCATGTTACTTCCTCCTGTTAATTTCCTGTATTGTGATTATTTCACATGGTCTAGTATACACCCATTGGGCGAATCATACAAGCATGGTACAAAAAATTGTAGAGATAGACAAAAAGACTTCACAGTCTCTAGCTATTTTTTCTGTTTGCGCGCATGTCCCGCTCGGAAAGTACAAATACTGAGGACACGAGGAGTGCGGCTAGTCCCCAAAAATAGGCATTCATATACGGTACTTCAAAGATGTTTTCGTACAGACAGTGGGTGAGAACACCAATCATCGCCGTCCAAATGCCCACAAGCTGTGGGCGCAGTGTCGTGCCGTGGGCGTGCAATATCGCGCGAAACCCAGTGGCAATGACAGACAACACGAGTAACACAAACGGGACAAGCCCCACATAGCCCATTTCCACTAAGATTTTCAGGTAGTAGTTGTCCATGTAGAAGTAGCGTAGCCCTTCGATTATCTGGTTCTGCATGGCGACCGCGCCGCCAAATCGTCCCAGCCCCATCCCAAAGAGCGGTCCTGCGGCACGCAGATGAATCATGCCTAAGTCCCAACGTTCGCCGCGTCCGCCTGTTTGGGTGGCTTTGGCAAAGTCGTCTGTCATGAGGAAGGCAATGCGGTTCATAATTGCGGGCATAAACGCCATAATCGTGACGATAATCAACAGCCCGATAAACAGACGTCTATCCTGTACAAACACAAATAGTAGGATAGCCACCGCCAGCCCCAACCACGCACCGCGTGAAAAGGAGGCAATGCAGCCGAGTGCCATAATACCGCCCGCCATCCACCATGCTAACCGTTTTTCCCAACTAAGCCCCTGTTTGTACGCCATAGCAATCGCCAACGGTGTGGTCATGACCATAAAATCGCCCATAATATTGGGGCTGCCAAAAATCGAAAACGCACGTGTCCGCACGCCGCTTTCCATAACGCTAACCCAATTGGCGGGAATTGGCGTGCCCACAATGTACTGGTAGATACCGTGTAACCCTGTTATAATGCCTAGCATGAGAATAGTCATGTACACAAGCTGCCAATCCGCCTTTGTTTTAATCAGACGTGACAGAATGAAAAACCATACCATATACTGTACGGTGGCACGGAAGCCCGCAACCCCGATTGTCCAGTAGTCTGTGTTTGTAAATAACAAAAACAGGGCAATGGCAATGAATATTAACAGTGGGGCATCCAGCGGCGTGAGCCGTGCCAACTGCTTGCGCGGCGGAAACGTCGCCTCCCACACGGCCATCATGAGGCACACAATTAACAGTAGCTCGTCCCACACCGCGGAAATGCCGCTAAGGGACGGTACTTGGCGCAGCAAAAAGTCGATGGGTAAATATAGCCCAAAGAGTAATAATAAGAAGCGACGCACACCCAATCGCCGCAAGCCTGCCCATACTGCACTTTGCTGCAATGCTGGTGCGGCGGCCATGCGCGCGGTGGTCTGCCCGATGATGCTGGTTTGCCATAACCCTTTAAGTCGTTGTCCTAGCGCAAACATTAGCCCCACAATCCAGTTGAGAAATGCTTGCACAAATCCGTGGTCTGTATGCGGCCAGTTGCTTGACCAACGGTCGAGCGTTTGTTTTGTGACACTGGTAGCGTAGCGCGCTTTCACCGCGCGGTTAATCCCGCCTAAGAGACTGCTATGGTAATAGCGTTGTAAGGAAGCGGCGGCATGTCCCACAAAGCTTTCTTTCCAGAATGCCTCTATCATAGCTATGTTACGTCCACGTACGACATTTCATAAATGTTGGCGTTGACTTCAAATACGTTTGTTTTAACAATGTACCCCTTGCCCACACGAATTTCCTGCGGTCCAATCTTATAAACAGCGGCATCCTTGGGGATAATTGCCTCGATGGTAAACACAAGGTCAAATTTCGTGGGGTCAACGGCATCGACAACGCGACCATCTGCCGTATTATTTTGAATAACGTATGGTTCTTTCTTAACGGCGACAATGTACGCATCTGGAATAAGTGCGTTACCTGCCACAAGTTGCGCGGGCAGCTGTTGGTTTGCGGCGGTAAAGTGGTAATCCTGTGCGCCACGCACCTTGGCAACCACTGTCATTTTCACCTTGGGGGCTACAATATTGGACACCTGTTGATGAAATAGCTTATAGCTAACAGCGCCCAACGCGATTAATACAGCCAATAGTACGAGACCATCCACTATATTAAAACGAGCCTTACTTTTCATTTTTTCCATAGTTACCTCCCGAATAACGTAATCTGGCGTTAGCGAAACACCTGTTTAGCATAGTATACCAAAAAGGACGTGCCGTCAAGTCTACATTCTTTGTTACAAAACACAAGGAAAATAGGTTTGTCATTTTATGTCGAATGTGATATCATACTGCTTCGAAAGAGGTTTGCAAAAATTGAATAGCACCGCATTAGCACACAGAAAGGTTCGTGAAATACATGATTACTGCAAAAGAGATTACAAAATGGTGTCCCTTCCCTGTCCTTGCCATTCAAGATGGCTATGTGACATGGTGTAATGATGTAGCTACCTTTTTATTTAACACCCCACAACAGCTTCTCTCGCTCTCCAGTCTGATTGGGGCTAAAAACGCCCTTGCCTTTCGGAAAGCCTGCGAAACAGGGACTGCGTGGTCAAAAAATGTTAAGCTCGACCATGGACAGATGACAGCAAGTGTGTTAAGATTAGACAATGAGTTTTTATTGGTGTTACAGTCATTCGATGTCCCCGACGCGCAAGATTTGTCTATCCAAAATGTCTTGGCGAATGCGGGCGCGCTGATGACAGAGCCGCTCTCCTCGCTGTATTTGGCATTAGACACCGCCAAAACCGTCACCGACCCCGCGCAACGTTCAGACGCACTAGCGAATGCGACACGGAATTATTATGAGCTATTACGTCAATCGCTGAATCAAATGGCACTGACGCATTCCTTTGCCACCGCCACAACGCTTGTACACTTCGTAGATTTTCTCCAAACCATCGTTGCCGAGACAAATCACCATGTGTCCTTTCTCAACCAGTCTGTCAACCTGCACACCTCACTGACAGACTGTCTAGTGACTATCGAATTTCAGCCCATGCGGCAGCTAATCCTCTTGCTGCTCTCTGAGGCGTTAAAAGACTTGCCCGAACAGCAAACCCTAGACATCCGCCTTTGGGCGACGGATACGCAAGTGTCACTGCTAGTGCCACAACCCTCTGGTAACCTATCGCTCGACCCGATTCTCAAGGCGCAGTGTTTCGCCCCCCTCGACCAGACAAATGCGGTGGATCAGTGGATACACTTGCAGGTATGCCAAACCATCTTAGCGCGCCATGGCAGTATGTTGTTGCGCGATAATGGCAAGGACGGCAACGGCAGTGTTATTTTCTCGCTGACCATTGACACATCGGAGAACGTCCCCAATGAGACGATGGAAACAGGGGCGCTATCCCCCTATAAAACATACCTTTCCAATGTGTTGCCAAAAAGCTGTTACGCTGAATAGGCGTTAGTGCGCTCCTGCGTATTGGTCGTGATGCAGATGTGCCATCGTTTTAAGTGAGGAGGTTGCCCATGTTTCATTTCTATGCGATGATTTTTAGAATGCGTAGTATCCAGCGTTGGGGGCTGATGCGCAGTGTGCAGCCCGAAAACTTGGCAGAACATGCCTTGCTTGTCTCCTTACTGGCGCACGGGCTGGCGTCCATACGGCAGGATGTGTTCGGCGGCACCGCTAACCCCGACCGCGTCGCGGTGCTTGCCCTACTGCATGATGCAGGCGAAATCGTAACTGGCGATATGCCAACGCCTATTAAATACCACAACCCCCAGCTACGTGCCGCCTATGCACAGGTGGAGGCACAGGCGATTGAGGATTTAATCACCCTCCTGCCGTTTGAAATGCAACCGCGTTACCGCATGATGATGCAAACCGCGACAATGTCGGAGGAAGATGCCGTATTTGTCCACGCGGCGGACAAGCTGGCGGCACACATTAAATGTGTCGAAGAATTGTCGGCTGGTAATCGTGAATTTGCCAAGGCTGGCGCGCAAACGCTTCAGAAGTTACAGGAAATGCAGCTACCAGAGCTTGATTATTTTATG
>JAVBKJ010000164.1:0-7096 GCA_031554075.1 Oscillospiraceae bacterium | reverse complement strand
GGCCATCGCCGAGGGGCACCGCCCCTCTTGCTTTGTGTTGGTTTAATACAAAATAGTCGGAGCGTGCCGCCCGCCTGGGGCGGCACGCTCAGACTATTAAATATGTGTCATATTGTCCTTGTTTTTGGGCGTATTGGCAATACTAATTTCATTTTTATCGAGGATTGGTATTAGATAGGCGCGACGGCGCGGTACTTGGCGAGCTTGGCGGCAAACAGACTACTATCGAGTGGTAACAAGAAAAATTCACAAGCGCCGTTTTTGCGCGCCTTTAGCACGCCGTCTGACGTCGCCATAGGAAATACAAAACCAATAGGAATATCGACGACACGGTTGCGGACTAAGTGGTCGAGTACTTGGTGTCCGTCTGTTCCCTTGAGTTGTTCGTTAATTAGAATAAAGTCAGGTCGCTTGTCTGATTGCACGATTTGTAAGGTGTCTGTACCCATATGACTGTTTATGACTGTTGTATTGTCGCCCAACGCTTGTTTTACGGTGTCTGTCAGCCCAGCGTCGTCAACCACCAGAACGGTAAATAGCCGTGGTGCCGCCGCGGGAATAGGGCAGTTTAGCAGTGCAAGCAGTTTGCGCGCTTCCGCCAGCGCCGCTGTTTGCTTAAATTGGTTTAATTGTGTAATGATTTCAACAATATGCTTATGTAGCGAGGCTTCAAACCCCATCGCTTTTAGTACGTTTGCCAAGTTCATCGCCTTGTCTAGGACGCCTGTGTCGATACGCTTATATAGCTCTACAAATTTCCCCTTAGGCACAGTGGCGTACTTGTTGTTAATCATTGCCGAGCCAATATCTATTTCGGCGGCTTTGGCGGCGGCTTCATCTTCGTTTTGCAACATTTCTTGCGTGCGGCACTGCTTTATGTCGAAGCATAATGTTTGTAAGTTTGATAAAAAGGTTTCCATCATGGCTTCAAGCTTGGCCAAATCGCCGCTCTCCGCCGTGTCAAACACTTTGTTGGCACGCTCAAGCATGTCAGACGCAAAAACGTCAGCCAAGTCAATACGCACGTTTTTCATTTCATCTATAAACTGTGTCATTTTCTTTTCTTTTAAGAACTGTTTCAGACGCGGTATGGAACGTGGTGCTTGGTTTAAGAGTTTGTCGAGTAAGGTTGAATATACCTCTAAATCACCATTCATCTTTGAAAGTGCGCGAATGGAATATAGCCCAGCTACCTCGGACAACTCTTTTTCAAGATATAATTTCACTGCCATGAGCCTTATCCCTCCCAATGCTAACTATGTTCACTAACATAAGTATCGTAGAATGGAGCAAAAAGTTTACATGATTTGCAAAATAATACAATCATTGGCTAGGTTGCTAGTGTGGTCGTTGTGTGTGGTGTTGCAGGACACTTCTATGCGCGCGTATGGTTGCTGTGCAAACCGACACGAAAGAAACTTTGACAAATGGCACAAAAGGCACTATAATAATAACATAAATTATATGTGTGAGCGTGGCAGCGAAGGAGGATACAATGGACTTGTTGATTATTGGCGGTGGACCTGCTGGCATTTCGGCGGCATTTCGAGCCGCGCGACAGGGCATGTCGGTGGTGCTGTTTGAGAGTAACCAAATCGGCGGCAATTGCTTAAATACGGGGTGTGTTCCCACGAAGTCGATGCTACATTCAGCACAATTGGTGCAAAAAGCCTTATCGTTTCGATATGGTCACACACTGAATGCGCTGGGGTTTGACATGGGTGCGGCGGTGGCACGAAAGAATAATATTGTGCGGAAAATGTCACTCGAACTGCAGCAAAACCTCGAGGATTGCAAGATTACCGTTGTGCCACATGAGGCACGCGTGACGCAAATTTCGGATGATAGCGTGTCAGTCACAGCAAACGACGTAGTGTACACCGCGCGACACCTGCTTATTTGCTCGGGTTCTACCCCCATTATACCACATCTAGAGGGCATAGAGCAACGGATTCTTGCAAAACAGGTGATTCTTTATGATAGCGTTGGCAACACCTTTGACACGCCGCAAACACTTTGCATTCTGGGCAAGGACAAGCTAGCGTACGAAATTGCGCAAATATACCAAGCGGCTGGCTCAATTGTGACGGTTCTTAATCCTAATGGGCGCGGCATGACCATGCCAGACGAGGACTATGCCAACTACTTTGAAGATGAGATTGCCAAAAGTGGTATTCGCACCATCTATCAAGCAAATGTGACGGAGATTGACCAATGCAGTGTTATCTACAAAGTGGGGCAGGAAGAAGCGGCCATTACCGCTGACATGGTGTTAATTGCGATGGGGCGCCGTCCTGTTTTGCGCGGTCTTGGGTTTGAATTGCTAGCCCTAGCGCGCAAAGACGAGGGCATTGCGGTCGATTCGCACATGCGCACAAGCCGCCCGAACGTTTGGGCCGCGGGCGACTGTGTGGGCGAACCGATGCTGGCACATGTCGGTATGCGTCAAGCGGAGGTCGCGGTGGACAACATCTTAGGCATTGTAACCGACATGGATTACACCACGGTGCCGATTGTCAGCTTTACATTGCCGCATATGGCATGTGTGGGGCAAACGAAGCATCAGGCGCGTCAACAACACTTAGACGCGTGGGAAATCGAGGTGCCTCTGCATACAAATTATCGTTTCTTGGTTGAAAACGTAAAGGGTTCGGGGTTGGCGAAGTTTGTGCTAGACGGCGACAGGGTCATCGGGTTTCACATGGTTGGCGAGTTAGCGCATGAGTTATGCGCCGCCGCCGCGATTATGATTACCAGTGGGCTGCCCATTAGCAAGCTGCGGCACACCATGACCGCGCATATGACCATGTGCGAGCTGCTTGACCAACTGTTAGGGGAAGCGGAAATTAGGTTTAGACGGCGTGCGAAAAAGTAACGTTTTGACGTTTTAATGCGAATCTTTTGCGGCATTTTGGCGGCTTGTTGCCGCCACATGCACTAATTTCACGTTAAAAACATTGTATATTTTAAGTGAAATTAGTATAACACAACAACTATGTAAAAGTCGGTGAGCAACATTGATAACGTTAGACACGCCGCATAAGTTTCGAGATCCTGTTCACGGCTTTATTTATGTGAGCTCCCTCGAAAAGGAAATTATTGATACCCAAGCCTTTCAACGGTTGCGGAATATTCGACAGCTTGCCTTGACATACTATGTGTTTCATGGGGCGGAGCATACGCGGTTTGGTCACTCCTTGGGCGTGATGCACCTAGTGTCGAAGTCGTTTCGTTCTGCTGTGGAAAAAGGGCAGTTCAAGTTTCACGACGACCCAACAGAAAACGAATACAAACAGGCGTGGCTAGAGCAAATTTTACGTCTAATTGCGCTGACACACGATTTGGGGCATCCCCCGTTTTCCCATGGGGCGGAGGGGGTGTTCCCCGAAAAACCTCCAGAAAAAGAAACAAGCAACAAAGAAAAGCCAAAGCACTATAAGCACGAGGATTTAACGCAGGCTATCATTTTGGAAACAGACGTTGGCGCAATCATACATCGCATTGGGGCACACTATCAGGCGATGTACGGCAAAGCGTACGATATCACGCCTGAGATGATTTGCGACATATACAAGGGGGCGAACCCAGGGGAGAACTCTGTTTTTACCTTTTTGAAAACATTTATGGACAGCGAACTTGACTGCGACAAGATGGACTATTTGTTGCGCGATTCGCTGTTTTGCGGCGTTTCATATGGGCGATTTGATGTGGAACGCCTTATTTCGTCGCTTACGATTTATGAAAAAAAGGACTGCAATGTGCCGTTTTTGGCGATTGAATCGGGCGGCATACAAGCGTTTGAAGAATTTGTGTTGGCACGGTACTTTATGTTTGTACAAGTGTACTTTCACAGAACGCGACGCTATTTTGACCTACTGTTGCTGAAGGCTTTGCAGGAAACGTTGCATAAAGGCACTTTTCCTGTGAAAGTGACTGAGTACTTGCAATGGGACGATACAAGGGTCATACAATTGCTTAAAATGCGTATGCAAACGAGCGACAACGCACGGAGAATAATAGAGCGCGACCCCTTTACCTGTATTTACACTACCAAAACACATCCCGCGGGGGATGGCATTGACATGTTTGATGCTGTGCAACAACGGCTGAAGAAGACAGTTACGCCCGAAGTGTTTGCCGCACATTTTATCGTCGATCGGTCGGCGGACAAGCTGCCGCATAAGCTTGTGCCGCGCAAGCATCAAATTGATGATGAGGAAGCCATCGTCATTGTGAATAAGCATAGCGGCAAGCCGAGTACGATTTCAGATGAATCTCATATTATTAGTAATCTCGTTGAAAAGATAAATATTATGAGAATCTATGTGGACGATATCTATTTAGAGACTGCGAAATCCATTATTCGAGAATATTTGCCCACAAAAGAGGAGAACGAACAACATGATACATAAAATCACCTACTTGATAGGTGCGTTGTGCGGCGATACTGCCCCCGGGAAAAAGATGATACAAAAGCTTTTCTATTTGGCAGAGCGCAAGGGGCTGGATTTAGATTTGTCGTATGCTATCCATTTTTATGGACCGTATAGCTCAGATCTTGACGAGATGTTGCACATGTTGCAGGCGAATAACATGCTAGAGATTGACACCTCGGGCAAAACGCATAAGCTGAAAGTTCTCAATATGCCAGAAAACCCATTATCGGCGGCAGAAAAAGACATACTAGCGGATATCAAAGCGAAATTTGCGACCAAAACACCGCTTGAACTAGAAGTGCTGACGACAACAGATTATGTGGCGCACCATTTGTTAGACAGCAACAATTGCTCACAATCGGCTATCATAGCGCGCGTGAAAAGCATCAAGGGCAACAAATTCTCTGAAAGCCAAATTGCAGATAGCAT
The DNA here is from genome assembly GCA_031554075.1 of Oscillospiraceae bacterium. Taxonomy (GTDB): domain Bacteria; phylum Bacillota; class Clostridia; order Oscillospirales; family UBA929; genus WRMG01. The sequence continues at coordinate 2,231 of JAVBKJ010000164.1, read as the reverse complement.
AGCCCAACTTCGCGCAGATGGATTGTTGCCCAGCGAGGTCAATACACAGTTGAAAGTAGTGTGACGCATTGTTAAAGAGTAATGTCCCTAGGGTTTCAGCGGTTAGCTGTCACCCTAGGGACATTTTATCGGCTTGTTGTGCGGCGATACTGCAAGGCTTCGGCAACATGCAGGGCTTGTATCTGCGTTTCGCCAGCTAAATCGGCGATGGTACGCGCCACCTTGACAATGCGGTCATAGGAGCGCGGTGTCAGCTTTAGGCTTGTAAACGCCTGCTCGAGCAGTGCCGCCCCTGCTGCGTCGGGGATGCAGTGGGTGGCGCGCATGTCGGCTGGCAGATGTGCATTCGTAAGATGGTCGCTGCCGTAGCGTGCGCGCTGTAAGGCACGCGCTGTTTCCACACGGGCGCGTATCACCGCTGAGGGTTCGGAGGTGGGTGTACGAGAGGTGAGTTCGCTATACTCAATATTGCGGACAGTTACGTGCATGTCAATTCTGTCTAATAGTGGTCCTGACAAGCGACTGCGGTAAATTTCTACAGAGGTTTCCGAACAACGACAACGCTCATTATCGAAGCTATGCCAGCCGCATTTACAGGGATTCATCGCCGCTACTAACATAAAGCGTGCAGGGTAGGAGACAGAGCCAGCCGCACGCGATATCGTGAGTGTGCCGTTTTCCATCGGTTGGCGCAATACCTCAAGGGAGGTGCGGGGAAACTCTGGCAGCTCGTCCAAAAATAAGACACCGTTATGCGCCAGTGAAATTTCGCCTGGGCGCATGACAGAGCCGCCGCCCGCCAGCCCCACGGCGGACACTGTATGGTGCGGCGCGCGAAAGGGGCGTGTTAGCAACAGTGGCTCTTCCGCAGATAACAAATGTGCCACAGAGTAAAGCTGGGTACATTCGAGCGATTCGTCATAGGTCAGTGAGGGTAAAATTGAGGGCAGTCGGCTTGCTAACATGCTCTTGCCCGCACCGGGAGGACCGCACAGTAGAATGTTATGACCGCCCGCCGCCGCAACTTCTAGGGCGCGTTTTACATTTTCTTGACCACGCACATCCTGAAAATCGGCACATTTCACCGTTTGCGGCTGCGGTGTCCATGGTGTTGTGGGGGTTAGCGGCACTGTGCCGCGTAAATGCGCCAGTAGGTCGGTCACATGTGGGACGCCGTAGACTGTGATGCCGCGTGCCATCGAGGCTTCCACCGCATTTTCCATCGGGACATATAGTGACTGTATGCCACATGCCGCCGCCGCAAGTGCCATGGTTAGCACACCGCGCACAGGGCGCAAACGACCCGACAGGGACAACTCACCCAAAAAGGCGGCATCTGACGCGAGCGGCAGACTGACATCCTGACTAACGAGCAACCCCAACAAGATGGGCAGGTCGTACAGTGAGCCCTCCTTGCGTTTGTCTGCAGGAGTTAGGTTGACGGTGATACGCCGTTGGGGAAAGGCAAGGTCTGTATTCTTGGCGGCGGCACGGACGCGGTCACGCGCTTCTTTTACTGCGGCGTCAGGCAAGCCCACGATTTCAAACCCTGGCAAGCCGCCACTTAAAAAACACTCGACACCAACACGATAGCCTGTTAGCCCTGTCAGCCCTAATGAGGTAACATTACCGACCACTATAAAATGCCTGCCCCATGCACCATCTGTACCCCTGCTTGGCGCGCTAAATAGTCGTAGTTATCATGGTTTAAGCCACCGCAAATGACAAATTGTATACGCTTGTCGGCATATGTGACGCACTCTTTGATGTGCAACATATTATCAGACGTTGTGCCGTGTCCGCCTTTGGTGAGAATACGGTTGACCTTCAAATCGACAAGGGTGTCGATGGCGGCGCGGTAGTCTGCTATCATATCAAACGCGGTATGAAAACAAATGTCCATCGGGTGTGCCAGCTCGATCAGTGCGGCTAAACGGTCGGTGTCAACGCACCCATCTCTCGTTAAAACGCCGACAGAAATGCTAAACGCACCAGCTTCTTTAATGCGCAAAATGTCTTCTTTCATAATTTGAAATTCGCTAGGGACATAGACAAAGTCGCCCCCGCGCGGACGAACAAGCACACTCAGCGGTATGGTAAGTTCTTTGACAAGTTGCACGACTGTGCCGATACTGGGCGTTGTGCCGCCCTCGATAAGATTTTCACATATTTCAAGCTGATACGCGCCAAGATATTCAGCACGTTTGGCAACGCGGTAATTCATAACGCAC
>JAVBKJ010000094.1:0-3349 GCA_031554075.1 Oscillospiraceae bacterium | reverse complement strand
CTAGAATATCCACATTAAAGGGGGTAATAATAAAGGTTGAATTAGCCACTTTTTTAATCTTACCCTCTTGTGCATAGGCTACGCCGCTTAAGAAGTCAATGAGGCGGCGCGAAATTTCTTTGTTAGCGGCTTCCAGATTGAGCACAACGGTCCGTTTCTCTCGCAGGTGGTCAGCCACCTCAACAGCGGCTTCAAATCTGTCTGGTTTAATCAGTACGACCTGCAATTGCGTGGTTGTATGTATGTTGACAACTTTATTGCCAGAACGTACCTCTGGTATTGTCGCGGTGTTATCGCTTCTGGCTGGTCGTTGCACCACATCAATGTCATTTTCTTCGTCTTCCGAATACGGCCGTGTCAATCTCCAAAAACCATCCAACAAACCCATCTTGTATGACTCCCCTTTTCTTTTGCAAAAAATCCTTTTTCAGGCTGTGATAAGCAATATCACGCCGCGTGTTGTCAATTAATTATACTGTCTGACGCCAAATAAGGCCGTACCAACACGAACCATAGTGGTCCCCGCCCTTATGGCATCCTCAAAATCTTCACTCATCCCCATGGACAAAATATGCGTATCCCTATTATTACTCATTTTTGATGTTATGTCAACATACACTTTTGCTATTTCTGTGAAATTATCAAACGATGTGCATTGTTCACTACCAACTGGTGGTATGCACATTATACCATCAACGCAGATATTGTGCATTCTTTGAATTTCTTCTCGTGCGAAAAAAATTTCGGAAATCGGGAAGCCAGTCTTGTTTGCCTCGGCTCTTAGCTGAAATTCTAACAGGACGTGTTGCTCTATCCCCTGTGACGCCGCTTCCGCTTGAATCGCTTGCGCCAGTCGTAAGGAATCGACCGACTGTATCAGCGCGACTTTCCCCACAACCTGCCGTACTTTATTTGTCTGCAAATGACCAATAAAATGTAGTGCGGCACCCTCGTAAGCACCTTGCGCCAGCTTGTCCACCATTTCCTGCACACGATTTTCACCCACCGTGGTGACACCTGCGGCAATAATAGCCTTGACAGCTTCTGCCGACTGTTGCTTTGTCGCGGCCACGAGGGTGATGTCACGCGGGTCACGCCCTACCGCTTGTGCCGCACGCGCCATACGCGCCCGTATGTCTGCCACACGCATTGTTAGGTCTCCCATTAGCTTTGCATCACCTTTCCATCGTACATGTCCTTGGCCGACACTATCATACTATCCCCTGGCAGCAGTTTCCCACTAGTTGCTTCTTCGGGGTTAAACGCCACCAGATAGTAGTTATCTTTCTCTGTTAAAATCTGAATAGGCTTAAACGCCGCACGGTTGCCTACATAGCAGTACACCCCAAATGCCTTTGTTTCGTCATTTTGCCACACAGCATGTTTGGGCACGCGCAGTCCTTCGTATGTCTGCAAAATTACATCGCTGGGAAGCTCCCTCAGATTGATAAAGGTGGTCATGTTGTAATTCGTTGTCAGTACCAGCACAACTTTTCCTTGCTCTGGGGGGCTAATGCTAACAATCGTAAACCGAACGACACTATGCGCCACATCAGCAAATCGCAGGCGCAACGGCTTCCCCACCGCCAGACGCTTTGCCTCTGCCTCGGGAATTGTCAACACATGCCACCATGTGAACTGCGGCGTGAGTTTTCCAAAATAGAGGTCGCTAAGCGTTGGGTCACGCAGCTGCGGTATCTCTGCAAAGGTGGCAGGGGTGAGCGTTTGTAACATATCAGGGCGCAGTGTTGTTTCAAATCCATCCACACGCGTTGTAAACGTGCCCGACTGATCAGCGACAACAGGGCTTACAAGCCCCGTTTGTGCCGCTCGCAGGTTAATTGCCTGTGCTTCGAGTGCCGCAAGCTGGGCGGACAAATCGCCGCCTTCACCATAGGTAAACTCGCGTTTGAACACAAGCGACTTAAATTCCAAGCCCACTTGCTCAAATTCACCCTGCTGACGTTTGTCGCGGGCTTCGAGCATGTCCGCCAATCGGGCGAAAATAAGCTTGTCCATATGTAGTGTATCGAGCGCGCCTGTGGATTGACTTTTGGCGTACTTCATATCTTCGATGCGGCGTTCTAGCTGTCGCAATGACACACTGGCGGTCAGTGCTTCTTTATCTGCGTAGGCGTTGGCAATAATATCACCTTTGGCAACCCGTTCCCCATCCATGACACTGGGGTTTAGAATGCCCCCTGATAACGGCACAAGCTCTTCTTGGCGCACAAAGTAGCCATTGGCGGGTACGACATCTTCAATGATATACTCCACTGCCATCACGGTTTGCACAGGGGCATCAAACGCACGCAGTAAGTGAAATCCCATGTAGACAATCACAAACGTAACCAAAATAGAGGCAATCACGCGCAGTAATACTTTCCCACGTTGCACCACGGCTTATGATTCCTCTTCCAACCCCAAGGGAATTGGGCGCGCTGGCACAATGGTTGAAATGGCGTGTTTATAGATAAGCTGTTGACGCCCTTCTGAATCCATCACCACTGTAAAATTATCAAACCCTCGCACAGTGCCTTTAATTTGAAACCCATTGATTAAAAACATCGTCACGGGTATTCGTTCTTTACGAGCATAGTTCAAGAAGACATCTTGATGGCTTGTTGGCTTCTGCAACGGTATCCCTCCTTCTTTACGCAAATCTGATGCTAGTACCCTCAATCGACCGTTTGCGTTTTCTTACCCTACCATCAGTATAGCACACATCATATATTATGGAAACCAAAATTATGCACGATTTGTGTCGCTCTCTCAAAATTATGCGCATTGCCGCCCTCCAGCCACTGCACTTGGGACATTCTGGTAAACCAAGTCATTTGGCGTTTGGCTAGCTGGCGTGTGGATTGTTTCAGCAGTGCGACCGCGGTTTCGAGTGGTTCTTCCCCTCGCAGATAGGGCGCAAACTCTTTGTAGCCAATCGCCTGTAAGGCAGTAGGACAGGGTGGCGGCTGCCGCTTTAACAGGGCGGCAACCTCTGCTAATAACCCAGCGGCTATCATTTCGTCCACGCGCTGTTCGATACGGGCGTGCAATGCCTGTCTATCCAAAAATCGCAACCCCAGCAGTAAGGCGCGGTAGCGCGGCGGTTGCGCCTTGGAGATTGCGTGATGCTCAGAAAGTGGTCGCCCTGTTTCCCTGTACACTTCCAAGGCACGCACAATGCGGCGTTCGTCATTGGGATGTATGGTGGTGCTTGCGACAGGGTCAACCGTTTGCAGTTCTTGAAACAAACGCCCAAGTCCTTCGGCAGCAATCACTTGATACAATTCGCGCCGCAACGCACTATCTTGGCTGCCCACTGCTGTGTGCAACCCCTGCAATAAGGCTT
>JAVBKJ010000061.1:0-15746 GCA_031554075.1 Oscillospiraceae bacterium | reverse complement strand
AAGATTAGCAACCCAAGCGTGCGCGCCTTGCAAGTGTTCTGGTGTGCCAATGGCGACAGGGAGCATCCCTGCTGCCAACGCCGCGTCGATACCCGCCTGTGCATCCTCAAAAACGACGCAATCCTTGGGGTCGATGCCCATTGCGGCGGCACCAAGGGCAAATACCTCGGGGTCGGGCTTGGCGCGTTGGGTGCGGTTGCCGTCAATAATCACATCAAAAAGGGGGGTGATCCCCAGCCTGTCTAATATCATGGGGCTATTTTTGCTAGCAGAACCAAGCCCTACTTTCACGCCGTGGGCCCGCAGTGACGTTAAGCAATCCTTGGCACCGGGCAATAGTTCCGACGCATCAATATGCTGAATATAGCTTACATATAAATCGTTTTTCGAGGTCATCATTGCCAGTTTTTCATCATCAGAGAACCTATCGGTCAAACCGCTTACTTCGAGTAAAATCTCCAACGAACGGGCGCGCGACACGCCTTTGAGACGTTCGTTATGTGCTTCGGTAAATGTGAAGCCTAGCTTGTCCGCTAAGTCCTTCCACGCCAGGTAGTGGTATTTCGCTGTGTCCACCAACACGCCGTCTAAGTCAAAAATCGCCATTTGATACATGGGGGAAACCTCCCAAAATTCATTCATACTATCAGTATACTATAGGAACGAAACGCCGTCAATCAGAAAAAGGGGTAGAATTGAAATCACGTTGTTAAAAATACTTGTACAAATCACACTTTTTATGGTACAATGACCTCACGACGTTAGGGGAAGATTCGCTTCTCATGTGAGATAGCAATGACGGCAACACAAACAGTATGATTTCAAAAAAGGCGGAGGCGCAACTATGACCGACCCAACACTAATACGAAATTTTTCTATTATAGCCCATATTGACCATGGCAAGAGTACCTTGGCTGACCGCATGATAGAACTGACTGATGCGGTGCAGAAGCGCGACATGTCTGCACAAGTACTCGACAACATGGATATTGAAAAAGAGCGCGGCATAACCATAAAGGCACGCGCTGTGCGCTTAGGGTACACAGCAAAGGATGGCAAAACTTACGCCCTCAATCTCATCGACACGCCCGGACATGTGGACTTTAACTATGAAGTGTCCCGCTCCTTGGCGGCCTGTGAGGGGGCGATACTGGTGGTAGATGCCACACAGGGCATCGAAGCCCAAACCCTTGCGAACACGTACCTCGCCCTTGACCATAACTTAGAGGTGCAACCTGTTATAAATAAGATTGATTTGCCAGCCGCCGACCCTGAGCGTGCCGTGCATGAAATTGAAGATATTATTGGACTGCCAGCGCAAGACTGCCCAAAAATTTCGGCGAAAATGGGTATTGGTATTGACCAAGTGCTAGAGGCTGTCGTGCGTACTGTACCGCCGCCCAAGGTTGACACCAACGCCCCCTTGAGCGCGCTCATTTTTGATAGTCAGTACGATTCGTATCGTGGTGTGGTTGTCTATATTCGTGTGTTTCAAGGTCGTATTTGCCCTGGTATGTCCATCCGCATGATGCAGACAGGTGCTGAATTTACTGTTGTTGAAACAGGCTATCTTAACGCCATCGGCGTGCAACCCACGAGTGAACTGACAGCAGGTGAAGTAGGCTACTTTAATGCGTCGATTAAAACAGTGCGCGATACGCGCGTTGGTGACACAGTGACAGAAGTGGAACACCCTTGCGCCGAGGCGTTACCGGGGTATCGCAAGGTACAGCCGATGGTGTATTCGGGTATCTACCCTGCTGACGGTGCGAAGTATCCCGACTTGCGCGATGCGTTGGAAAAATTGCAGCTTAACGATGCGTCCTTGACCTATGAGCTTGAAAACTCTGTGTCACTCGGACATGGTTTCCGTTGCGGTTTCTTAGGGCTACTGCACATGGAGATTATTGGCGAACGCATTGAACGTGAGTACAATTTAGATATCATAATGACAGCGCCCAGTGTTATTTACAAGGTCATTCTCACAAATGGGGATACAGAGTGGGTCGATAACCCATTGCGTTACCCCAAGCCTGATGCCATCGCCCACACAGAAGAACCGTTTGTCCGCGCCGCCATTATCACGCCGACAGAATATGTGGGCAATATCATGGAACTGTGTCAAGAGCGCAGAGGGCTGTATATCGACATGAAGTATATAGACGAAGGGCGTGCAGAACTTCATTACGAACTACCACTTGGCGAAATTATTTACGACTTTTTCGATGCGCTAAAGTCGCGTACACGTGGCTATGCGTCGCTGGATTACGAACTAACAGATTATCGCAAATCGCCCATGGTGAAACTGGACGTGCTGCTGAATGCTGAACCAGTGGACGCGCTAAGCTTTATCGTCCACTCTGACCGTGCTTATGGGCGGGCGCGTCGGATTGCGGAGAATCTAAAGGAGCATATCCCACGCCAAATGTTTGAAGTGCCGATACAGGTTGCCATCGGCGGTAAGATTATCGCCCGTGAAACAGTTGGCGCGATGCGCAAGGACGTTTTAGCAAAGTGCTACGGCGGCGACATCACGCGTAAGAAAAAATTGCTCGAAAAACAAAAAGAGGGCAAGAAAAAGATGCGCCAGTTGGGCAGCGTAGAAGTGCCACAAGAAGCGTTTATGGCAGTCTTAAAGCTCGACGAATAGCGTATCACATATTGTACAGTACGAAAGGTGGCATTTTGGTGCAAAACAATATTGGTTTATATGTTCATGTCCCCTTTTGTCTGCAAAAATGCAGCTATTGCGATTTTTATTCCCAAACAGGCACGACAGGTATGATGGATGCCTACGTGAAAGCGGTTACAGCCCATATCAAAGAGGCAGGTGCGTTCTGCGGTAAGTATACGGTGGATACCGTCTATATTGGCGGCGGCACACCCACAATTCTGGGTACGCGACGGTTAGCCGAGATTCTCAAAGTGTTGCAAAAGGTTTTCACATTTTCCAACTCTCCCGAAATAACGGTGGAGGCTAATCCCGGCACTGTGGATAGTAAAATGCTCAAAAAACTGCATAAAATGGGCTATAATCGCCTCTCAATGGGTGTGCAAAGCTTGCAAGATGACCAACTTTTGGCGTTGGGGCGCGCCCATACGGCGGCGCAAGCCAAGGAAGCCTTTGACGCCGCACGAGCCGCTGGTTTTAAGAACATCTCGCTTGATATTTTGTATGGACTACCGAATCAGACCCTTGCCGATTGGGAGGATACACTGCGCCAGATTTTAGCATGGTTTCCCGAGCATATCTCCTGCTATGGCTTAAAGGTGGAGGAGGGTACGCCGTTATACGACAAGCAAGCCACCGTATCCTTTCCAGATGACAGCACGCAGGCAGACCAGTACTTGTTAGCCGATGAAGTCCTCACGCAGGCGGGCTATCGACACTATGAGATCTCAAACTTTGGCAAGCCCTCGCGCGAGTCACGCCACAACCTCAAGTATTGGACATTGCAACCCTATATGGGGTTTGGTCCTGCGGCGCATTCGGATTTTGACGGTCGTCGTTTTAGCATTATCCGTGATTTACAGGGCTATATTGATGGCATCGCCCAGCATAACGAGGTGATGGACGAAAATCAGCGCATACCCATGGTGGAGCGGGCTGGTGAATACCTCATGTTAGGCTTACGTACAGATTATGGCGTCGGTTCGAATGAGTACACAAGGCTGTTTCGCGCCTCGTTTGACAGCATTGAAAAAGAACTAGAATTATTTGAACAGCATGGCTTGGCGCAGCGAACGGGCGACCGTTGGCGCTTGACCCCCAAAGGGTTTTTAGTGTCCAATGCGCTGTTGACGCGCATTATCGGCACACCTGTTGAACGTCAGCCACAATACATAGAGTAGTTGTGCGCGGTTGACAGGGTCATTACGCATAAACGCCCCCTTGGCGGTCAGCCAAGGGGGCGTTTGTGCGTAAGTAATAGATGTTAGGATGCACTCGTTGGCAGTGGTGCTATGGCAGGACATCCAGTTTGATTTTTTCTAAGCGCATACGCTGCATTTTGTTAATGTATAGCAGTAGCCTATCCTTGTCAACGCGGTAGGGGAACGAGAAGGTACAGCCGATGCTAAACTTATAGGGCGCATCGTCGGGCAGGCGCACCTTCCAACAAATGTCGCAACGCACGTCTGTGATGGAGGTATCTGCCATCATCGGCAAGGTGATTTTGAACTGGTCACCAGGGCGCAAATCGGCATTTGTGCGCAAACAAAGACCCCCAGCGCTGATATCCATGGCTGTGCCTGTGAAATGCTGAGGCTCTACGTTGGCATCTGTGACAATCGTGACACCTGTCATCTCTTGGAGAATTTCCAAGCGGATATCGCCGCGCCGTTGGGCGCGCATGAGACCAGTTGTTAGTCGGACAAACAGGGCTGTGCCGTCCTCACGTTTCCGTAATACTTGTGCGCAAAATATATATCGCACGGCATTTACTTCATAATGTATCGTTAATAATGACCATTGAGGCGGCTCCCAAGTCGTATTGTCCATCGTCGGGATACTGATTAAAACAGTGGCATCGTCAACATCCTCCAGAAAGTAGGCGGCGTATCCTGTTTCGGGATGTAGCCGCATTTCTTCCGATAAAACTGTTAGTGCGGTACGTTTGGGTATACTAGTCATGCGTTAGCTACCTCAATTCAAAAAATCCTTTAGCTTCTTAGAGCGGCTTGGGTGCCGCAGTTTGCGCAACGCTTTTGCCTCGATTTGGCGTATGCGCTCGCGTGTGACTTGAAATTCGCGCCCCACCTCTTCTAGGGTTCGGGTACGTCCATCTTCTATGCCAAACCGTAGCTTGAGCACCTTTTCTTCGCGTTGTGTCAACGTGCCTAGCACGTCCACAAGTTGCTCTTTTAGCAAAGTAAACGACGCCGCTTCTGCTGGCTCAGACGCATCCTCGTCGGGGATAAAGTCACCCAAATGGCTATCTTCTTCTTCACCAATCGGGGTTTCCAAGGAGACAGGCTCTTGCGCAATTTTCATGATATCGCGCACTTTTTCGATAGGCATACTCATCTCGGCGGCTATTTCTTCAGGCGAGGGGTCATGCCCTAGCTCTTGCAATAGCTGACGAGACACACGAATCACCTTGTTAATCGTTTCGACCATGTGAACAGGAATGCGAATCGTGCGGGCTTGGTCGGCGATGGCACGTGTGATGGCTTGGCGTATCCACCATGTGGCATAGGTCGAAAATTTGTATCCCTTTGTGTAGTCGAACTTTTCAACAGCCTTGATAAGCCCCAGATTGCCCTCTTGAATCAAATCTAAAAACAGCATACCGCGCCCCACGTACCGCTTGGCGATACTGACGACCAAGCGCAGATTGGCCTCGGCAAGCCAGACTTTCGCTTTTTCGTCGCCTTGGCACATGCGTACCGCAAGATCTATTTCCTCGTTGGCACTCAATAGGTTGACTTTACCAATTTCCTTAAGGTACATACGGACAGGGTCATCAATATTGAAGCCCTCCATCAGGATTTCTGGGTCAACCAGTTCCTCGGGGGGGATTTCGTCTACCTCGTCCAAATCAATGGGCATATCTTCTGGTAAATCGCCTAAATATTCCTCCACAGTAATCTCAATGCCCATGGCTTCCAATGAATCATACAGCGAGTCAATTTGCTCAGGAGACAAATCCATCTCCTCGAGCATATCCATTAGTTCGCGGGTGGAGAGCTTCCCCTTTTTCTTGCCAAGCTCAACTAAATCCTTTATAAAACCCTTTTTATCCTCCGTGTTGCTCATGTAATACCTCCATAACCAGTTTTTTTGAAACAAATTGTGGCAAAACCACTACTCCAAAAAATTCTTTTTTCTCTCTATGTTTTGTAAAGCACGTGCTAATGTGGGATCTTCGCCCTCCTGCGTGGCGACACGGGCTGCCGCTTCCCTTGTGATGCAATCCAAACAATCCTGTATGGCTTGCTTTGTTAAGGCGCGCGACATAGGGCGCCCCAACACGCGCGTTAGATGTGCAATTTCCTCGGGGGACAGTACTTGCGACAGGGCGGGCAGGCTCACAGCGGCACCCATTTGATATCTCAACACAATTTGTTCCCAAATGCGACCTAAAAAAGGCGTTGCAAATGTGTCAGGCTGCAACAACGGCGATAACCATGTCATATGCTCGGGGTCAAACAGCACCATCGCGATAAGTTCCTCTTCGGCACGCGCTAACGCTAACTGCTGCATATGAACCCCTGGTGGCGTCAAAGCACGGGCGGGGTTACGAATTTGCTGTTCTTCCTTTTGATGGGCATTCTTAAAGGCTTTCGCGCGAATACGCTTTACTTCAAGCACCACGGCATCAGCGCCAATGCCAGCCAGCTGCGCCACACGCCGCTGGTACACATCGCGTTCCACCTCACTCGGGACGGTGGCTAACAGGGCGGCGGCTTCTTTCAAAAAACCAACCTTGCCTTGGTCCTGTTCTAAATCATACGCCTGTGTCAGTCGACCTATGCGGTAATCCATATGGTTTTCGCGCGCCTGCAGCTGTGAGTCTAGCGCGGCAGCGCCAAAACGCTGAATATATTCATCGGGGTCCTTGGCACCGTCGAGTGACAGCATAGACACCTTGATGCCCGCTTTTTGCAACAACAGGGTCGCCCGTTCTGAGGCTTTGCGTCCTGCTTGGTCGGTGTCATAGGCAATGGTCACTTCGTCTGTGTACTTTTGCAGAAGCTGCACTTGCAGCTCTGTCAAACTTGTCCCCAGAGATGCCACGGCATGGTCAAACCCCGCTTGGTGGAGGCTAACGACATCCATATAGCCCTCAGCTAACAATAAACCCTTTTGTTTGGAATTTTTGGCATAGTTTAAGGCAAATAAGTGACGGCTTTTAGAAAAAATCGGCGTATCGGGACTGTTCATGTATTTGGGTTGACCGTCTCCTAGGATACGTCCGCCGAAGCCTATCACTTTTTTGGTCACATTGATAATGGGAAACATAAGCCGATTGCGAAAACGGTCGTACACTTCGCCCTTGTCGTTTTGCCCTAGCAGACCGCCTGCCAGCAATTCTTGCTTTGTGAAACCCTCTGCTTGCATGGCTGACAACAGGCTGACGTCACCCTGAGGGGTCGCGCCAATCCCAAAATGACGTACAATTTTGGGGGACAAGCCACGCCGTTGCAAGTACGCAATCGCCTGCTGATTCGTAGGCAGTGTTGCCACGAAGAAACGCGCAGCACTCACATGAAGCGCAAATAGCCGTTCCCGCAGTAGGCGTTCCGCCTGCCCATTTTGGTCATTATCGGGCACTGACACACCAGCGCGGTCAGCCAAGAGGTGTACCGCCTCGCCAAAGTCGATATTCTCAATCGCCATCGTGAATTGGAACACGCTACCGCCCACACCGCAACCAAAGCAGTGGTAAAGCTGTTTCTCTGGTGTCACTTGGAATGACGGCGTCTTTTCACTATGGAAGGGACAAAGTCCGACATAGGCATTGCCACGCCGCTGCAAATTTACATATCGGGATATAAAGTCGATAATGTCGGTGCGCGCCGCTAAGTCTTCCAAAAACGCGTCCGGAAAATTCATGACACAACTCCAATATGTAATATATTTACCACAATTTGTTGGGTATATACTCTTTTGGGAAAGTTACATCGCATTAAAACAGGTTTCTGCGCACTTTTAGTGCTTTTCCCAACCCTTTGGTATGGTCAGCTCGCTGTATTTCATGACAGCGAATCGGTCAGTCATGCCGGCAAGGTAGTCGGCAACGGCTCGTTGGCAACCCTCTTTTTCGGCAATTTCTCGATAGTCGCTAGGCAGGTCATCCTTATGGCTGACAAAGTAGGCAAAGAGTGTCGCAAGCAAATCGCGTCCCTTGCGTTCCTCTGCCTTTGCTAATGGGTTTGTATACACTTGCTCAAACATAAATGACCGTAGCGCCAGCATGGCGGTATGACGCGCTTCTGTTTGTACGACGGTATCGGTATGTAGGCTTGTTAACACAAGGTCGGTGACTAATGTGTTGATGCGTTCGCGCGGTGACAGCCCTAGGGTGTCACGTATCCACGCGGGCACATCCGCTTCTTGCAGAAGTCCTGCGCGTACAGCATCGTCAAAGTCGTGATTTATGTAGGCAATGCGGTCGGCATATCGAATCAACTGACCCTCTAGGGTGTCGGGGGCGGTTACTCCTGTGTGATGGAGTAGCCCGTTTTTTGTCTCTACCGTGAGGTTTAGCCCTCTGCCGCCGCGTTCCAGACGCTCCACAACACGCAAGCTTTGCGCGTTGTGCGTGAAACCATCTGACATCAGCTCGTTTAGGGCGGCTTCGCCTGCGTGTCCAAAGGGTGTATGTCCTAAGTCGTGTCCTAACGCCATCGCCTCTGTTAAGTCTTGGTTCAGTCGCAACCCGACTGCCATGGTGCGCGCTATGCGCATGACTTCGAGGGTATGGGTGAGACGCGTTCGATAATGGTCGCCCTCAGGCTTTAGAAATACTTGTGTTTTATGCGCCAGACGCCGAAACGCTTTCGAATGTGTGATACGGTCGGTGTCGCGCATGAAGCAGGTACGCATATCACAGCTTGGTTCGTCGATAACACGCCCTTTACTGTGCAAGGCAAATGTGGCAGCGGGCGTAAGCGATTGTAGCTCCTGCTGCTCTATATGCTCGCGTATCGTCATTTTGCACCCCCATACGGACAATTACCCCATTATCATCGTATTATATATCACGGCGCGCCCCCTGTCAACTTCCTTTTCTTTTTGGACAAAAAGAAAAGGAAGCAAAAGAAAAACAAATTCGCCATCCGCGTAGGCGCAGGCAGTGCATGGTGTGGTAAATATTTCAAATACACTGGTTGGGTCATTAGGAAGCAAAAGAAAAACAATTTCGCCATCCGCGTAGGCATAGGTGGGGCATGGTGTGGTAAACATTGCAATTAAACAGGTTGGGTAAATCGTAAGCAAAAAACAAATGGAAGCGTTATAAGGTTTCAGCATCCATGAGAAAGAGTGACGCGTCCTTGTTCATGAACATCTTTTCGCCATGGTAGAAGGTATTCGCATGTGCTTTCGTAAAACCACACTGTAATAGAATACTCATCAAGTCTACTTGGTCAAAACCGTTGCGCACTTCGTCTGATTCAATCTCGGGATTGAGGTCAAAATCGACAATGATGAGATGTCCGCCCCTGTTTAGCATGTGATGCAATCGCGATAACAGCTGCTCTGTCTCCTTCACATGTAGTAGCACCTGAGCAATGATGATGTAATCCGCGTGTAAATCGGGCGGATTGTCAGCCAGTATGTCGCAGCAGAGTGCTTTGGCAGATTTCGCGTTCAGTTTGGTAAGTTTGCGCGTTACCTCGTCAACCATATTGGCAGAAGCATCTATCAAGAGAAGCGAAGCAAATACATCCAGTAGTTGCAGCCCAACCATGCCCGTGCCGCAACCATAGTCGATTGCCTGTTTGGTAGCGCCGTCCTGAACACAGGCGCGAATTTCAGCGGCAATAATGTTTGCCACAGCTTGCCTGCCTGGCGTGTCGTACTGCGTAGCCATAGCGTCAAATTTTTCAATGTTACCCATACCATATACCTCGTTTGTAATTGATTTTGGAAATGCCACAAGTGCAGATGGCTCTGCATTTATATATAATTCTTCAGTGTCAATTTGTACTTTTTGTAGAATATCGATAGCTTGTGTAATCGCTGAAAATAATTTTACATACATAAGTTCGTAGTCAACCATAAGTTTATACCTCCCAATAGAGCTAACACATCCTAAAAATAATTATAGGACGAAATGGTTCTAATGTCAAGATGAAAATAGGTTAAAATGACCTATAGAGGTGATGCACTTGTATGTAAGAATCAAACAGCTGCGAGAGGAAAAGCATTTCACACAGGTAAGACTTGCCATAGAATTAGAGATGGATCAATCTGAATATTCGCGTTTTGAACGTGGTGCGAGACCGCCTTCCGTTGCACTGTTGAAAAAATTGGCACGCTACCACAATACGAGTATCGACTATATTTTGGAGGAAACGGACAACCGAAGACGATATGAGTAAATACTTTCAGCTACCCAGCACAACCTCGAGCCATTCAGGCAGGACGCGCCCTGCTGTGATATCAATGAGCTGTGTCTCCAATGCTTTGCTGTTTACCTCTGGTATGGTGTAGTGAACGATGACACGGTCGGTGTATTCTGTGTCATTCATACACGCGCCATGCGATAGTAACAGACGCTCGACCATCTCCCATAGGGGATAGGGACAGCGTAGTCGCCCTCTTGCCATTGGCTGTAGGATTGCCACGCCCGCCGCGTCTAGCGCACCCTTCGCCGTGGCAGCATAGGCGCGCACCAAACCGCCAGCCCCTAATAACACGCCACCAAAGTAACGCGTGACGACACAGAGTACATTTTGGACTTCCTCGCGCCGCAATACCTCAAGGACAGGTAGCCCAGCTGTGCCTTGTGGCTCGCCGTCGTCACTATGCCGCATAATCTGGTTGTCGAGCAAACGATAGGCATACACATTGTGCGTGGCCTCCCTGTTGGCAAGGCGTACGTCGCGCAAACGCGCCAAAGCGTCCTGCTCGGTTTCCACCAAGTACAGGACGCCTATAAAACGTGATTTTTTTTCGGTGAGGGTGAAGTTGCCCGTCTCACGGGGGACACGTGTGACGCTTACCATGGGTTGACGGACACCTCAGGGGGATTCAGGTCAAACCCACGAACACGCCCGTACACACGACCGTCACAAACCGCCTCTACCGCGATGCCCGTTTCTTGGTAATCAACAGTTTCCACATGTGCCTCGCGATACAGAAGCTCCAGTTTCGACGCTTCGGCGTAAGGAATCAACAGCGACACATGGCGTGTGCCAGCGTCAACCATTGCCAAAATGCGTTCGCGTAAAACATCAATGCCTAGCGCTGTTATCGACGACACAACGATACCCTCACGGTCAAATAACAGTAAATCGGGGGAGAGTAAGTCCGCCTTGTTATAAACGCGGAGACAGGGGGTGTCTGAGGCACCAAGGTCAGCCACCAAGGCATCCACAACGGCGGCTTGCTCTGCCCATTCGGGATTCGAGACGTCTATCACGTGTAATAGCAAGTTGGCGTACTGCAATTCATCCAATGTCGCGCGAAACGCTTCCACCAAATGGTGGGGCAGTCGGCGGATAAAGCCGACGGTATCCGTTAGTAGCATCTCTGTGCCGGGGGTTAAGGGAAAGCGGCGCACTGTGGTATCCAGCGTGTCAAATAGGCGATTGCGCGCTGGAATATCAGAGGTCGTTAATAGATTAAACAGCGTAGATTTGCCAGCGTTTGTGTAGCCGATAAGCGACACGACAGGCATCTCGTTTTTACCGCGGCGGTCACGGTGTAGGGTGCGGATACGGCGGATGTCCGCTAGTTCCTCTCCCAATTTTTCGAGCCGACGACGGATGTGGCGGCGGTCTGTCTCCAGCTTGGATTCACCAGGACCGCGGCGCGTACCGATACCACCACCCTGACGGGACAGGCTCAGCCCTAAGCCAGACAGGCGCGGCAAAATATATTTGTATTGCGCCATTTCCACCTGAATGCGTCCTTCATGCGTGCGCGCCCTGTCGGCGAAAATATCGAGGATTAGCAAGTTGCGGTCGATAACACGAACGCCAGTATCCTTTTCAAGACAACGCGTCTGACTGGGCGATAGCTGGTTATCGAACACAACTAAATCTACCTCGTGCAGTTCGCAAAGTTCTTTGATTTCGGCAACCTTGCCTTCCCCAATTAGGGTACGTGGGTCAATCGTTGCTTTGTTTTGTATGACACGCAGGACGGCGTCGCCCCCTGCGGTTTCTAAGAGTGCTTCTAATTCATCAAGCGTAGCGTCCGTTGTTGAGTCGATGAGGTCAGAATTGTTCAGACCGACTAAAATAGCGCGCTCGCGCTGGACTTCATGTGGGTTGTTGTGCATCATTTGTGTTTCCTCCTTAACGGTGGGTGAGCTGTCTGGGAGGGTTACGATTGTCGCTTTAGGCAGTCCACCACTTGGGCAATATATTGATGATGATAATCCTGTAATGGGTAGTGTTTCTCAAACACGGCAGAATCAGTGGCAGCCGCAGGGTCCAATTGTTGGACATACAGGGTTTTTAAGCAAAGCACCCATTCAGCTTCTGCAAAGTACCAAAATCCACGCTCGTCGTAGACGGGTGTGAGACCTGCGTTTGCTACTTTATCGGTGTCGCGACCACTCTGCGCGCCGCATAGCTTCAGCGCATCGCGCTGTGCTTCATTATAAAATGAAACGGTAAACAAATTGTTTTGGCTTAACAACGTCTGTGTAAACCGTTGAGGGCGTACAAATACATACGCAACGGGGACATTCCAAAGTACGCCTAAACCGCCCCAACTGGCCGTCATGGTATTCATTCGGTCTCTATAGGAAGCTGTCACTAGCATCCATTGCTTGTCAAGCATCGTGAATGTATTCGTCAGTTCCTGTTGCGGTACTGCGATAAAAGACATGAGGAAACCTCCTTTTTTGTAATATGCGCAAGACAAAAATGATGGAATATTTTATCGAGGATTAGTATTACCTGTCGGCAGGTTTTCATTTGTACACGTTAGCGGCGTGCATTAACGGCTCAGCGACATCGCTGCCGTTAGCAAACATCAACACACCCTAATGATATATGACATTGTATCGTAAAGTGTACAAAAAACCCGCAACAGTGTATCAATTCAGTACACTGAATTGATACGCGTTACGGGTAATGTGACGCGTTCTTACTGATTCTCCAAACCAAACTTACGTTTGAAACGATCCACGCGACCGCCGGTGTCCACCAACTTCTGCTTTCCTGTGTAGAAAGGATGACACTTTGAGCAAATTTCGACGCGGATATCCTTTTTGGTTGAGCCAGTTTCAAACACCTCACCACAAGCGCAACGCACGGTTGTTTGCTCGTAGTTCGGATGTAACCCTTGTTTCATGGAATTCACCTCTTTCGCCTCGTAGACCTAATTAACATCAAGCTATGACAGTATATCACAGTGTTTTCAAAAGCGCAAGTATTTTTCTAAAAAACTTGCCAAAAAAATTTACACCGATTGGGAAGCGTTTAAGGGTACGCGCTACCTGTTTTGCGTGATTTGGTAAAGACGGTAGCCGCCGCTAAGATTATACACTGTAAAGCCACATTGGCTAAGGATTCTGGCGGCTAGATAGCCGCGCATCCCAATTTGACAATGCAGATAGACAGGCGCTTCTTTCGTTAATGTGTGCAGGGTGGCGCGGAGGGTGTCGAGCGGACTATTGACAAATCCAGTGATGTGACCGCGTGCATATTCGGCAGGCGTGCGCACGTCGAGCAACGTAACCGAGCCGTCACGGGGGAGGGCATCCACGTCATGCCAGTGAAAAATCTGGGTGCTGTTTGTGAGAATGTTCTCGATGGCATAGCCTGCCATATTAACGGGGTCTTTGGCAGATGTGTACGGTGGTGCGTAGCAAAGCTCCAGCGCAGTTAAGTCATACGCCGTCATGCCCGCGCGTATGGCTGTCGCCAGCACGTCGCACCGTTTATCAACACCATCAAAACCGACAAGCTGCGCCCCCAACAATTTGCCTGTGTCGGGGCGAAAGAGTACTTTTATCGAGAGAAAGCCGCCGCCAGGGTAGTAGCCTGCGTGAGACGCGCTGTAGGTAAAGGACTTTTCGTACGGAACCCCCAAACGTTTGGCGTTTTTTTCATTCAAGCCTGTGGCGGCAACGGTCATGTCAAATAGTTTCACAATGGACGAGCCTTGTGTTCCACGATACACACTGTAGCGACCGCAGATGTTATCAGCGGCCATGCGCCCTTGCTTGTTCGCGGGACCTGCCAAGGGTAAAAAGGCAGGCGTGCCGCTGACAAATTCGGTGACGGCAATCGCATCTCCCACAGCGTACACATGAGGGTCACTGGTTTGCAGCAATTCATTCACGATGATACTGCCGCGCTCATTGAGCTGTAATTTGGCTTGCGCGGCTAAGGCGGTATCAGGCACAACGCCTATGGCAAGCACGACAAAATCCGCCGCTACAGTGCCAGACGAAAGCGCGACGGTGACGCCGTCTTCGTTTGCGTGTATGCTTTTGAGCGACGTGTTCAGTTGCAACGTGATACCCTTACGCTCTAGCTGTTTGTGAACATCGCACGCCATATCGTAATCTAGCGGGGCTAACACTTGCGGCTGTGCATCCACAATCGTCACAGCAAGCCCCGCTTTTGCCAGATTTTCGGCGACCTCCACACCAATGTAGCCGCCTCCGATGACGATGGACTGCTTTGGCTTGCGTGACTCCAGTAGGGCGCGAATGGCAAGCGTGTCGGGGATGGTACGTAGCGTAAATACCTTGGGGTGGTCAATGCCCTCGATGGGGGGCTTTAGTGGTTTTGCGCCCGTGGCGAGAATGACGGTATCGTACGTTTCTGTGTACTGTGAGCCATCCTCGCGACGCAGTGTGACCGTTTTGGTGGTGGTGTCTAGGTCTACGGCTTCCTGTCTTACACGAACATCCACATGGTAGCGCGCGGCAAAGCCTTCGGGTGTCTGCAAGGTGAGTGCGGAGACGTCGCCGATTGTGCCGCTAAGGTAATAGGGTAAGCCGCAGTTGGCAAACGAGATAAACGCACCGCGCTCTACGAGTATGATGGTCGCCGTTTCATCCAGCCGCCGTAGCCTTGCCGCGGCAGTTGCACCGCCCGCCACACCGCCGATAATAATTGTTTTTCCCATGATGGCAGCCTCCTATTATCAATTCAGTGACAATAAACAAACAGGGATACATACTACTTTTTCTTGTACAGTTGCCAGACGCCTGTGCCGTGCAAGGCGGCGCGTAGAATCCAATAGCCATTGGCAAACATGGTAAACAAGAAACGAGGGCAAAGCGTAACACTAGTATACCAATCTGGTCGTGACGCACCGCGGCGTATGGTTCGCTGCATTTTCCACAGCGAGGAATACAGACCGATATTGAACAGCACAAAAATTAGCATACTAACTAGCGTCGAAATCCAATTATAATTGGCTAACCCCGCCGCGATGCCCTCTTGCAGTAAGAAAAAAGGCAGGGACAATAAAAATTTCGTCACTTCAAAAAGGGGTGTGAGGCGTAGCGCGCCTAACATTTCACCTGCACCAACACCAACGCCTGCCCCCCACGTCAACCCAGCCGCCGCGCAGAACGATTGCATGATGGCAAGTTCATGTTTGCATTGTTTGCCCTCAAAAAAGCCGCAATTTGAGATGACATACAGCTTAAAATGGCATCCATGCGCCCTGCAGTAAGTTTCCGCCTCTTTCAAAAATCGTAGCACATGCGAGGGGACGCCGTCCACATACACTGGCAACGCAATCACAAGCGTGTCTATGTGGCTAAAATGACTGAAAATCTCCTGATAGACGTTAGGACCACTTAGCTTGATTTCTGTTGTACGGCATCCTACCAATTGGCATTTCAGAATGCCTAGAAAATACTGTGAGTTACTAAGTATACGTTTGGGGCTTGCGTTTATGAGCAACGCATTCATCGTAACACCTCGTTTAGTTCATCTACATTTTGTATGAAAAACGTTGTACAGTCGCTGGTATTTAGGTTGATACTATTGGCAGTCGCGATATTATGTAGTAACGCTTTGTCGCTTTCGGATACATCGTCCGCTTGATAGATGTACACCCGCATGTGTGGGCGGTTTGCATATCGCGGCTGATG
>JAVBKJ010000095.1:0-16540 GCA_031554075.1 Oscillospiraceae bacterium | reverse complement strand
CAATGACTAGCTTGCCTGTGGCTTCAAACACCTGTGAGATGGCTGTGGGGTACATATTGCCCTGTCCTTGGTGGTAGCCGCGCAAGGACGCCATAATCGCCACAAAGAACACAGCAGGGGCGATGGCGCGTATGGCTGGCTCAGCCTTCACATTATTCATCAGTTCAGCCAACGACCCTGCCGCAAAGTACAGCAAGGCAGTGCCAAACACGCCGATAATGAGAAATGTCGTCACCGAGACCTTAAGTATCGTGCCGAGTTCGTTTGTCCGCGAACGTGCCTGCGCCTCCGACACCATTTTTGAGATAGCCACAGGCATACCAGCCGTTGCAAGCACAAATAGTGTGGAATAGATATTATAAGCCGATGTAAAATGCGCCATACCTGCATCGCCAATTAAATTACCCAAGGGAATTTTGAACATTGCCCCAATGATTTTAACAACAGCGGTGGCAACGGATAAGATGAGTGCGCCATGCAGAAAGTTTTGTCTTGTTTGTTTTGACATGCGGCACCTCGCTTCCATAAAATGTACTGGCTTTTACAGCAACTACTGACAAAGCAAGTCCTAGTTTATATGCAAAAAAGAGGTAAACTATGTGCCTTGATGCACCGTACCTCTTGGTGTTGTCGTACGAAAGGGGCGGTCAGCGTCGCCACCCGCCCCAACGCGCGTATCACGATTTGATATCTCAAGCAGGTTTCTTATACTAATGTCACTTATAAACATGCCATGTTTATAAGTCGCTCGCTTATGCGAGGGGCGACCAAAGGTCGTCGAAATGCCGTCAATACTGTTCTCTTGCGGCGATGCCGCAAATCTGGCGAAGCCCGATGATAAAAATGTATGTGACATTTTTATCGAGAATTAGTATTACTGAAATACTTTCGGTAACACATAGCTGATAAGTTCAGCTTTCGCCTTTTCCACATCGATGGTTAGGTGCTGTCCATCTTGATACAACGTTTTGCCGCGCACAATGGTGCGGCAAACGTCCGCGCCGCGCGCCGCATAGGTGAGTAGCGCCAATACGTCATGACAGGGGTAGAAATGGGGTTTATCCATGTCAAGCATGATGATATCCGCCCAAAAGCCGACGGCAAGCCGACCAGTATCGTTGCCACGTCCTAGTGCTACCGCGCCATTGCGCGTCCCCATATGCAGGGCATCTAGGGTAGACAAAATGGTGGGGTTATACGATATGCCTTTGTGCAAAATCGCCGCCAGTTTGATTTCTTCAAACATGTCTAAGGAATCGTTGGAGCTAACGCCGTCCGTCCCCAACGCGACGTTCACACCAGCCTGTAGCATGGCTGGTACATCTGCCACGCCGCTTGCCAACTTCAAATTAGAAACAGGATTATGAACAGCCGTTACCCCATGCTTTGCCAAAATATCGCGATCCTCGGGCGCAATCCAAACACAGTGGGCGGCCACTGTTCGGACATTAAATACCCCATGCGCCGCAAACACTTGGGCTGGTGTCTGTCCGTTATGACGTGCTAAGCACCCCTCGTGCTCTGCCTTTGTTTCTGACAGGTGCAAGTGCATACCCAACTTATGCTGTTGGGCATACTCTGTTATGGCTGTCCAAAGACGGCCATTAGAGGTATACTCGCCGTGAATGGAGGCATCCACCATCATGCGGTAGTTATCATGCCCGTGCCAATCGTCCACCAATTGCTTTGTTTCTTGCATGTGCAACGAGCCATCAAAGACATAGTTCGGGTCAAAGGTTACACAACCTCTGGCTAGGTTTGCGTTAATACCAGACGCCGCCACAGCAGGCGCTACTTGGTCATAAAAGAAGTACATATCCTGATAGGTGGTCGTGCCTGACGCAATAGCCTCTGCTAACCCAAGCTGACAGCAAATCGTCGCCGCCTTACTATCTAGTTTGTCTTCGTAAGGGAATATGTACTTTTCCAGCCATGTGTGTAGGTCATGCCCATCGCCCCACCCCTTAAATGCCGCCATAGGCATATGGGTATGGCTGTTTACCAGACCAGGCATGATGAGCTTCCCCTTGCCATCTATGGTTTCGGTTGCGGCTTCTTGTGGTTTGTCCGTACCAACATACGTAATTTTGCCGTCTTTCACACCCAAATAGGCGTGGTTCAACACTGGTTGCGCGACATCCAGCGTGGCAATCGTAATATCCGAAAAAAGTAAATCAAACATTACATGCCCTCGAGACATTTCAAAATCAAGGCAGAGAAACGATCCTTGCACGCCGCCGCTGCTTCTAGCACTTCTTCCTCAGACAAGGGTTGGTCAACCACACCAGCCGCCATATTGGAAACAAGTGAAAAGCCTAGGATATCCATCCCTGCGTGACGCGCCGCAATGACCTCGGGCACAGTTGACATACCAACAGTATCCGCCCCAAGCACGCGCGCGGCACGAATTTCTGCTGGCGTTTCATAATGAGGGCCTGTAAAGAACATATACACACCCTGTTGGATTTTCTGCCCAAGTGCCGCGGCGGATTCATGGGCTAATGTTTGGAGCGCAGGCGTGTATGTTTTGGACATATCGGGGAAGCGCACGCCAAATTCTGGCAGGTTTGCCCCTGTTAGTGGTGAGGGCGCAACAAGCTTAATGTGGTCTGTGATGAGCATAATATCGCCCACAGAGAAATCCAAATTCACGCCACCGCAAGCATTGGTGACAATGAGGGTTTTTGACCCTAGCAACCGTAGCACACGAACGGCATAGGTCACCTCTTCAAAGGTATAGCCTTCATATGTGTGCATACGACCTTGCATGACGGCGACACGTTTGCCCGATAGCGTCCCAAAGACAAATTGACCCTTATGCCCAGGGGCTGTGGATACCTTAAAATGGGGAATGTCGCCATACGGTACGATTATCGCATCTTCGCATAAATCGCCCAAGAAACCAAGCCCAGAACCAAGCACAAGTGCTACTTCTGGCACAAAATCACCAATTTTCTTTTGAATGGCCGCCGCACTCTCTTGATACATTGATATATTCATTCAGCCTTCTCCTTTCGTTAATGCTGTTCGTCAGCTTGGGGGTAATACGCTTGTGGATTAGATTCCGCGGCATTAGGCGTTGGTGTCACTTCCATAACAGGCACATCCACAAACACAACAGGCTCCTCGTCCACTGTGACACTTACTTTGACATTTGCGCCGCAAGAACGGCAATAGGTGTCCTCTTTTGTAAAGGGGACGCCGCAGCAAGGGCAAGCGCATTCCTTGCGAATTTTCTCTAGCTTGGCTTTTAACTCTGCCATACGGACGTGTAGTTCATCCAAAGCGGCAAGCTTGGCGGGCAGGTCGTCTGATGGTGTCGAAGGGTCCTTGTGGGTTTTGTAAACCATCGCACCAATCTCACGATACACCTTGTCAGCACTGGCGCTGTACTCGCCAATTTGAATATTAATGCGTGTAATATCCAACAATTCGTTGGCTCTTTTGCCTGCTGTATCCAATGCCTGTCCTGCCATGTCAGACGCAACCATTGTAATACCCTTGATTTTGGTGAGCAGATTCTTAATTTCCTCGTTCATTGTATACCTCCTACAATATCATTAATTTGCCGTAGCAAAGTGTGCTCGCAAAGTGTGCCGTATCTGTGCCAACAAATAACACAGGGCTAGTAGGTGACATTACCCTAAAAACTCATGCAACAGTGAATTGGGGGGTAGCAGACTGGGCGGTAGCGACGGAAACTTAGCCAGCAGCGCGTAAATAGACGTGATTTCGGCATGACGGTCAACGCCCGACGGCACTTCCGCTAGCAAGGCAGGCAGGGCGATATCACGATAGATACACACTTCATAGGGCATATGGGTATCAATGGAATACGCACCCTCCTTAAAGGGTGAAATATAACGCTTTTCACCGCGCCGCACACTGCCCCATTGCGTAAAGGTGCGGTCTGCCGCCCAGCCTCTAAAGTTTTTATCACGAATCATACGGCGCAATAATCGCACCCATGTCGCCTTGAATACAGCGCCTTCCATCTTGATATTGCTCCGCGCGCTGACATACACACGCTGCACTGCGTTCCCTGTGCTTTGTGAAAACAACGGATTAAGGGCGTGAATCCCTTCAAAAATGCAAAACCCGCCCGCCTCTAACGTAAGAGGCGTGGTTTTTTCGGGGTCGCGACGCTGATTGGGAAAGTCAAAATGCGGCACTTGTATCGTTTTACCGAGCCGCAAATCGTGTAAATGCTGGTTAAACAGCTCTAAATCCAAACAATACGGCGATTCAAAGTCAATATTGCCATGGGCATCCGTTGGGTGGGTACCGTCGCCCACTGTTTTATAGTAGTCGTCCATGGACACCGTATAGCAACGATGTCCCATCACCGCAAGGCTTTCACTCAGTTTGATGGCTGTGGTTGTTTTGCCCGAACCAGAAGGTCCTGCCAGCAATACAATGGGGGCTTCCGACGCGCGCGCCACCAATGTTTTCGCGCAGGCCGCCACCTTGTCGTGGTACGTTTGCTCGCACGCCGTTACAAAAGCGGCTGGGTCGTTATGGCCCCGTTCATAAATTGTCTCTACTGTATATTGGCTCATGGTATCCCCACTTTTTCTAAAAGTCACGAAACGATTCATATTCGTTGTGCCTTAACCCAAGGGTTTCATTGCCTTAGTATAGGAACTATCCTAGTAAAGTATGCTTCTACGTAAAATTTTGGTAAAATTCAATTACATCCTGTTGATTTTTGTCTATTTTATCCGAACTGGATAGATATTCTGTTGGATACTTCACTTGAAACAGGCGTTCAATGCGCCCCGATGGCGGATGTACCAGCTTGGTGACGCCGCCTGCGCCCAAGGACAAGATGGTTTGCAATTCCTCCATAATCACCAAATTATAATGCCCTGCCTGCCCCGCTTGACACCAGCCAGTATTCTCAAAATTGCCGCTCATCTGTTTTTGGCGATACAGATAGTATGGTTCATAACCGTGCTTTGGCAATTCTATCAAACTATGCTCCACCATGGCGGTCACGTCTGTCGTATCCTCGGGCGTCTGGGTTGCCAGCGACGACCCCTTTTTACGTGACAAGGTATGCACCGTCAAATTCTGCGGTTTCAACGTCATTAGCTGTTGTACGGTATCTGCAAAATGTCTCGCCGTTTCCTCTGGCAATCCTGCTATGATATCCATATTAATGCAGGAAAAACCAGCCTTTACCGCCTGTTCATATGCCTGTAACGTTTGCGCGATACTGTGCGCACGACCAATACGCGCGAGTGTCGGCTCAAACATGGTTTGCGGATTAATACTCACACGGTTTACCCCAACGCTACGCATGACCGCCAGTTTTTCTGGCGTGATGGTATCGGGGCGCCCTGCTTCAACGGTGTATTCCTGCAAATCCTGAAGTGAAAAGGTGGCTTGCAAGGATGTCAACAGCTGGGTAAACAAGTCAATCGGCAAACTCGTGGGCGTGCCGCCGCCGATATACACGCTTGTGATGGTAAGCCCTAGTTGCTGTATGGTTGCCGCCGTTTTCGTCATTTCAACGTGCAGCTGCGCCATGTAAGGCGCCATGAGATGCCCTGACTTCGCCACATCACTGCTCACAAAGGAGCAGTAGGCGCAACGTGTGGGGCAAAACGGTATACCCACATACAGCGCAATATCACGTGGTTTGAGTGTCCGTTGTAGCGCAAAGGACGCAGACGCTACCTTGCTTGCCAATGCAACACGGGCAGGGGTGACATCATAGCGATTCCGCAGCTCGTTTGTTGCCTGTGCCAACGTGCGTCCCTCGTCCATGAGCAGGCTGACAAGCTTGGCAGGTCGTATGCCTGTGAGTGACCCCCAGGGGGGGTGAACGCCTGCCAGCTCCTTCGCGGCTTTGTAGACAGACAGTTTAACGCAATGGGTGAGCCATCTATTTTCTTCATAGGTCGTCGCACGGTGGTAGGTCATCCTAGACGTGGCTTTGATCACCTTACCGTCCATGCGCAGTTCTGTCGTAGCGGTTGCCCATTTCGCACCTTTGTGCAGGACGCTCACGACCTCTGCCTCTGCGGGGGTGTCCACCACATGGGGGCGTGTGGCAGGAAAATAGGTAAGCAAACTTTGCTCTAAGGCATACAAGAACGTATGCCCCTGCATACAGATATTCAACGGGTCGCCTCCAGCATATAGGGGTTGTGCGCTCGTTCATGGGACAATGTCGAGCTTCTATCATGACCAGCGTAAACACGGTACTCGCCCGACAACCCAGCCAATTTTTGAAGTGATTGTAGCATTGTTGGGTAACTGCCGCCTTCTAAATCACAGCGTCCGCATTCTTCGAAAAACAGTGTATCGCCTGTAAATAGGGCATCCTCACAACGTATGGTACACGAGCCTCTCGTGTGACCAGGGGTGTGAAGCCAATCAAACACGAGGGACCCAACAGTGACACTGTGTCCGTCTGCCGCTAAGATATCAGGGGGCGCAAAGCCCATATTTTTGGGGAGACCCGCCGCGCCCGTTTGGGTAAAGGCAGGGGCATCCTCTGCATGAATGACAATGGGGGCGTTGGTGGCTTGCTTAATTTGCGGTGCGGCTAAGATATGGTCAAAATGCCCATGTGTGCAAAACACAAATTGAATTTCCAGCCCTGTCGCCTGCACATACTGCATAATTTGCTCCGCGTTACCGCCTGCGTCTATGACCACGCCTTGCTTGGTTTGCGGACAGCTCACGATATAACAATTTGTACCAAGTGTGTTGCAAGGGATACACTTAATTTCCATGACGCGTTACCTCCAACACCGAATTGATACGCCGTAGTTTATTGACAACCATTTCTAACTGCTCCAAATCACGCACCATCGCCACCATGGTGATGAGCGTCATACCATCGCCCAAAACGCGCGCCGAAAATGTCTGCATCGGCACTTTTAGCATGGACATAGCCATGGCCACATCCACCGCCAGACCGTCTCGATCCATACAGCTCATGCGTAACCCCGAGGGATACGTACCCTTGCCGTCCACAGCCCAATTGGCATTCACCCAACGACCAAGTTCCTTGGTGTCCTTCAGGCTTTCAACGACATTGGGGCAGTCTCTGCGGTGGACAGAAATGCCATACCCCTTTGTGACAAAGCCGACAATGGGGTCGCCCGGCACAGGTGCGCAACAGCGTGAAAATTTCACCATGCAGTTTTCCAAATCCTCGATGACAACGCCCGAAGAACTAATTTGCGGCTTGCGCATATTAGACATTAGTTTCTCGACACTCTGCTTATCAGGGGTGAGCCGATTCATGCGTATCAGTTCATCACGGACACGGTTGACGGCGCGCAAGGCGGTGATGCCGCCGTAACCAATCGCACCGTACATATCCTCTAACGAGGCGAAACTAAGTTTGCGTAGCAGTTGCGGCAGGATGTCATCGTGTTGTATGGTTGCCCATGAAATGCCGCTTCGCTTCATCTCTGCTTCAAAATCAGCACGCCCTTGATGTATATTTTCCTCGCGGCGTTCGCGCTTAAACCATTGCTTAATCTTGTTACGTGCTTCACTCGTGCGCACGATTTTTAGCCAATCACGGTTGGGTCCGTGGCTACCTTGGGATAATATTTCTACAGTATCGCCATTTTGCAATGTGTATTCAAGCGGCACAATGCGCCCATTGATCTTTGCGCCTGTCATACGATTGCCCACCGCCGAATGAATCGCGTATGCAAAGTCGATCGGGTTGGCGCTGGCAGGCAGATTAATCACGTCGCCAAGTGGCGTAAACACAAATACTTCATCGGCGAACATTTCCATGCGCAGGGACTTAATAAATTCCTCTGCATCCGCATCCTGCTGTGATTCCAGCAAGAGACGCACCCACTTTAGTCGCTCTTCTAACGCTACCTCTGTGCCAACGACCCCCTGTTTATACTTCCAATGCGCCGCAATGCCGTATTCCGCTGTGTGGTGCATATCCCACGTGCGAATTTGCACTTCAAACGGCACACCCTCACGCCCAATCACCGTTGTGTGTAAACTTTGGTACATATTGGGTTTCGGGGTGCTGATATAATCCTTAAACCGCCCAGGCATAGGGCGATACAGGTCGTGAATAAAGCCCAGCACATTATAGCAGTCTACTGGTTCATCCACAATCACACGAACCGCGTAGAGGTCGTATATCTCAAAAATCGTCTTGTGTTGGCTGTACATTTTTCTGTAGATACTGTAAATCTGTTTGATGCGGCTTTCAATATGGGCTTCTATGCCAGCTTCTGTAATTCTAGCTTCGATATTGCCGCAGACCTGCTCCAAAAAATCTGCTTGGTCGGCAAGGCGCATAGATAGCTCATCTTGGATTTCACGATAGGCAACAGGATCTAAATTTTTGAGCGCTAGGTCCTCGAGCTCTATCTTTAGCTTCGACATGCCCAAACGGTGGGCAAGCGGTGCGTACACCTGCATGGTTTCGAGCGATTTCTCGCGGCGTTTGGCATCGGCATGGTACTCCATGGTGCGCTGATTATGAAGTCTATCACATATTTTGATGATTAAAACGCGAATATCCTTTGCCATTGCCATGAACATTTTGCGCAGATTTTCCATCTGATGTTCTTCTTTGCTTGCATAGGGCATACGCGTTAGTTTCGTGACACCCTCCACCAAGTCGGCAACAGTCGAACCAAATCGCACAGCGATATCCTCGTGGGTATACCCTGTGTCCTCGATGGTGTCGTGAAGCAAGGCGGCTATGATGGAATCCAAGTCCATTGCCATATCCGTCATGATAATTGCGACTTCTAGCGGGTGGGTGATGTACGGGCTGCCGTCCTTACGAAGCACATTGTCATGGGCATGGGCGGCAAACTGAAACGTGTCCTCTAGCTTCTTAAAATTGGCCATAGGATTATATGCCCGTATGTTATCTACCAGCAAATTGTAACGCTTATATAGCTTTTCGTCAACTTCCTTAATATTGGTCGTATACCGTTCCATCATCATCCCTCAGTTCCACAAAATACCCTTTTTGTGTACATCGCTCCCTATTGCTTCAAGCTGGCTAACACCTTTGAGTCCTGTAAGTTCACCTTGCGCCCGTCCTTGCACACGGTAATGGTTAGCATATCCTGCACCGCCCGATACTCCAGCAATGCCAGTTCGGCAAATACATCCAGGGCCACAAGTAGTTTTCCAGGGCCTAAGCTGGGATATGCCACCTCATTGAGCAACTGCCAGAGGGTAAGCCGCAACTCGGGCTGCCCTGTTGACATACGATTCAAACCGCGCCACACCGCCACCAATGCCTCACGGTTGGGTGTGATGGCTTGTAGGTCGCCGATGCTTAACGGCTGTTTGCTTACAAACAAATGATACTGCGCCTGTTCGGCGGTGTACTGTGCCTGTATCTCGGGTGAGCGGCGGATATCTCGTAGTTCTAATTGCACGGTAGCCTCACCGCGGAAATGGTTGAGAGACAGGACAAACGCTAAATCTACCACATCACCGCTGCTAAACGGAAATTCTGACGCCGTAAACCCGAAACAAATGACAGGCAACCATACTTGCTGTGCCATGACAAATAGTTTCAGGTGCTTACCCTCTTTGAGCGGCACAACTTGTTGCAGTTGCGCTTGCCGCAGTAAGAGGATGGGTTCAGGGTTCGCCGCCCCAAAGGGTCCCATGCGGCAGACATCTTGCGCGGCGTGCTTTGTGAGCAAATCTGCCGTGATAGCACAGTCAATCGTTAGGGCAAGCGTTGATTCATCGGGACGCACAATCATGTCACAGGCGGCAATTAACGCCTCTTTGAAAGCGGCAAACTCGGTGGCAGGCAGTGTAAACCCTGCCGCCGCCGCATGACCGCCAAAACTTGATAAAAACGACTGGCACGCAGCCAGAACCGTTGGCAAGTGAACCCCCGCAGGCGCACGCGCCGACCCTTTGCAAATATCACCCTCAACAGATAGCAAAAACACAGGTCTATCATACTTTTCAAGCAGGCGTGTCGCAACGATACCAGTTACACCCGCATTCCAATGTTCGCCTTGCAGAACGATGGCACTGGGCTGGCTGCTATCCGCTTCCCACTGTGCAACAGCTTGTTTGAAAATCTCTGCTTCGAGATTCCGTCTATCGGTATTAAGATTGATAAGTTCCTGTGCCATACGAGTGCCTTGCGCTTCGTCTGTCGTCAGCAGTAGTTCCGCTGACAAAATTGCTGACGCCATGCGCCCCGCCGCATTCAGCACAGGGGCAAGGCTAAATGCCACCGTGTTAGCCGTCACAGGTTTGTCGATACAGCCCGTCACTTTGCAAAGCGCACGAAGCCCAGCACGGCTACCAGTCGTTATAAGCGGCAGCCCGTGTCTTACCAGAATACGATTTTCATCCACTAACGGCATCACGTCTGCTACTGTGCCCAAGCTGACCAAATCGCCGTACCGTTGCAGTAACTTTTTTGTATTGTGCGACCCTGCCAAGGCGCATACTAACTTAAAGGCAACCCCAACGCCTGCCAAGCCACGAAACGGGTATTGACTATCGTTGCGAAGTGGATTCACAACCGCCACAGCCGCAGGCAGTGTATCGCGGCAAGCATGATGGTCTGTGATAACAACATCTAGTCCGCACGCGTTTGCTGTTTCCACGGCATCAAACGCCGTCACCCCGACATCCACTGTGATAAGCAGACTAACCCCCTGCTTGTGAAACTGCTGCAGTGTCGGCGCGTGTAACCCGTACCCATGCTCGATACGATGCGGAATAAAAAACGCAACATAGGCGCCACGTTGCCGCAAATAGTCTGTTAGCAACGCACTGGCCGTGATGCCGTCTACGTCATAATCCCCATATACCATGATTTTTTCATCGTGTTGCAATGCTGTTTCTATCCGCGCCACGGCTTGTGCCATGTCGGGCAACAGCATTGGGTCATACAGTCCAGCCATATCGGCACGTAGAAATGTCTCTAGTTCCTGTGGTGTTTGGTAGCCGCGGGCTTGCAGTATCGTCTCTGTGAGGTTGCGGTCTTTTGATGCCTCATGTGACACTGTCCAATTTGCATATCGCATAACACCACTCCTCACTACTAACGTTAAAACACCCAGCAAACTTATGAAAAGCTGTCGTTAGACAGCGAGCGACGCAGACGCGCAAGCGCACGCTTGCTTTTCAGCCGTCACGAATCGCAACGACGCCCTATGGGCGTTTGCGGTTAGTATACCATGAATTACGTGATGGCACAAGGTTGAACCGTTATGCCAGCGAAAAAAACGTTGCAAAATCTGTGCGGACGGCTAGTTCTATCAGCACGCCACAAGAAGGCTCAGACGTGAATACTCACTTGCCAAATACCATATCAAAGATGGCGGGCGGCGGGGCTTCGAAGTCTAACATGTCTGCTGTGCGCGGATGCTGAAACTGCAACCGATACGCGTGCAAAAGCTGACCTTCGACCCCTTTGACAGGGGGCGCACCGTACAGCGTGTCACCCATGACAGGATGCCCGATGGATGCCATATGCACTCTAATTTGATGCGTCCGTCCTGTGTCGAGCTTACAGGTAACAAGCGACATGCCCTGTCGAACGTCCAACACTTGGTACTGCGTTCTGGCGGGACGACCTTGCGGCACAATCGCCATACTGGTACGCTTGTGGGGGTGTCGCCCGATTGGTGCGTCTATGATGCCCTGCGCTTGCTTAGGACAACCACGCAAAATCGCCTTGTAGTATCGGTGAATATCGCGTTTTTGCAACGCTTCGGACAAACTAAGATGCGCAAAATCATTCTTAGCAACCAATAAAAGCCCAGAAGTGTCCTTGTCCAGTCGATGTACAATGCCAGGACGTGCCACACCGCCAATGCCCGATAGTTGCGCCCCGCAATGAAATAGTAACGCATTCACGAGTGTGCCGTCCTGATGCCCTGCGGCAGGATGCACAACAAGACCGCGTGGCTTATGAATCACCAATAAATCGTCGTCTTCAAACAGTATTGACAGTGGTATCTCCTGCGCTTGCGCCGCCGCTGGCTGTGGGTCTGGCAACACGACCGTTATCGTCTCATGCCCTTGCAGTTTGTAGCTTTTGCCGACCTGTTTGCCTGCAATTTGCACCTGTCCTTCTTCAATAAGGCGTGAGAGTGCAGTTCGCGACAACGAAAGTCGCGCATCGGTGTGACACCGATGCGCTAAAAAACTATCTATTCGTGTATCCTTATCAAGCACTGTTGCTTGCATTGTCAGTCGTTCCATGTGCGTCCTTCTTTTTCTGACTGCATAATCGCGCGCATCTCATTTCGTTGTTGTCGATTCGTGACTTTTTGACGTTTTCTCAGGGGGCTTTGTGTGCGGCACAAACACTATAAAAAGGCATGTGAGTACGCCACCGCAAGTGAGCGCCACATCTGCCACGTTAAAGATGGCAAAACGGATAAACTCAAACTCAAACATATCAACAACAAAGCCGTTAAAGGCTCTATCAATGAGATTGCCAATCGTGCCGGCGATAATAAACGCAAGCCCTGATAATCCTGCCCAATGTTGAACATTTTCGCGATACACGAGCCAAATAATACCCGCAATCACCGCCATCCCCAACACCACAAACATCACGCGCATGTCCTGCAAAATGCCAAACGCCGCGCCTCGGTTTTCAACATAGGTCAAGTGTATCAACCCGGGTATGAGCGGGCGGCTGGCGGCATTTTTAAGATGCTCGACAGCCCATGCCTTGGTAAGCTGGTCTATAAACACCAAGCATACCGCGCCCAACAGATACAGCGGAAATTTTTGCTTTTTCATCACGAAACCACCGCAGCACAACGGGGACATAGTTCTGGATGTGCCGCCACATGACCTACCTCGGGGGTAAAGCACCAACAGCGCACACATTTATCACCCACAGCACGGCTAACGGTAACAGTCACGCCGTCATTGTCACCTTTTTGCACTTCCACAGCCGATACAATACATATGGTCATCCATTCCGCCGCCAGTGCGTTCACAAAGTCAAACTGGTCAGCACCACAGGTGAGGGTGACAGCCGCCTCAAGGGATTTACCAATCACCTTGTCAGCACGCGCGACCTCTAGTGCTTTGTTTACTTCCCCGCGTAGGGCGACAATGCGTTCCCATTTCGTCATAGCTTCTGGCGTAAAGGCTAAGGCAGCATCATAGGCAGGCATATCGTTTAGCAGCACAGCGCGCCCATCGACCCCCGTGTGGTGCGGCATCACGCGCCAGATTTCATCCGCTGTAAAGGCAAGAATGGGCGTAAGCATCCGCGTGAGTGCATCTAAAATACGATACATGGTGGTTTGCGCGGCACGACGCGCGATACTATCTGGCTTTTCACAGTAGACACGGTCTTTGACAATATCCAAATACACGTTAGACATATCCACCACGCAGAAATTATGAATCGCGTGGAAAATACGGTGAAACTCAAAGGCATCATACGCCGCAGTCACCTGCGCCACAAGATCATTGCAACGCATGAGCGCGTAGCGGTCAAGCTCTGTCAGTTGGTCATAGGCGACGGGGGCGTTGGGGTCAAACCCATTCAAATTGCCCAGCAAGAAACGCGCGGTGTTACGCAGTTTCAAATACGCTTCTGACAGTTGCTTGAACATTTCAACAGACACACGTACATCCACGCGGAAATCCATACTAGCAACCCACAGGCGCAAAATATCCGCCCCGTATTGATTGACAATCACTTCTGGCATCGTCGCATTGCCGAGGCTCTTGGACATCTTGCGCCCCTCGCCATCGACAACCCAACCGTGCGTTAGGACAGCGCGATAGGGTGCCGTGCCGTCTGTAGCCATTGCGGTCAGCAAGGAGGATTGAAACCACCCTCTGTATTGGTCGCCGCCCTCTAAATATAGGTCAGCAGGCCACGATAAGCCTTCACGGTGCTTCAGCACGGCATCATGCGTCGAGCCTGAGTCAAACCAACCGTCCAAGGTATTGTTGTCCTTAGTAAATGCATTGCCGGTTTGGCAATGGGGGCAGGTAAAGCCTGCTGGCAAGATATCCGCCGCTTCCTTGGCATACCAAGCATTGGAACCCTCGGCGGCAAACAGCGTCGCCACAGCTTCAATACTGTCGGGTGTGATAATAGGCTTGCCACAATCATTGCAGTAAAAAGCAGGAATCGGCAATCCCCAATGGCGTTGACGCGAAATGCACCAATCGGCACGTTCTCGCACCATGCCCATCATGCGGTCACGCCCCCATTCGGGCATCCACGTCACTTGCTCCGCCGCGCGCAACGCATCTGCTTTCATCGCCTCTACAGACGCAAACCACTGTTCAGTGGCACGGTAGAGTACAGGATGATGACAGCGCCAACAATGTGGATAGCTATGGCTGATGGTTTGGGACGCCAACAAGGCATCCTTTTCCACTAATTCCTCTATAATCACCTTCGCGGCTTCGGTCGTTGTAAGCCCTGCACTGCGCCCCGCTTCTTCTGTCATGCGCCCTTTTGCGTCCACAGGGACAATAATAGGCAGGTCATACCCACGGCACGCGTAGTAGTCCTCAATCCCATGACCGGGTGCAGTATGCACGCAACCTGTGCCTGCTTCGGCGGTGACATGCTCGCCAACGATGATAAGGCTCTCACGTGGTAAAAATGGGTGCTGTGTCCGCAACGTGTCGAGACTGCGTCCCTTGACCGTCCCCAACACTTCTATCGAATCCCAACCAACAGACTTCGCCACAGTGTCCTTTAGCGCGTCTGCCACCACATACACCGCACCATCGACTTTCACCAGTGCGTACTGCAATTCGGGGTGCAAGGATATGGCAACGTTGCCTGGGAGCGTCCATGTGGTCGTTGTCCAGATGACAACATACACAGGGGCATCCCCTGTCATGGATGTAACCTGCGTGGGCGCGTCCAGTAACTTAAATTTCACATAAATTGTTTGGCATTCTTGGTCTTGGTACTCAATTTCGGCTTCTGCCAAGGCAGTTTCGTCATGCGCGCACCAATAGACAGGCTTTTTACCCTTGTAAATGTATCCCTTTTCAGCCATGCGACCAAAAAGACGTACTTCGTTGGCTTCAAATGATGGATCCATGGTGCGATAGGGGTGCGCCCAATCGCCAATCACGCCCAAACGCTTGAATTGTTCTCTATGACGTTCCACAAAACCCTGCGCAAAGTCGTGACATGCGTTGCGAAAATCTGGCACAGACATTTTCTTGCGGTCAACCTTCTGTTGTTTGGCAATGGCGCTTTCAATGGGCATACCGTGGTTATCCCAACCCGGCACAAAGGGGGCGCGAAAGCCAGCCATATTTTTATAACGCACGACAAAATCCTTTAGAATTTTATTCAAAGCCGTGCCTAAGTGAATGTCATTATTCGAAAATGGAGGGCCATCATGCAGCATGTAGGTAGGCTTCCCCGCATTTTTCTGCATGAGCAGCGCATACTGCTGTTCTTGCTCCCAAACCGCCAGCATTTCGGGCTCACGCTTGGGCAAGCCTGCACGCATTGGAAATTCAGTTTGCGGCAACTGTAATGTCGCGTTGTAATCTTGTGACATAGTCATTCTCCTACTTTGTGTGCGGATTTGATTTCTGATAGCCAGGACCAAATTCTAAATCTAAATCCTTAAAATCGGTACGCGGTCTGGGGATAAGCGTATCTTCCTCTGGTGTCCAAATATCTGAAAAATCGCCTTCTTGTTCTGCACCAAACTTTACCTCATACACGCGCGCCTCAGAGGGTAACGGTGCCGCCGTCGGTGGTATCGGTCTTGTTTGGTCGCTCACACGCTGACCTTCTGGTGGTGCATTCGCCGCTTGCCTTGGGTCGGCGTTTTGTGGCGACGGCGCTCCTTCGCGGCTTCGCTGTGCCGCTTGGGCCTCACGCGCCATTTGGGCATCATACGCGGCTTGATTGGTGGCGCGCTCGGCTTCCATCGCAATTTGTGCTTGGATGGAGTCCTCTATCTGCCGCGCTGTTGTTGTGAGGGTGTCGTCGCGCACTGACTTTGGCTTCTGGGTGGCGGGTAACGAGGGAATGGCGCTTAATAGATCTAGTTCCTTTTGGTATAGTTCGCGCAATTGCGTTACAAACCGCATGGTTTCTTGCTTTGCGGCGTCGAGCCTCGCTTGTTCCTGCTCAATATCACGCGCCACAGCGCGGCTTTTATCCCGTATTGACTTTTGGGCATTCGTTGTTAATTCGGTTGCCTCCGCTTGCGCCTTTTCCATGATGTCATGGGCGTTTTTTTGCGCTGTTAACAACGTTTTACGCATAATGTCGTCCACACTGCGGTACTCTTCTACCTTATCCACCAGAACTTTCAGCTTATTTTTAAGGACAGCATTATCTTTGTACAGTGCCGTGTAGTTTTCGACGACACTTTCCAAAAAAGTATCCACGCCGCCCATATCATAGCCGCCAAAGACTGCTTTTTCAAACCGCTTTTCTTGAATTTCTTGTGGTGTCAACATATGCTTTTCCTCCACTTTATACAGTAATGCCCCATTTTTGCGCTCTTGTTGCTTGTATGCTCACGGCAAATAGGGGACTTTGATAGCAATATAGGCTGAGCAT
>JAVBKJ010000159.1:0-6012 GCA_031554075.1 Oscillospiraceae bacterium | reverse complement strand
ATAACCAAACCATGCTCGACCTTATCAAGGGTGTCAAAGAGCGTAATGACATTGATGTCATTGGTAGCTTTGAAGGTTTTTTCAAGAGCTATATTAGTGAGCTAGCCGCAGAGGTGAGCCACTCGAAGCAACAGTCTGCCGCCGAAAGCTTGTTGGTGGATAGTCTTTCCTCTCAAAAACTATCGGTCATGGGCGTGTCGATTGACGAAGAAATGACCAACATGGTGCGGTTTCAACATGCGTACAACGCCGCGGCGCGCGCTATTACCACCATGGACGAATTGCTAGATGTCTTGATTAACCGCACAGGTAAAGCAGGCTTATAATACTAATTTTTGATAAAATGTACCATACATTTTTATCATGCGGCGTTGCCGAATTTGCGCCAGTGCCACAAAAGATTCGAATAATGCGCATTTAGTGTGACAGCTTGTAAATTTTTGTAACACAACTGTCATTGACATTTATGTATCATATGATATTATTGTATAGGAGTGACTCACAATGGGACAGCGCGTAACGAATGGCATGATGATTAACTCGTTTAATCGTAATTTGGGTCTAAACAGCGCCCGCATGGATCGCTATCAGAGCCAGCTTGCCACAAACCGTAAGATTGTACGTATCTCCGACGACCCTGTCGGTGTTATTAAGAGTATTAATGCTCGCACCAAGCTTAACGACATCGAGCAATTCGACCGCAACGTGTCGGACGCTCGCGCTTGGATGACCGCCACAGAAACAGCGGTGAGTGAAGTCAATGAGATTCTAAAGCGTGCCTATGAACTGTCGGTGCAGGCGGCAACAGAAACGTTAGCACCCGAAGATCAAAAGGCGATTTCTCATGAGATTAAGCAGCTAAAGGATCATCTTGTGCAGGTTGGCAACACCACCTTGGGCGACAAGTTTGTATTTGGCGGACATAACGTATCCAACCAACCGTTCTTTGTGGACGAAGATAAAAACATATGGCTAGACGGCTCTGGCGAAGAAATGCTAGATATGGTAAACGAAGATCCAGATGCCTTTGTCGTTGCAAACCAACCAGCTAACTATGAAATCGGCTTTAGCCTTTACATGGATATCGGTGTAGGTGGCGCAACCTTCATGGGGCTAGGCGAAGAAAACCTATACAATATTTTTTCGCAAATGGAAAATACATTGAATGGGCTTGACCCAACAGATGCAAGCTCTAAATTAGATAACGCGCCAGGCAACCCCGTCCTACAGCCTTTTATGGGGCGTTTTCAAGAAGCGCAACGCAAGATGCTGGCAACACTAGCAGATTTGGGCGGACGTCAAAACCGCTTAGACTTGATTAGTGACCGCTACAGCCAAGACACCATCAACTACACACAAATGAAATCAGACGTTGAGGACTTAGACCAAGCCGAAGCGATTATGCACTTTAGTATGCAGGAGGCTGTGTACCGCGCCGCATTAAGCGTTGGCGGCAAAATAATTCAGCCAACACTAGTAGACTTTTTACGATAAGCATAGTATGATAGAGAAGGAGGTGATACCATGTTGCCAAAACTTATGATTAGGCAAACCTTTGGCGCGTTGTCCATTGAGTCCTCGCCCTCACGTCTTGTCACAAGACAAGCGCGAATGA
Source organism: Oscillospiraceae bacterium (assembly GCA_031554075.1). Lineage (GTDB taxonomy): Bacteria > Bacillota > Clostridia > Oscillospirales > UBA929 > WRMG01. Next base: position 4,397 of record JAVBKJ010000159.1, on the reverse strand, counting down.
AGATGGATGTTGATGCTACGCCCGCCACATTTGAGCCAACCACGAAGCTGCCCCAAGTGCAAATTGACCAAACGGAGTCCTTTGCCAGCGCGGGGCTAAAGCCGATTCTGCGCATGTCCTCGGACTTCTACGACGCCTCATTGCAAAAAGGGATTGAGGCAATTGGTCAAATTGCCTCTGAGAGTCTTCAATTTTTACACATTGAAAACAAGCAGAATCCCATACCCGAAATGGCACGCCAACGCATGGAGCAGGATGCGAACGTCAGCTTGACGATTACCGCAATGCCTTCTCAGCGTCCCAAAATTGACTTTACGGCGTCTGACTTCCAACTAAACTGGTCGCCCAGCTCTCTCAATATTGATTGGGAGTACGTAGAGGACAGACAAGCGGACTTCACACCGAGTGAAGTGAATATTACGTGGTTACAGCGTCCCCATATCGAGATTACACTCGACCCAGGAACAGAGTTTCAATTCCCTGTTACCTCGAGCGTCGGCGCGAATCTGGACGAAGCCACATAATCCATATGAATTGCAAAAGAGTAGCCACACAGTCGTGGCTACTCTTTTTTGTCTTGCAGATATGTTATTTTTCGTAATAATCCTCAAACCGATCGTCAACAGCGGGACGTTCTGCGGGCTGTTCGGTTGGTAGGAAGGTCGTCTCTGTAATGGGTTCTGAGTGCTCGGGGGTGTCCACATACTCAATATCTGCGAACATCGAAGCAAGGTCAGAAGCACGTGCCGTCTCTGCCGTGGTGGAAAGCACCTCAAACTGAGGTATTTTCACCGTAGGGGTTTTGACAGCGGGGGGCATCTCAGCAAACGTTTCTGCCAACGTGGGTTGACGTTCCACTAAGGGGGGTTGTGTTGCGCCAGGCTTGAATAATTCGTCGAGTGTCACAGGCGTGTACACTATGTCAGGTTGCGACTCAGTGTGCAACACTGGTGTGTAGGCGGGGGTGGGTGTTTCGTCCAACACAGGTGTGTACGGGGCGGTTGTGGGCGTTTCCTCTAGCGACACAGGTGAGTACGGGGCGCTTGTGGGCGTTTCGTCTAGTGACACAGGTGTGTATGGAGCGCTTGTGGGCGTTTCGTCTAGCGACACAGATGTGTACGGGGCGCTTGTGGGCGTTTCGTTCTGTAACGCAGGTGAGTACGGGGTTGTTTCGGGCGGTGGGGCGACAGAGTCGTCAAAACTGGAGGGGACAAAGCTGCGCACTGCCCCAGTTTTATCAAAGCTATTCAGGCTCTCGAGCACTTCATCGACACTGTCAAACAGGCGTGGAAACACATCAAACCAGTCGCGTATACGCCCAAGCTCGGTCATGACACTAAATGCCACGGCTTCAGCTTCGCCACGCGCGACAGCATACTTGCCCTTTGTTTCACGGTTTAGGCGATGGAGCATGGTGCGCACTTTTTCGGCGTTGAGCATCGCCTCTGCTTCAATCTCCTCGGCACGCTTATAGGCAATCAGCTCGAGGTCGTCTGTTTGTTGCTTCAAAAGTGTCATTTCGTCGGCTTGTGCCTGTGCGGACAGCAGACGCGATTTGAGGTCGGCATTTTCGGTTTGCAGAGCCTGCAGTTGCCCGTCTAGCAGGTGTAGGCGGTCGGATAGCTCATCACACAGTACGCGTTTTGCCATCAGCTGTTCGCCCATATTAGCCAGTGCCACACGGTCGCCATGCAGCTGTTGCTGTTGGTCTGCTTGTTGGTTTGCCAGCTGTCCAGATTGCGCTTCGAGCGCCGCAACCTGCGCTTTGGCGGCGTCACGTTCTTTGCGTAAGGTATCATTTGCCGCGCGATAGGCCTCAACCTCATCGTGATGCAATTTGGATAGATTGCCAAGATAGTCAATGACATCATTGCGGTCAAACCCTAGCACAGCCGAGCGGAAATTTTGAGAGTCATTTGCCATAAAAACACCTCACCTTTGTTGCGCTATGTAGCCACCCCAAACGACTGTTTGTCGGCGGCGCAAATATAGAACAAATTTGTACACGGTTGTATTACAGATGTGCTTCCAATGCTTCTGCCAGTGCAGGTTTAGGGCGAACGCCGACAATACGGTCGACTTCCTTGCCGTCTTTGAGAATAAGCAGTGTTGGGATAGACATGACGCCATACTGTGCGGCAATAGCACCGCATTCATCCACATTCACTTTGGCAATATGAGCGCGTCCTGCAAAATCAGCCGCCAATTCCTCTACAATAGGACCTACCATACGACAAGGACCACACCATGGGGCCCAAAAATCCACCAACACAGTACCAGAGGCAATGCCGCCCGCAAAGGTTTCCTCGGTTAGCGTTAAAACATGTTCACCAGACATTGAAAAAACTCCTTTCGTAAAAAAGCATGGGGGGGTGCGTAGCCATAATTCTTACCTATCATCATATCAGTATATGCTAAAAAAGTCAATCAAATACGCGCAAAACGCAATATTTATGATGTCGCCAGTACTACGACAAAACGACTGTAACCAAAGTGGCTACAGTCGTTGAGCATATTATCGAGCTAGTTTAGGTGGCAACAGTGCATTAGTTTTCTTTGCGTTTGAGAGCAAAGAAAATAATAATACTATTGATACCCTGATAGAAGAACAGCAACGCTATCATAAACGACAGCATACCAGCGGCGAATAGTGGGTGGTTGAGTAGCAGGAAGCCATACAGGATACCGATGATACCAGACGCCATCACCCATTTCCAACGAGATTCCCCTTGGTTTTTCATCGTAATCGAACCGACTGTACGAATAACGCCCCCAAACATGACCCAAAATGCAAACATAAACGGTAAAATAACCGCTATATTGGCAATGGTTCCCTGCCCGATGATAATCCATAGACCCAACAGCGTGGACAAAAGACCGCTCATGAGCATCCAAGCAGTGCGCTGCCCTTTTGGGCTGTGAAACCAATGGATAATCTCCGATATACCCGATAAGAGAATGGCGATGCTGATAAAGAATGCCATGGTCATGAGATTGGCGATGGGTGTGAACATCATCAACATGCCCACAATCATTAGCAAAACCCCCGCGACTAGAACAAACCAACGAAATGCTTTCATTATGTACCCCCTAAATAATTGATAGGATAAGCATACCATAATTGGATACAGATGTCAAATTGCAAGGCGGTGCAAAAAAGAATGGGCAAACAACTTACTGTAGGATAGAATAGATTTGTACTTTTATGGGTACGTACGCGTTTACGTAGGGTTGCAGGATATGTACGCCAAGGGTACCACCATATGCAAACGACGACACACTGTGACCATAAGATTTTGCAAGCAAGAAACCAAGCCCAAGGAAGTTAAAAAGACTTTCAAAAAGCATTGATACAATAGTTTGAATCGCTGGAGCAAGGGTAAAGCAAAATTCTCTGTTAACATTTGACAGGCAAGTATATTAAGATTATAATGTGGGTGTAAATGGGTTTTTTGAAGGATGGGAGAGATAATTATGAACTTGTTGTATGGTATGGCGTTTGGCGTTTGGACTGTAGTAATAGGTCTTATCGTCGCGATAGGCAAGCTTTTTTCGGTCAGTAAGGTCTTAAAAGAGTTAAACAAATATCTGACAAACAGCAGTGCAAAGTTATCAGCCGAACATACATCACTATCTAATGAGCATGGCACACTTACGAAACTACTATCCAAGGAGCATGATGGCATATCAAAAGAACTCGTAGAAATTAAGGCAACAACCGTAATCTTACGAGACGAGGCGATTGCCCAAAAGACGCGGTCTGAATTTTTAGCCAAGCAGAACCTCGACCCCCAGAAAGCAATCGACTATATTTCGGCAATGGCTGATAAAATAAGCGAACTCACGACGAGTAATATTAAACTTAATTATAAAATTGAACAACTCGTGGCACAAAATCTGGCACTGGAGCAAAGGATGAAGTCAATGCAAGCACAGACATCACAAACCCCACGTAAGAAAGATTGTGATAATGAGAGGGAACTCTAGTTGCATTACGCCAATACATGGTAGAGATAATGCACAACCAAAAAATTACATAAAAATGCCCCATAAACACTTGAAACAACAAGCGTTTATGGGGCATTGCGCTTGGTACGCTCGGTGGGACTCGAACCCACAGCCTTTTGCGTCGGAGGCAAACGCTCTATCCTTTGAGCTACGAACGCACATACCGTACACGAGCAGTATAGCACATTCACATTGCGTTGTAAAGTGATGTGCAAAGAATCGCCACGCCAAACGCATGAAAAAGAAACTCGTAAATTCCCAAAGTAAATTCCACAGCAGTAGTGGGTGCGGAACTTAGTGTGAGAAACGAAATCTGATAGAATTAAGTCTGGGAAGATTTCCTCAGAGAGGAGAACGCTATGACAGACTTAAAAAAACACAAACACCTG
>JAVBKJ010000018.1:0-16598 GCA_031554075.1 Oscillospiraceae bacterium | reverse complement strand
GGTGTCCAGCATACTTAAAAAAAGTGTATTATAGAAAACTCTTGTCTCTTTGTAAGGGTCATCGTTTCCTATATGTGTTGTGATAATCTCAAAAGTTGCACCGCAAATTTCGGGATTGGTTTCTTGAAAGCTGATGTTACTCAAATAGGTAAACACCTTTGTAAACAGTTGCTCTCTGTTATCAGCATTTGTTATGTCTGCCACTCTAATGACTTGATTTAGCAGACAGGGCAGACAGTTGTAATTCACCTTCATACCTGTAGCCCCCTATGATTACATGTTTCGCAACGTTCCTGCCTTCATACTACCACAGAACACAATACTATTCTACAGGCAACCCAATATATTCATTTGCTGCCGTTATTCTATCTGTAGCCAGTGTGACATGTATTCAGCTACAGCATCACTCCTTTGTCACGGGGATATACGTGCGGTTAATCCGTTTTGCGGTCGCGTCAAATTCGTCTGCGACTGATAAAAACAACGACACCAACGCAGGCTCAAAATGAGTGCCACTGCCCTCGCGAATAATATCGACTGCCATCTCGTGTGAAAACGTAGGTTTGTAGGGTCGTTCAGAGATGAGGGCGTCGTACACGTCGGCGATAGCCATAATGCGCCCTTGCAAGGGAATTTCTTGCCCTGCAAGCCCAATGGGGTAGCCGCTACCATCCCATTTTTCGTGGTGGGTCGCCGCTAACACCTTGGCATGTGCCAGAAAATCGCTCTCGGTGGTACTGCGCTCAATGCGCCTTATCGCATTCACGCCATACGTGGTGTGCCGTTGCATTTCTGCAAATTCTTCGGCTGTTAGCTTGCCAGGTTTTTGCAAAATGCTGTCTGATATTGAGATTTTACCCACATCATGCAGTTGCGCCGACAAGACAAGCTGGTCAATATCCCAACCCTTTGTTTCTGATTGGTATAGCTTTTGTACCACCATTTCTTCCACAAGAATACGCAGATAACTTTGCGTGCGCTCGATATGACCGCCTGTGTTATCATCGCGAAACTCGACAAGTTCCGCGACCGTTTTGAGCACAGCATTTTGTAGCTCTAGCACCGTCTTTGTTTTGGCGAGTACCATTTCTTGCAGATTGTCATTGTAATGCTTGAGTTCTTTTTTTTGATCCTCGACTAATAAATGCACTTCAATTCGCTTGCGTAATAGCGGTGGCGAAAATGGTTTGGAGATGTAATCAATCGCGCCAAGAGATAAACCCTCTAGCTCACTGCCGATATCGCTCTTGGCAGTTAAAAACACGACGGGGATTGCGGCCGTTTGGGGGTTTGATTTAATAATTTTAATAACCTCGTAGCCGTTCATCTCTGGCATTTCAATATCCAATAATATTAAATCTGGCGTTAGTTTTTCCAGTAGCATCAGTAATTTTTGCCCTGACGGCAGTGTGAATACGTCATATAGGTCATTAAGCGCCGTCTTGCCTATGTTTAAGTTGGTAATATTATCGTCCACGAGCATTATCTTTCTGCGATTAGCGACCAAGAATATCCACCCCCAACGCATCAATAGTTGCCTGTGCTTCGTCGTACTCAAAAAGCAAAATACTTTGGGCAATCTGCTCTATGGCATGTGTTATGGTGGTATCCCACGCTTTGGCCTGTAGCTCGTTTAGAATGGCATCCACTTTGCCCACATCCATTTGCGTCAACGCCACTTTGAGCGATACTAACGAGGTTTGGAGCGCGGCAACATCCTCTGCATTTGTTGGTGCTTCAGACGACTCTGGCAAAATCTCGCCGATATGCCGCAGTAATGCTGCCAACTCCAACAAAAACGGCTCGGTGTTTCGCTTTACAAAGGTAATCTCCTCCTGCTTGCCTGCCATTTCAAGGCTTTTGGCTTCTTCTGATAAAGCGGTCGCCCCGATGCTTGCCAACGCACTTTTAAGAGCATGTACGTATGTGGCAAACAACGGCAGGTTGTCGCGTGTGGCACGTATTTCGTCTATCTTTTGTAAGCCGTCACGGCGGAATATCGCAAGCGTTTTTCGGTATGTATCCGCTGAACCGCCTGTCATCGACAGCCCCAATGCAACATCCACGCCTTCAATTGAAAATAGGGTCTGCTCGGTGCTTACTGCCATGGGGGTGTACTTGGTTTGCTTTTTCGCTGGTATCCATTTTTCTAGCATACTGTCAAGCTTGCTCATTTCGATGGGTTTGGCTAAGAAATCATTCATGCCGTTTTGCATAAACATGTCGCGTATGCCCGACACCGCGTTGGCAGTCAAAGCCACAATCGGCAGGGCTTGCAAATTGGGCAGGGCGCGGATACGCTGGGTTGCCTCTATGCCGTCCATCTCAGGCATCATATGGTCCATAAAAACTAAATCATACGATTTTGCCTGCACCATTTCAATCGCCTTCGCGCCTGAAGTGCAGGATTCTATATGCATTCGATAGGGGCGCATTAATCCTTCTGCCACCATAATATTCGTTGCAATATCATCTACAACGAGTATGCACGCTGTGGGTGCCATAAAGCGTATGCCTACGAGGCGGTCTTGTCCGACTTGGTTACCCTGTACCCCATTTAGCAAGTTGGCAAACGACAGCGCGTGTGCAGGCATGGTCAACTGCTTACTATGGCGGGTCGCCACTGCGTCTGCATACGCTTCCACTGACACAAGCACGGCGTCTGCGCCATGCCCTTCCACTGCGTGGCGCACCTGCTCGCGCAAATAAGACGACATGAGAATGTACGTAAACGACTGTTGCGCAAGCGCGGCTTCCAAGGCAGAAATAGAATCAACACGCAAAAAAGGTACACTCATATTATCAAGGGTGTAGGTAATCGATTCGGCATACATCGCCCTTGTTTCGTACACAAGTACGTTGTGCTCGTTTGGCTTGTTCACTTGGGCAAACGGCGTCGCGTCCACCACCGCTTGCGGTATGGTCGCGGTAAACACACTGCCCTTACCGTATTCACTCGTAACAGACACATCGCCGCCCATGGCTTGACATAGCTTGCGCGTGATAGCCAACCCAAGCCCTGTGCCCTCGATGCCTTTGTTTTTGGCTTTGTCCACCTGCATAAAGTCAACGAATAGTTGGCTCAAATGTGCCGCTTGGATGCCAATGCCAGTATCTTTCACAACGATAGTCAACACAACGCCTGTCTGGGTTTGTTGGCTAGTGATGGTAAGCGATATGCAGCCCTCGCGGGTGTATTTCACCGCGTTACTTAATAAGTTCAATAACACCTGCCGCAGCCGTATTTCGTCGCCCACCAAGGCGGCAGGGATATGGCTATCAATATGGGTTACAAATAAAATGGGTCTGTCGTTTAATCTGATGCGGATAATGCTAACAGCATCGTGCAGCAACGAGGCAAATAAGTAGGGGGCAGGGACGATTTCCAGCTTGCCCGATTCAATTTTGGAAAAGTCCAAAATATCATTAATAATGGTCAGTAGGTTGTCGCTGGCTGTTCGAATATTCTGCGCATGTTCGGTGACATGGGGCGGCAAACTCTCGCGTAACAGCAGCTCACTCATACCCATAATCGCGTTCATCGGGGTGCGAATCTCGTGGCTCATTTTAGCAAGGAAATCACTTTTGGCATTGTCTGATGCTTCAGCGGCGTTTTTTGCTTCGACTATGGGCGTGATATCCACCCATTCAAACACACGCGCTACACCGTCTCGTGACATTTGCGACGAACGTAATATAAAGTAATTTTGTTTCCCTTGAATCGTCATGACAAAGGGACGTTCCATATCGCCGTCACTTTCCAAAAACTCTTGAAACAACAATTTGGTTTCACTATCGGAGAATAAGTCCAAAATCGGCACTTTTTGCAAATGTGGGCGGTTGCTAATGCCCAGTAATTTTGTCAACGAGGTGCTGACATAATCAATACGCGCCGTTTGGTTCACAACAGCCATAGGGGTGGAGGTATTTTCGAGCAACATATCAAAGGTGCGCCCCGTTTTTTCAAAAATACGTGTCTTATCGGCATTAAACGCGCAAACAGAATATAGCAAGGCGCAGATTAAATTGTAGCCTGCAAATTGCAATACATTATAAAGCGGCTTAAAATCAGACCCCAAAATCCAAAACCCCGAGACAAACATGAGCAGCACCAAAATGTCTGTTAGCCCGACAAAATACAAAAACGCAAACGTGTCTAAATACCCCAAGGCAATGACGGCACAGGCAATTAGGAAAAAGTAGTAGAATCGGTCACTGCCCATATACACTGAAACCCCTGTTTCGACTAACACAATCAAAAAAGGGGTTAGGAAGGCCGCTGTATGCTGTTTAATCTTCTCGCTACGCCCAACACGGCTGGTGATCACTAATAACGCCAACCCTGCTAATAATCTGAGGGTGGCATGACTTGCGCCGTGTTGGATGGTGTTGTATACAACAGTGAGGAGTGTATACACCCAAATGACAATGGTGGTCATATGTTTAGCGTAAAAACGACCGATTTTGCGCTGACTATTCTCATCCACGTAGCGCGTCCCCCCTTGTCTGATGTTGGGTACCGTTTGCACCGCTAGGGGCAACAAACTGAATCGCATTCGGTAATATGGAGTAGTTCATAGTGTAGGAGGCGTAAGCCTCGCCGTCTGTATTCAGCCGCATTAATTGCGGCGACGATATTTTTAACACTTGTCCTTGGTGGTGCGACACCAATTGCGGCACTTTTTGATAATGACCATGCACGTATTGGTTCATAGCGTCAAGCAGGGTATGTTTTAGCGCATACTTCACCATATACATATCAAACACGCCATCATTGGGGCGCGCTTCGGGGGCAGGGGTCAAACTGTGACCGTAGTTTGGCGCGTTGGCAATAAAGATGGATATGTAATGACCACTTAGGTTGGTGCCGTCAAGCGTAATGTCAAAGGGTTGACCGAGATACTTTCGCTCTAAAATATGCACCGCCGCGCGAAAGTGACGGGATACGTCAATGGGGATACCGCGCTCTATCAGTTCTTCAGCGGAGGCATGAGCCTCTGCTTCCAAACCCACCAAAGTGTAGCTCATCCCGTAGTTACGACCGCACAGCATGGCATCCATGGGCGTGGTGCCAGAAAATACTTGGCTATTCATGCTATGGAAATGTCTGCCGCCGGCGTGTCCAAAAAAGCGTAAAAATGTGTTAGTATGACCAAAGGGGTGCGCTGCCACCTGCGCATTGGGCAGCCCCATGACGCCGTTCACCACTTCGAATAACGTGCCAGTGCCGCCCATGGCATGTACCCGTACAATTTCATCAGCGTGCTGTGCCGCCGTATCTAGCAGAAAACGGCGCACGGCGGCAACTGCGTCACGGCACCAGCGTGTGACAAATATGCTATAGGGGATATCTGGGTGCTTGGCAAAAAAGCCGTCGATGTCGTTTATGACGGCTTTTACCCTGCCCCTCATCTTGCCTGCCTCTGGATTTATGACAAATAAATGTCTCATACTGCTCCCCTACGTTGTGGCACGACGCGATTCCTTCACGAAAAATCATAGTTTCAGTATACTGTAATGCCTGACCGTTTGCAAGCCCTTATACACGAACACAAGCTTTTTCCGAATAAATCTTTGTTATTTGAAATTTTCAGGGCAATGTGCTATGACCGTTTTGTCTCGTTTGCCTGCATTAACTCTTGTACTGTGACATTAGGATTGCGAAACCGTGCCGTGCTTTTTTGCCCCTTAAGTTGTATGGCGGTCTTAGGACAATTGTGTATGCAGGCAAAACAGGATTCACAACGATGTGAAAACACAGGTTTTGTCTGCACGGTGATGTTGTTGGCGGGGCAAACTTTCGCGCAAATCCCACAACTAACGCAGGCATCTGTGATGGAAAAACCAGTATCAGTGTTATGAATGGCCGCTTGACCCTCTGCAGTGCCGCGCCCTTTGCTCATAAAACCAGTTATCATTTTAATGAGGGGGTTTTTTGGTGGCAGCCCCTTTTGACGCGCGGCAATTTGTTGGCAGAGTTCGGTCAGCTGCCCTTCGATATTTTTCTTGGGAAGCTTCGCCAGCTGGTTTTCAACTTTGAAGATGGGCAGATAGTTATCCACCATTAAGACATCCTTGGCAAAATCCAAACGATTGCCGTTTGACACTAGCACCTTTTGCAGTTCAATGGATGCGCCGCCCGCGGAATTGCCATAGGTTAGCACGCCGAAGATATAGGTTGCCTTGAGCGTTACAGTTGCCAAGTAGGCAGCCACAGGTCGTGGCAATCCAAAGGCATACACAGGGGCTACAATGCCAATGCAATCATCCTCAATCACTTGTACATTGTCGCGCGCTAGCTGGGGAATGGAGTGCAGTGTCCCCCCAATGGTTTTGGCAACTGATAAGCAGTTCCCCGTGGCGGAAAAATATAAAATAGTCATAAATATGTTACTCCTCATGCGGTTTTGATGCAGTTAGCAGAGATATACATGCTGCATCACATCCCGATTGTACAGTATATAGGAATATTGACATTTTCGCAAGTGTATTTCGCAAATTAATTATTAATAGTGTCTAAATTTTCTTCTTGACAAATACGGGTTGGCGTTGTAAAATAACGATGTTGTACATTTTAAGCACACGAGGTACGTGAAAATTGTACAAATCCTCTAGTTTCTCACAACACATTGAAAATTAGAAAGAAGGGTTCTTAGTGGACACCAAACAAGTAGCACCCCCTAAGCATCAAACGACTGGCAAAGAGCGAATTTTCTACGGCACATACTTCCTTGGGCAGAACATTTTCTACTTTATCGTCATCATGATGTTGCAAATCTACTTGACAAACGTGGCAGGTATCGCCGCCACCTCTGTTGCTGTCTTGTTTCTCGTCGTTAAGGTTTGGGATGCCATCAATGACCCTATCTTTGGTATTCTAGTAGACAAGATTCATTTCAAAAGCGGTAAGTACCTACCTTGGATTCGTCTTTCCACATTTTTAATTCCCATTGCTACCACCCTTATGTTTATGATTCCTTCCTCCTTACCCATGTGGGCGAAACTCCTGTGGGCTGGCATTGCGTACATACTTTGGGACACTTCCTACACCATTTGCGACGTGCCCATTTTTGCTATCACCACCGCAATGACAGACGATATCAAAGAGCGCACGGGGCTTATCTCCATCGGTCGTTTTGCTGCCATGTTTGCGTTTGTCGCCGCGATTGGTCTGCCCATTATGACCGCCGCTGGCATGTCCTACGCGCTGGCTGTATTCATTTTTGCTATCATTGGCTTTTTGTTCATGCTACCAATTGGTTTTGTTGCCAAAGAGCGCGTGCTCGTGCGTTCTGAAGAATCTGTTCCACTTAAAGATTTATTGCAGTACTTGGCAAAGAATAGATATCTGCTCATCTTCTTTTCAGGCATGATTGTTGCAGCACTTACCAACACACAACTTGCCGTGGGCACATACGTTGCGGTGTATTTACTGGGCGGGCCAGAAATGATTTCATTAAATATGATGGTGATGATGCCTGCCATGATTTTGGCGGCCACCATTGTGGGCTTGCTTAACCGAAAAGTCGATAAGTATAATATGTTCATGATTGGACTTTGCCTAACGGCGGTGTTCTGCGTCGTGCAGTACATTGCAGGTTACGAATCACTGCCAGTCTACTTTGCAATCTCCTTTATGAAAGCGCTTTGCTTAGGCATCACCAGCGTGTTAATGTTTACCTTTACGGCTGACTGTACCGAATACGGCGCATTCAAAACTGGTACAAATGCAGAAGGCGTTTCCTTTGCCATTCAAACATTCTCAAATAAAATGACAACCGCGCTTTCTGCCTCAATCGGCATGTTTATCTTAGGCGCGCTGGGATACATTTCTGGTGTAGATGGCAACTATCCAACACAAACCCAAGCAACCATCGACGGTATTTGGTTTATGAACACCCTGTTCCCAATTATCGGTATCGCCGTACAGCTTGCCATTATGTTCTTTGGCTACAAAATGAGAGATAAAGATGTCAAAGTCATGGCGGATGCCAACCGTGGTCTCATTTCAAGAGAACAGGCAATGTCACAATTGAAGTTTAAGCTGTAGTACGAAATGTAATGGGTCGCCATTGAAATCCTGACAAACATAAGAGTAGGCGGAATGTTCCGCCTACTCTTATTGCTATGTGTGGGAATGCTTATAAAATTGTCGTCGATGATTGTTCGATTTTAAGCCCGTTATCTTTTGTGCGGCTTAGCTTCGCTTTGTTGCCGTTGCCGTCCTCAACTGTCAGTTTCTCAAACTTGTTGTCTGTGAAGAAGTCTGCTAAGGTAGATTCCACAAAGGATCCCCATTTGACCTTGCGTGCTTGAGAGGGGTCTTGTGCTTCCTCTAATGTTTGTGGTTCTTGGTCCATGATTCATGCCTCCTTGTCATAATGATAGGGTTTGTTGACAGAGTTCAGCGCACTCGCTGAGGTTCTCCTGTGTTCAACAAACCCTGTATACAATTACATGTTAGTAATTAATACCTACCAAATCCATCGTTTGGGATCGCTGTCTGCCTAGCTGGCATCGATACTGTTTTGTGCGATGGCAGGGCGTTGCGTGTGCCACCCGAAAGGGCAGGCGCACCACCGCGAATCCTAAACTGCGCCGCCACTTGTGATAGCACGGCAGATTGAGACGACATTTCTTCGGCGGCGGCGGCGCTTTCCTCGCTAGTGGCGGAGTTTTGTTGCACCACTTGCGCCACTTGATTGATACCCGTATTAATCTGGCTGATCGCGTGGGATTGCTCTTCAGAGGATCTAGCGATGTCATTGACAATGGCGTTGCTTTCATTAATACCAGAGACAATTTCCGCAAGACTTGAGGCAGTTTCTTCGGCAATTTTTGCACCTAACTGGGCTTTTTCCATAGAGTTTGCAATTAATGCTCCAGTATCCTTAGCCGCTTCAGCGGATTTAGCCGCTAAATTTCGCACTTCTTCCGCCACAACAGCAAATCCTTTGCCATGCTGACCAGCACGCGCCGCCTCAACAGCGGCATTCAGCGCGAGAATGTTCGTCTGGAACGCGATATCGTCAATGACCTTGATAACCTTGTTGATGCTCAAGCTGGCGTCGTTTATCTCCTTCACGGCCTGCATCATGTTGTCCATCTGACTACTGCCTTTTTCAGCACTGGACTGAATACTGCTGGCAAGCCCCGCGGCGCGATTGGCCCTAATCGCATTTTCTTTTGTCTTGTCCGCTACTTGGGCAATCGAAGAGGAGAGTTGTTCAACGGCACCGGCTTGCTGTGTTGAGCCTTGCGCCAAGGTTTGCGCGCCATCCGCAATTTGTTTCGAGCCGGCGGACACTTGGCTTGCGCTCGACTGGATGTTGGACATGACATCATTTAATTGTGCTAAAAGGTCTGACGCAATAAGGTCAAGGGTGCTTTTGTCGGAACGCAATGTAACCTCATGGTTAATGTCCTTATCCGCAATGCGCTGTAGGACAGTACCCTGTAACTGCATTAAGTCAAACAGGCTGTTTGCTGCCATAATCGTTGCGCCAATTTCATCCTTTTGACCTGAGTACCTAGCCGACATGGCGGCGTTTTCTGCCACCAAGCCAAGGTCGCCTGTGGCAGCCACGTTGGAGATGTACTGCGACACAAAGGTTAGTGGGGCAGCAATGATATGCGATATGTAGTAGGCAAAGAATAGTGCCGTAATAACGGCAACAACCAATGTGCCAACCAGCAGCAAGGTCATTCTTTGAGCAAGTTGTGTGTTTGCCTCCGAAATGCGGGCGGCTTCTTCAACATTTATCTGATACGATTTGTCACATAGCGCCACCATTTTGTCAGTAACCTTCGCGGCTTCTGCTAAATCTTCTTGCGCGGCAACGACATCATTTTCAGCGGCATGGGCGAAAATGCTATCGCGCAATGGCGCAAACTCAGCGTTGTAGATGCGCAGTGCTTCCGCAAATATTGCTTCGGCTTCAGACGTTGTAATGGTGGTTTTATAGTAGCCACCTAATTCTTTCATAGTGGCGACACGTTTGGACTGTACGGCAACCGCTTCATCATACGGCGCGGTGCTTGTGTTGTAAATGACAACGGTACGCATATTCACACGTTGCTGTTGTAGATTTTCGCGAATTTCGCCCATGTACTTAATGCCTAGCGTATTATAGTCGTACATGTCTGTATAGGCGCGGTCTATGCGTAGCATTCCAAAAATACCGACTGCACCAACGAGAAGTGCTAGCGCCGTGACAATGAGAAAGCCTGTGTATAGCTTTGCGGAGACTCTCATGTTCTTCATTTTGATACCCCTCAACATAGTTTATACTTCGCACCGTTGATGCCCGCCGCTGTTGCTAGTTCGTTCAACGATAGACAAGATCACCTGCACTTGGTATGCGCCACAATGATATGTAAGTTGTGACAATGAAACTATAACACTCGTCATTGCTTTTGTAAATAGTTTCTATAAAAAAATTACATATAACTCTAAAATTCGCTACTGTTGGCAAAAATTACACCTGCCGCTTCAAAAAACAGCTTGACAAGCGTGCAAACTTTTGATATACTGCATTGGTGTTCGAGAGAATACAAAGCGTTCCAGAGACAGTAGGCTAGCAACCGCTAGTAACGGGGTAACCCACCTACCGAGGGGTGCGACTTGATTCGCTATCGCGTTTTTTGTCGATACATCCCTGTGTTGGTACGCAGGGATTTTTTATATTTGGAGGTGAAATTATGCCTAATAAAAACGTACTGGAGTCAAAGCAGGCTTTTGTTGCTGAATTGGCAGAGAAGCTTAAAAATGCCAGTGCGGGTGTGCTTGTTGACTACAAGGGTATCTCTGTTGCAGACGACACCAAGCTGCGCCGCGAGCTTCGTAACGCTGGCGTGGAATACATTGTTGTTAAAAACACATTGCTCAGTCTTGCCAATAAACAGGTCGGGTTCGATGCGCTTGAGTCCCACCTGAAAGGTACAACAGCACTTGCCATCAGTCCGACTGACCCTGTGGCGGCCGCCAAGATTTTGTGTGAGTACGCCAAAAAGTCTAATGACAAGTTCAAAATCAAAGCAGGCTTTGTGGATGGCGGCGTCATTGACAAGGATCAAGTCAATGCTCTTGCTGAATTGCCACCACGCGAGCAGCTCATTGCCCGTGTCTTGAGCGGTTTCAATGCGCCTATCTCTGGTTTTGTCAACGTTCTCAATGGCAATCTCCGTGGCTTAGTCGTGGCGTTAAATGCCATTGCTGAAAAGAAGGGTGCGTAAGGCACTCACGCCGCTTGTCGGCAAATACATTACTTTACGAAAATTTTAGGAGGATATTAATTATGGCTAGTGCAAATGTTACCAAATTGATTGACGAAGTTAAGGCTCTTACAGTATTAGAGCTTTCCGAGCTTGTAAAGGCTTTGGAAGAAGAATTTGGCGTGTCCGCCGCTGCTCCTATGGCTATGATGGCCGCCCCTGCTGCTGCTGCTGCCCCTGTTGCTGAAGAGCAAACAGAGTTCTCTGTCATCTTGACAGAAGCTGGCGGCGAGAAAATCAAGGTCATTAAAGTTGTCCGCGAGCTAACAGGTTTGGGTCTCACCGAAGCGAAAGCATTGGTTGACGGCGCACCTAAGGCTATCAAGGAAAACATCTCTAAGGACGATGCCGAAGCCATGAAAGCCAAATTGGTTGAAGTTGGCGCAAAAATCGACATTAAGTAGTTTTTTACCGCTTACAAAGGGGCAGTATTTCGCAGTGGCGAAATGCTGCCCCTTTTTGTTGTGCATTGGTAGTTTGCTAATTGCTTTTTATGCCTGCTTATGTTACCATTACGGTAGGTTGCTGTACTTTACAAAGGTTCGGCAAACAAAGCGACGAATCAAAATCATGTGGCACAGAACCACGCCGCACAAATTCCATACTGACGTTAAGGAGATTTCTACTATGATGAACATTCCAGAGGTAACACTAGGCATTATTGCCGTAAGTCGCGATTGCTTTGTGATTTCCTTGTCCGAGAAGCGCCGTGCCGCTGTCGTGTCCGCTTATACTGCTGCGGGCGGTAGTGTCTACGAGTGCCGCACCACTGTTGAAAACGAAACCGATATGCTGAAAGCGGTGTCCGAGGTGAAAGCGGCTGGTTGCAACGCCCTCACAGTTTTCCTTGGCAATTTCGGTCCTGAAACACCTGAAACGTTGATTGCGAAGTACTTTGACGGACCTGTTATGTATGTGGCGGCCGCTGAGGAAACGGGCAAGGATCTTATCAATGGTCGCGGTGACGCATACTGCGGTATGCTCAACTGCTCTTATAATCTTGGCTTGCGCAAGTTGAAAGCAGTGATTCCGCACTACCCTGTGGGCGACGCGAACGCAGTCGCCGCCATGATGGCCGAATTTACACCCGTAGCGCGCGCTATCTTAGGGCTTCGCAACTTAAAAATACTAAGCTTTGGACCACGTCCACAGGATTTCTTGGCGTGCAATGCGCCGATAAAAGCACTGTACGATTTAGGCGTGGAAATCGAAGAAAACTCCGAGCTAGATTTACTGGTGTCGTTCACAGCACACGAGGACGATAGCCGCATTCCTGCTGTTATGGCGGATATGGCCAAAGAATTGGGCGACGACAATAGCATTCTCAAACGCTTGGCGCAGTACGAACTTACCTTGCTAGACTGGGCAGTAGCGCACCGCGGTAGCCGTGCCTATGTCGCCTTTGCAAACAAATGTTGGCCTGCCTTCCAAACCGAATTTGGCTTTGTGCCTTGCTATGTCAATGCGCGTTTGGGGGCGATGGGCATTCCTGTTGCCTGTGAGACAGACATATACGGCGCACTGTCCGAGTACATCGGCACCTGCATCACAGCGGAGAGCGTGACGCTACTCGATATTAATAACTCTGTGCCGCAGGATTTATATGAAGAAGATATCAAAGGCAAATTTGCCTACACCATCAAGGATACCTTTATGGGCTTCCATTGCGGCAATACCCCCGCGTGCCGTCTGACAAAACCAGCACTAAAGCATCAGTTGATTATGAAACGTCTCCTAGAGCCAGACGGCGAGCCGAATATCACACGTGGCACACTGGAGGGCGACATTCAAGCCGGTGAGATTACCTTCTTCCGCCTGCAATCGAGTGCGGATACCACTCTAAAAGCGTACATCGCGCAGGGCGAAGTGTTGCCTGTGGCGACACGTTCCTTTGGTGGCATTGGTATTTTTGCCATCCCTGAAATGGGGCGCTTTTATCGCTATGTGCTGATAGAGGGGCAGTATCCACATCATGGCGCTGTGGCGTTTGGTCATGTCGGCAGTGCGCTGTACACCCTGTTTGACTACTTGGGTGTGACAGATATCAAGAGCAATCAGCCCAAGGGCAGCTTGTACAAAAACGAAAATCCGTTTGCGTAGGTGCGATATGTACATTGGAATTGATGTCGGCACGTCGTCCGTTAAGCTAATACTCATGCACGGGGATGGGCGCATAGAGGCGACCGTCTCGAAGGACTACCCTGTTAGCTACCCACAAACAGGCTGGTCAGAGCAACAACCAGAGGACTGGTACAACCAAACAATGGCGGGGCTACAGGCATTATTACGTAACGTAGATGCCACGCAAGTAAAAGGGCTAAGTTTTGGCGGTCAAATGCACGGGTTGGTCATTCTTGACGCGCAGGATGCTGTCATTCGTCCCGCTATTTTATGGAATGACGGGCGCACATCAGCAGAGGTTGCCTATCTAAATGACACGATTGGCAGGGACAAACTGTCCGCGCTTACGGGAAACATAGCCTTTGCAGGCTTTACCGCCCCGAAGCTGTTGTGGCTAAAGGCACATGAACCAGAAAATTTTGCACGTATTCACAAGATTATGTTGCCCAAGGACTATCTAGCCTATCGCTTAACGGGTGTCCATTGTACTGACCCTTCCGACGCGTCGGGGATGCTGCTGTTTGACGTGAAGCGCCGTTGTTGGTCGCAAGAGATGCTTGCCATCTGCGGTGTCGAGGAGCGCATGATGCCGACAGTGTACGAAAGTTATGAAAAGGTCGGCACGCTAAAGCCAGATATCGCCAATGCCTTAGGGCTTGCCGATGTGACTGTGGCTGCTGGCGCAGGCGACAACGCCGCCGCCGCGGTAGGCACAGGTACAGTAGGAGACGGGCAGTGCAACATATCGCTGGGCACATCGGGCACGGTGTTCATCGCTTCCGACCGATTCAAAGTGGACGACCACAATGCCCTGCACGCGTTTGCCCATGCCGACGGACACTATCACCTGATGGGCTGTATGCTCAGTGCCGCCTCGTGCGGTAAATGGTGGATAGAAGATATCCTAGGCACGAATGACTATGACGCCGAGCAAGCGGCGATTACTGCGTTGGGCGATAACAATGTGTATTTTTTGCCCTATTTAATGGGCGAACGGTCGCCGCATAACGACGCCGACGCGCGTGGTATGTTTATTGGAATGAGTGCCAACACGACAAGAGCGCAAATGACCCAAGCTGTGTTTGAGGGGGTCACCTTTGCCCTGCGCGATTCATTGGAAGTTGCCAAATCGCTTGGGATTCCCATCACAAAGACAAGATTGTGCGGTGGTGGTGCCAAAAGCCGTCTATGGCGGCTTATTATTACAAATGTGTTAGGGCTCGAGGTCGAACTTTTGCAAGCGGAAGAAGGACCGGCACTGGGGGCTGCCATTTTGGCGTGCGTGGCATGTGGAGAATATGAATCGGTTAGCCAAGCGGCAGACCGTATCGTGTCCGTTACCGAGACGCTAACGCCAGACGCGACATTGGTGGCTAAGTATTCTGCGCGATACCAAACATTTCAGCGGTTGTATCCTGCTGTAAAAGCAGAGTTTGCCAATTTGCACTAATCTCACACGGCTGCGGTAGCGCCGAACAGGTAAAACAAAACTAAGGGGCTGTAAACCATGATGCACTGGCAAGCATGGTTTACAGCCCCTTATACTAATTTTAAATAAAAACATGTCATGTTTTTATCACGCGCACAGCGCGTGTGGCGACCTTTGGTCGCCGAAATGTCGCCAATACTAATCCCTTGCGGCTTCGCCGCAAATCCGGCAAAGCCGGAGAAAAATATAATGGTATATTTTTATCTGGGATTAGTATTAACGATTGCTGTAGGTGCGCGTATTATGAGGCGCTTTGCTTTAGCAATGGTAGTGTGATGGTAATGGTGGTGCCTTCTAGCGCGTTACTTTTGAGTACGATTTCCCCATCAAGATTCAACACAATATGCTTGACAATCGCAAGCCCTAGGCCAGTGCCGCCAACCGATTTACTGCGACCAGTATCGACGCGGTAAAATCGCTCAAAAATGCGTCCCTGCGCTTCTTCGGGAATACCGATGCCAGTATCAACCACTTGAAATACGACAGATTCTTCTGTGTGTGATATGCTAATGTCCACCGTGCCACCCTCTTTGTTGTACTTGATAGCATTTTCTGTGACATTGTTAAACAGCTCATAAATCTGGCGGCGGTCAACCTCCATGATGACATCGTCGCCCGTTACGGTGAGTGACACACCCAGATTTTTCGCCTGTGGTGTCAGGGCATTGGCGACCTCTTGCACAATTTCTGTAAGGTTGACAGGCTCAATGTTTTCGGTAATGACGCCCGATTCCAACCGCGATATGGTGAGAATATCGTCTATCAGATGATTCATGCGTTTCGCCTCTGTAAACATGCGCTCGTACACTTGTTGCTGTTTTTCTTCATCTAACAAGCCGTTCACAAGCATATCTGAAAAACCTAACACAGACGTGATGGGTGTTTTTAGTTCGTGTGATGCGTTAGAGAAAAATTCGCTGCGCTGTACCTGCGATTTTCGTTCGGCACCCACGTCTACTAGCAGTATGGTGACGCCGTTATTATCCGAGCCAACAAATTCTCCCGAAAGGGAGGAGATATGCACAGAATACACTGTGTTTTGCACTTGTAGGTCAAAAATGGTAGAGAGTGAGTCTTCGATTGCGTTGGTAACAGCCGCCTCAATTTTAGGATTGCGCGTGAGGGTCATAATATTTTGGCGTTGGACATCTGTTTTGCAACCAAAGATTTCCTTGGCAGTGTTATTAATCAAGCGAATTTTCTTATCCTCGTCGAGTAAGATAAGCCCCTCGCCCATGTTCGACAGGATAAGATGAATTTTGTCGCGTTCTGTTCTGAGTTTTTCCCCTGACACAGTGAGTTCACGCAATAAATCCTTGATTTTGACTGTAATCTTTTCGATTTCGTAGTAGCTGGCGTCGTTGGTTAAATCGTCGTATCGCCCGAGTGTCAAGTTTTTTGTAAACCGCTCTAGCGGACGAATCATTTTTTTGATAAAAGCACTGGCAAAGAAAATTGCAAAGAATGCACCAATCAGCGTAGAAATGAGGATAACGGGTAGTTCATACAAAATACCGCCCACAATGCCGCTATACCGATAGGCAACTCTAAGAATGTTATTATCGGGCATTTTCATGGCCGCGTACAAGTAGGGTTTGCCCAAGGTTTCTGATTTTCTGGTTTCCGATACCACAACACCTTCGTTTGCATTCGCCACTTCTGGACGGTCAAGGTGGTTTTCCATGGTCGTGGGGTCAGCCACAGAATCGTCTAA
>JAVBKJ010000003.1:0-5366 GCA_031554075.1 Oscillospiraceae bacterium | reverse complement strand
CATCATACTTCTGGAAAATTTCCAAAATGCGCTTGTAATCTGTGTCATCAACCGCTGGGTCTTTCAGCTTATAGCGGCAAGAACCCAAAGCAGACGAAGGGGTGTACAGCATGTGGCGCAGTTCATTCATATCCTCTTGATTTAAGTCATACAATTTGTCATCCAAAACGCCGCGAATGCCGTTCGCCGCACCATACACACGTGTAATCGCCTCAGCTTGTAAGCCAGCCTCAATAGCACCAAATGCGCTCGCATTTATGACGGATGTAGGACCACCAGACTGCCCAATAATACAGGCACCTTTTAACATCGACAAAATAAATTCCTCCTTTGTGTTTTTCCTAGAAATAATACCATATTGTGCGTCATTTGTCAAAGTTGTTTCGTGACCAATCTGTAAATTTTGTGGCTGTACCAAGTTATCTCTCTTGATACAGCCACTAACACAGCACCATCTATCAATTACGTCTTACAAATCAACCAATTTCGGGGCAACGAAGGATAACGGGCAAACTATCAAATTGAGTGCGCCACTTAATTGAATTGTAAAATACTTACGCGCCAGCTTTTAGTTGTAGGGTTAGTCTATCGGCAATCATGGCAATAAATTCGGAGTTTGTCGGTTTTCCCTTGGCGTTAGAGACTGTGTACCCAAAGAATTTTTGCAATGTCTCCAAATCGCCGCGATCCCAAGCCACTTCTATCGCATGTCGGATAGCACGTTCGACACGAGATGGCGTTGTGCCAAAGGATTTCGCCACACTAGGGTACAGTTGTTTCGTGATGGAGTTAATAATCTGGGGGTCACGAATCACTGTCATAATGGCTTCGCGCATGTAACGGTATCCTTTAATATGAGCAGGCACACCGATTTCGTGGATGATATGGGTAATGCGGGTTTCAATATCAATTTCATTGAACACAAGTGGCTCCTCCGACAAGTCATCGGGGCGGTTCTTTGTGCGCAGGTCGTTTTTTGCGTCAGCGGCTACTTTAGGACGCGCCGACAGTTGTTTAATCCGTTCAATCAAGTACTTATGGTCAAACGGCTTTTGTAAGAAGCTTTGCGCCCCCAACTGAGAGATTTCCGCTATCGCATTTTCGCCGACAAAACCAGAATAGACGAAAAATAACGGGCGTCGCTTAAAGCTCACTGTATTAATATAGCTCATAACAGCAGCGGCATTCTTTTCTGGCAATATGTACTCCAACAAAACGACATCAGGTGATGTATCCACAATTAAGTCTATCGCTTCCTGCCCATTGTTGGCAACCCCAATCACCTTCAAATTCGCCTCTTTGCTAATACGAGCCGCCAGCAAATCCCTATATTCTACATTTTGGTCTGCGATTACGATACTAATAGTCGTTTCCATTTACATTCTTCCTTTACTCTGACAAAATTTCAAAATTTTCTCTCTTTGTACCTCGCATACACAGATTAACATAAACAAATTCTAATTTCAATAGGAAAAGCCAAAATAATCCAATTACTTATCGACAGCATTCGATATATTTCGACATAAACGGATACAAATAGAAGTTTTTTTGTCGAGCAAACCATAACTCATCTTTGAAAAGGAAATTTTTGCTACCCATGCTTTGACATTTTTTTCTGTTAGGTTTACATATACTGGAATACATCGGATGGTTAATTACGCATAATTGTGAACATAATACCATAGAATACTTTTGGACAATACACCTTGCGACATCCAACATAAAGGAGAAATGCAGATGCGACGAACCCTGCTTTGTTTGCCTGTGCTGATTCTGGTGGTCGTCCTGTTGACCATCGTGATACGCCCATCTCAAGCAGAGACTGAGCTCGCCCCACGCGCAGACTATACCACCATCGCGTACACACCCACCATTATTGACAATAACAGCTCGGTCAACCCTGTGGCAACGCCGCCCCCCGCTACGCCAACAGTCCTCCTGCAGACACTTGAAGCTGAAGCAACGATGGCAACAGAAAGCAGTGTCGAAAAAGAAAGCCTAGGCATTTTTACAATTACCGCCTACTGCTCCTGCCCAAAATGCTGTGGTAAATGGTCTGGCATGAAGATGAACATTCCAACAGAGGACGGTGTTCCCTATCCACAAGAAGGATACACCGTCTCTGTTGACCCCAAAATCATCCCGCTAAAAAGTACCATCGATATAGAAGGGTATGGTGTTCGCTACGCGCACGATACTGGTTCGGCGATTCGTGGCAAACGCATCGACATGTACTTCACATCGCATGATGACGCACTTTCCTTTGGGAAACGGAAATTGGAAGTGTTCAAAGTGACCTAACCTCGCACCTACAAACATGCGCCTGTAACTGCGTCTTAGACGTACCTTACAGGCGTTTTGTTGTATCTCCAAATGCTTAGAAAAAATTGAATTTACCAGCGAAATATCCTTGACTTTGCCTGCAAATACGATAGAATAGAGATAGCATTTGTTACTGGTTTGAAATCTATCTCCCCAAGACAAAGAGCGTGCTGGCGCGCCAGCAACGCATTATAATAACTGGAGGTGACGTCATGATTGGTCAATCCGCCCCGCGCGTGGACGCCTACGATAAAGTAACTGGCAGAGCCAAATACACGCAGGATTTGTGCCCAAGGAATGCGTTAGTGGCACGTGTGGTCCATAGCCAAATTGCGCATGGCAACATCACGAACATGGACATAACAAAGGCACTTGCTGTGCCTGGTGTTATCAAAATCGCAACCTGTCTTGACGTACCTGACCACCCCTTTCCTACCGCAGGGCACGTTTGGTCTACCGACAAGGCGCATCAAGATATTGCCGATAGACAGCTACTCAATCGCCACGTGCGATATTACGGCGATGATATTGCCGTCGTAATCGCCATGGACGACGTTGCCGCCGCCCGTGCCGCCAAACTGATAGAGGTCACATACGACACGTATCCCGCGTACCTATCAATTGATAGCCACGTGGCAGGGGGACAGCTCATCCACGATGCCTACCCTGATAATGTACTCAAAACGACGTCCTATGCGTTAGGCGACTATGACGCCGCCATTGCAGACGATACCTTATGCGTGTTTGACGACACGTTTGAAACGCCGATTATACAGCATTGCCACATTGAAAGTGTTACATCGTTTGCGTATATGGAGGGCGATCGCGTTGTAGTGGTGGCCGCCACACAAATTCCCCATATCGCAAGACGTGTCATCGGGCAGGCCTTAGGGATACCGTGGGGACAGGTGCGTGTGATAAAACCCACTTTGGGCGGTGGATTTGGCAACCGTCAAGATGTTCTCTATGAACCACTCAACGCGTGGCTTACAACACTCGTGGGCGGTCGTCCTGTCAAGCTTGAATTGTCCCGCGAAGAAGTGTTTGAAAGCACCAGAACGCGCCATGCCATACGCTTTCAAATGCGGACACATGTGCGAAAAGATGGTCGTTTTGTGGCGCGCCGTATCTGGGCCACCGCCAACAATGGCGCGTATGCGTCCCATGGTCACGCGATTGTGGCTAATGCGATTACGGCGTTTCGGCAAATTTACAACGATGAACAAGCCACTGTGGGGCAGGCCACAACCATCTACACGAATCTGCCAACAGCCGGCGCTATGCGCGGCTATGGCATTCCACAAGTAAACGCCGCGCTCGAAGCGCATGTCGATAATATTGCACATGCGTTACAGCTTGACCCCGTCGAGATTCGCCGTATGAATATGATGAAGCAAGGCTTTGTCGATCCTCTTAACAAGATTACGACGACGTACAACGGTCTCGAGGACGCCCTTGATAAGGGCTATCAAGTGATAGGTTGGTCACAAAAGCGCGAAGCCTATCGTCAGCAAACTGGTGCTGTGAGACGCGGTGTCGGCGTGTCAATTTTCTGCTATAAGACGGGCGTGTACCCCATTTCGCTTGAAACTGGGGCTTGCCGCCTTAGTCTAAATCAAGATGGCTCTGTGCAGGTGCAGCTGGGTGCCACTGAAATCGGTCAGGGCATGGATACTGTGGCTTGTCAGATGGTGGCACAAACGTTGTCTATCCCGTTGCACTTGGTTCATATCGTCTCGACCCAAGATACCGATGTGACGCCGTTTGACACAGGTGCTTACGCCTCGCGCCAGAGTTATGTATCCGGGCAGGCCATCAAACGGGCCGCATCCGCCCTCAAAGAAACCATACTCGACCGCGCCGCTTCCCTCTTCTCACTCGACCGTAACAGCCTAACCCTTGTCAATGCCGCCATTGTGTCTGGCACTGATATCGTTAAAACCTTACCAGAACTGGCGTTAGAGAGCATCTACAGCTTGCATAACGCTAAACATCTCACAGCGGAGGTTTCCCACGACTGCAAGAGTAATGCCTTTGCGTTTGGTGCTTGTTTTGCCGAAGTCGAGGTGGATATGGCGCTAGACAAGATTAAAGTGTTGCAAATTGTCAATATCCACGATTCTGGCACGATACTGAATCCACAACTAGCTGAGGCACAGGTGCATGGCGGCATGAGTATGAGCCTAGGCTATGGGCTATCGGAGCAACTGTTGATTGACCCGAAAACAGGACGCGTCCTCAACGGTAATTTACTAGACTATAAGCTACCCACCTCAATGGATACCCCAGAACTACAAGTGTTTTTCGTGGGCGAAGCGGAGGAAACAGGTCCGTATGGCAACAAAGCATTAGGCGAACCACCCGCCATACCGTCTGCTTCCGCAGTTCGTAATGCAGTGTTACACGCAACAGGGGTCGCACTGCAAACCATGCCCATGACGCCACAGCGGTTATTTGAAGCCTTTGGGGAGGTGACAGCAAATGTATGACATTGCTAGGTTATGGCGACCGCGCACAATTGCGGAAGCCGTCTCACAATTGGCAGAACACCCCGCAGCGCGGCTAATGGCAGGCGGCAGCGATGCCCTTGTCCAGATACGTGAGGGGCGACTTGCCGGGCAATCATTTGTCAGCCTCTATGAAATTGAGGAACTGCGCGGTGTTACTTTAGATGCAGAGGGCAATTTGCATATCAAACCACTGACTACGTTTTCAGAAGCAGAGGCACACCCGCTGATTCAACAGCATGTGCCAACACTCGGCTACGCCGCAGGGCAAGCGGGCGGTCCGCAACTGCGGAATATTGGCACACTCGGCGGCAATATATGCAACGGTGTGACAAGCGCCGACACAGCCTCCACGTTGGTGGCGTATGATGCCCTGCTTACCTTACAACATGCCGATGGCACACGTACACTGCCCATTTCCCAATGGTACGCAGGTCCTGGCAAGGTGCATATTGCGGCAGGTGAAATTCTAACAGATATTTGCATTCCAGCGGCGCAGTATCTGGATTTCTATGGTTGTTACTACAAATACGCAAT
>JAVBKJ010000087.1:0-11729 GCA_031554075.1 Oscillospiraceae bacterium | reverse complement strand
AATTTAACGCCCACGCTGCAGGGGTAGCTTCTGGATTGGCTGCTTTCAACAAATCAATGGATTGCTGAGGCAATCCTGTTGCAAGTTTTCCACCCAGTAGTGGCTCCATTATGATGACAGGTATGTTTTTTTCAGCGGCTTTTTGCAAACCGACTACGCCTGCTTGGTAGTTAATATTGACGTAGTTATACTGAATTTGGCAAATATCCCATGGGTACATGTCGAGTAGCGTCATAAAGTCGCCCTTTGTTCCGTGAAAGGAAAAACCGACACGCTTGATTACGCCTTCTGCTTTCTTTTTCGCAAGCCAAGCTTCTATCCCAAGGTCACAAAGACGTTTCCAAAGGCTGACATCAGAAAGATTGTGCATGTAGTAATAGTCAACATAACTGGTTTTGAGACGCACAAGCTGTTCATTCAAATACTTGTCAAAATCACTGGTCTGTTTGCATTTCATCAGGGGGAGTTTTGTGGCTAGGAATATCTTGTCTCTCAGCTGTTGCTTTTCAAGAATGATGCCCAAGGCCTCTTCACTGCCGCCATATATGTAGGCGGTGTCGAAATAGTTGATGCCACTAGCGACCGCTTTGACAATGAGCTGCTCGGACTTTTCCATATCTATTTGCGCGACTTTGCGTGGAAAGCGCATACAGCCCATACCAAGGGCGGATAATTGCTGCCCAGAAACAGCGTCTAATCTGTATTTCACAGTGTTTCTCCCTTGCTTTTATCAAATTCTGATATGTATGCTATGAAATCACGTTCGGATAATGGCTTGCTAAAATAGTAGCCTTGCAACTCGTGTATGCCTAAATCGCGCAAATACGCAACTTGCTCGGCGGTTTCGACACCTTCAGCGGTAACAAGCAGCTTCATAGACTTTGCCATAGCCCACGTGGATTCCACGATAGTGACATTATCGCCATCGTTTGGCAGCCCATCGATAAAGCTTTTGTCGATTTTCAGCCTATCGAGCGCAAACTTTTTGAAGTAACCAATAGAGGAATACCCTGTACCAAAATCGTCAATGGTGACGCTAATGCCCTTAGCGTGAAGCTTTGCTATCACCTGCCCTAGGGACACAACGTCAAGCGCCAACGTTTCCTCTGTGATTTCTATATCCAAGTTGTGGGGGTTCATGCCAGCGTAGCTGATGGATTCCTCGACAATTTGCATAAATTCGGGATGGAGCATCACGCGCGGCGACATATTCACAGAAACATGTAAATGATAGCCGATGGAGGCCAATGTTTGCTGAAATTTGGCGGAAATCTTGAGCATGTGACGGCTAAGCTCCCAGAGCAATCCTGTCCGTTCTGCAACGGGAATAAATTGGTCAGGCGATATCATGCCTGTTGGCGTAATCCAACGTATAAGCGCCTCACAGCCCACAATGCGATTACGGGCAGGGTCAACTTTGGGTTGATAGAACGCTACAAACTCTCTGCAATCTTGCAACAGGGCATCTCGCAATTTTGCTTCTATGGATACCTGCTGGAGCACTTTGTTGGCAATGGAAACATCAAACTGGCAATAATTGTGCTTGCCTGTTGCCTTGACTTCATACATGGCCATATCCGCATTTTTAAGGAGCGAATCCAGGTCGGTGGCATCTGTGGGATACACGCTCGAACCAATGGAAACGCCGATGGAAATGGTATGTCCTTCTATAAAAAAGCTTTCGCGCATCAGCGTTAGTATCAATTGTCCAATCGGATACGCTTCGTCAACAGGAGACAAATTGTACGCCATGATGTAAAATTCGTCGCCGCCCGCACGCGATAGAACTGTATTCTCCGGTAGATGTTGCAACAGCCGCTGGGCAATTTCCCACACGAGTAAATCACCGACATTGTGGCCATATGAGTCGTTTACAAACTTAAATTCGTCTAGGTCGATAAAGAAGAGGCAAATCAGTTGACCCATTTCGCGCGCTTCCGCCTTGCGCTCTTGAAACAGTTCCGAAAAATAGCGACGGTTTGGAAGATGGGTCAAGGCATCATACTGCGCAAATTCTGTCAGTTTGGTGCTTATGCGCCGCTGTTCATCCACATCGCGCAAAATCGCAACAACATGGTCGCAAATCCCGCCTGCATCCATAATAGGGGACACCGACACTTCGTAGGTATGGTATACATTATGCTGCTGTAACAGCGGTAATTCGCCGCGCCACGACTCGCAGTGCTTCGCTTTCGCCATGACTTTATAGTACTCAGCATGGTATTCCTCTTCTATGCAGTCAAGTACTTTTTTGCCGATATACTCACCTGTTGCAAAGGGAGAGGTTTTTTCTGTGGCAGGGTTGACGTATTCGATGATCCCCTCGACGGTGAAAATGACAATTTCATCGTAGGCGGAACGAATCGCTTGGGAGTAGACGCGCAAATTCTCATTCGAAGTTTGCAACATGGCGGCACTGTAGTTTATCGTATCCACCATATGGATAACAGACTCAGCAAGGGTTATGAACTCTTTATCGCGAAACATAGCGGGCTTAATGGCTTCCAAACTGTTCTCGGTTACGCCTGCGACTTGCTCTGTTAATAATTTGAGTGGGTTTAGGATTAGTTTCCGTATGCTAACATACAGCGCCATCATTAAAATTATAATCATAGCAACCGCTACGAGCAGAAACCCATGAATTTGCTTGCTAGAGGCTTGGAAATCTTCCATTCTAGCTTGGACATGCACCGCAATGCTGGCATCCCCGTAGATATCCGTTTGTTGGACAAAGGTGTCGGCAATGCCTAAGGAGACAGATAGGTCTACCACTGTGCCATCTTTGTTTAGGGCAGCTCGCATCTTCTCTGAAAGGGATATCTGATCGGAGGACAAAACTTGGTATTGCAAGGCTTCTGCAAAATGTTTTTTTAGTAGTGTATTTAGGTAAAATTGTGATATCTCGCGCCCCATGAGTAACACGCCGCCGCTGTTTTTCGTTTCGGTTGAGTTCAAAATGGGTCTGGCGCAGACATAGTAAACGCGACCCTCATAGGAAACAAAGCCCGCCACTTGGGCAGCGTTGGGGGAGGGCTGAGACTGCGTCATCATGTTATTGTTGACCATGTTGGCAAGCTCCGCGGCAAGCGGCAACACATTAATCCCCGAAGTATAATCCTCAAGCTGGCTAATGACATGCTTGTCTTTGTCCATGATGAGAAAAAAGTTGATATCATATATATCGAGTGGTGATACAGCGTAGTTTTGTGCCTCGAAGTGGGGGTTTTCACCAATGGCAAAGTTGTAAGTATCATCCCAAGAGGCCCAGTCGAGCGTTGTTTCGGGTATGTATGCCAGTACGGTGTACAGGACGCTGGACATTTTCATGGCGCGGGCTAGTTGCACATTTTCTTCGTGTGCTAGTCGTTCGCTACGATACGGTCCCATAAAGTAAATCACCATAGAAATAATCATCACAAGCATTGTAAGAAAGCCTGCAAGAACCACCTTACTTGTCAAGCCAAACGGCATTACATTTTTGCTCTGTTTTTGATTTCGTCCCAACTCACTCACCCCTACACCTCTTTTACATTGATATGACAGAGCCGCATTATTACATGTCAACGCTGATGAAGGCACTCCGACAAATGCTGTCATTCCAATGAGTTTTGTTGAAAATTCTGATGGCAAGCACCTTCTCAAAGAGGATACAACAAGCAATATTATACATCATTTGGAACGGCTTAGCAAGTAAATCTTCATATTTCGTCACGGCTTGTACTATAGTTGCTCGTCGTCACATACGCTGTAGAAAACAAAGGGGAGGATTTCTATGGTATGGTTCAAGCGAAATGGGATGGCGGTGTTGCTCGGGTTGACGGTGTTGGCACTTGGTGTCTCGTTACTTAGGGCGCAAACGTCAAGCTGTGGCACGCAATGCACAGCACTTTGCTACGCACTAGACATTACCTATCAAGTGGAAGGGCTGGCGATACAGCTATCAGAGGGGCGCAATGTGTTCCGCACGGGGCTAACAAAACAAGACACGATGTTGACGGAAATTCGTCAGGTGCCAAGCCAAGGCACACTGGGTGATATCCCGAACGCCGCCGCTGTCCTGCTGGAACAGCGCCACGGCGGCGACGCTGTGTATTACTACATCGCCGCGGCCGTTCCCAAGCAGCGACAGGTCGTCTATGGCACAAATGCTATCCCTCTTGGCGACAGGGTGCAGGTGCTGGATGTAGCACTGCGGGACGGCATTATCTGGGTGACATACGTAGCGCATGAGGCAGGCGCGGCGGCGGATACTGTGCCCACTGTGCTTAAAACTATGCAAATTTGCTATCAAGACGGCGTACTATATTTGCCGAATGCCGCCCCTTTGCATTAGCGTGGGACGCAGAAAAATGGCATATTTTTTCTAAAGGGAGCGTAAATTTTGCCAAAAAGAAGGTAATTGTTGTCAAGTGCTTGAAAATTTGCGAAACAGGGTGTATAATAACACCCATGAAACCGCCCAGCGGAATGAGAGGTGTAGAATGCGTTCTTTTGACATTCTTGTTGATTCAAGTTGTGATTTACCAATAGAAACTATAACTGAACACGCGCTTACGGTGTTGCCCATGTCGTTTACCTTGGGGCAGGATGCGTATGTCGAGGACTATTGGCAATCTTTATCAGCCGATGATTTTTATAACCGTCTTGCGGCAGGCGAGACAGCTGTTACATCGCAGATTAGCCGCGGTGTATTCTTGGATGTATTTACAGAGAAGGCGCAAAAAGGCTTAGACAGCCTGTTTATTTGCCTGAGTAGTGGTATTTCTAGCACATACGCCAATGCCTGCGGTGCAGCAACTGAAATTATGGAAGCGTACCCTGACCGCAAGGTGTTGGTCGTTGATAGCCTTAACGCCACGCTGGGCGAAGGGCTTTTGACGGTGTTAGCGGCGCAGAAGGCCGCAACAGGCGCAAGCATCACCCAAGTGTTTGATTACCTAGAAGAAACAAAGCATCGCTTGTTTTCGTTGTTTACCGTCGATGACCTCATGTTTTTGCATCGTGGTGGGCGCGTTTCGCGCATTTCCGCTGTTGCTGGCTCGGTGCTGGGTGTGAAGCCCATGCTATGGATTGCGCCCGATGGCACGTTAAAAATGCAGAGTAAGGTGCGCGGTCGCAAGGCCTCGATTGACGCGTTTGTCTCCAATATGGCAAAAATTCTCCAAACAGGCGCTGTGCCGAATCGTGTGACCATTTGCCATGGCAACTGTTTAGCAGAAGCGCAACAGCTCAAGGAAATGATTGCAAGGCGATTTGGCATCGACGATGTGATTATCAATCTCTGTGGTGCGGTTGTTGGTGCACATGCAGGACCGAACGTCATTGCGCTGTTTTTTGAAAGCGATAGAACGCGTCAAGATTACACGACTTTATGATTGAGATCGACGTCCAACAGGTTTTCAAAGGCTATGGGGGGCAGTCCGTTTTGTGTGGACTGTCCTTTAGTGTCGTGTCTGGGGAGCATGTTGGTTTGGTCGGCGCGAATGGTGCTGGTAAAACAACACTTCTTAAAATCCTGACAGGGCAAGAGTTACCAGACAAAGGGCAGGTGTTTGTCCCCCACCGTGCGCAAATGGGGTTGCTTAGTCAATTGCCTGTGTATCCAGAGGGAACAACCGCCGAGCAAGTGTTACGTGGGGCGTTTGCCCGTGTGACAGAACTCGAGGAGCAGTTACGTCGCTTGGAACCACAGTTATCAGAAAACAACGCGTCGTTACTGAAACAGTACGGCGAACTTTCCCATTTGCATGAGTTGCTAGGTGGCTTTACCATCGAGGTGGAACTAGCGCGGATTTGCAATGGGTTAGGGTTATCGGCGGCACTGCTGGCGCGTCCTATGTCGAAGCTGTCGGGCGGCGAACAAACGCGGATTAATCTGGCACGGTTGCTCCTTGGTAAAACAGAACTGTTGCTACTAGACGAACCAACGAACCATCTGGATTTACGTGCCTGTGAGTGGCTTGAGGACTACCTGCAAACCTTTAAGGGAACTGTGCTGGCAGTCTCCCATGACCGTTTTTTTCTGGACAAGTTCGCCAAACGCATTGTTGAATTGCAGGAAGGCAAGGCCGCCTTTTATAGCGGCAACTATAGCTTTTATGTAACAGAGCGTGAGACACGCCGCCTAGAGCAGGAACGTCTGTACGAAAAGGAACAGCAAGCACACGAGAAGCTTGCCGCCGCTGCCAAGCAAATGCACATCTGGGCAGGGCAAAACGCCAAACTGCATAAGCGCGCGTTTTCCATGGAGAAACGGGCCGCCCGCATTCTAAAAACCGATCGTCCGCGTATCGAGCGAGCCTACAAGGGTGACTTTGCCGCGGCGGACTTTCAAGCGGACGATATCTTTCGCCTAAAAGGCATTGCCAAACAATTTGGGCAAACGCAGATATTGCAGGACGTGTCGCTCACAATGCGAAACGGCGAGCGCATTGCCCTGTTGGGGGACAACGGCACGGGTAAGAGTACGCTACTGAAACTGCTAACGGGCGAACTATTGCCAGAGGAAGGCAACGTATGGCAAGGACCATCGGTGAAGGCAGGATATCTACCCCAAACCGTGACCTTTGCCCATCCTGAACGTACGCTGATTGACACGATGTTGTATGAGCTAGACTTATTACCCGACCGTGCGCGCAACCGTCTGGCGGCGTTTCATTTTACAGGCGACAAGGTGTTTGATACTGTGTCGGCCTTGTCGGGTGGCGAGCGTAGCCGTCTGATGCTTTGCCTGCTCATGGGGCGCAGTGTGAATCTATTGTTGTTAGATGAGCCTACGAACCATCTGGACATTGCGTCGCGGGAATGGGTTGAGTCGTCGTTGGATGATTTTGATCAAGCGATCTTATTCGTATCGCATGACCGCTACTTTATAGAACAATTTGCGACACGGGTTTGGTGGCTGGAGCAAGGGCAGATTTGGGATTTTGAAGGAACGTACGCCGCCTTTCGCGAAGCACTTGCCGCGCGCACAACCCCTGTTGCAACACGCGGTGTTGCAACAGCCACGCAAAGCGTTGCAAATGCAACGTCAAGCGCCACACACAACGCGCCCACGCCAAAGGGTGGCGCTGCGCGACAAAACACGTCGCCATTGGCACGAAAACGGCAACAAGAACAAACAGCGTTACGCCTTGAAAAGCAAATTGAAGCATTGGAAGCCGAACTGCATGCGTTAGAAGAACAGCTTGTCCTTGCCGCCACAGACGCAGATACATTACTGCAATTACTAGAGACACAATCAATGCTACAATCACAAAGGGAGAAATTGTATGCCGATTATGAAACTTTGGCGGAGCAAATGGCAGATGCCTAAAAATCTTTATTACCTGCGATTGCAAGCATATGCGGCCTGGGGTCTTGTGTTCGTCTTGTTGTTGGTTTCGATTGTGGGTGCTAATTGGAGTGGGGCTAGTTTTGTCGTGCTTCTCTTTCGTTGTGCCGCCGTGGCCCTTTCTGTGTATGGCTTGCTTTGCGTGTTGATTCTCCGCGGCATATTTCCTAAGACGTCTGTGCTGTTGCGGCAAATATGGCTTGTCTGCGCCGCCCTGTTTTGTCTATCGTTTATTGTGATTGAAATCGTGATAGCGTCCGAGTGTAAAACAGATGTGTTTGTAAAAGATGCGCAGGATGCCGAATATCTTATCGTGTTAGGCTGTGGCATACGCGGCACAACGCCCTCCCTCTCCTTACAGGGCAGACTGGACGCCGCACTTGCGTATGTTCGCACGCACCCACTCATCACCATTGTGGTATCTGGCGGGCAAGGGGTAGGAGAGGACATTCCAGAATCGGAGGCTATGTTCCGTTATTTGCGTGACCATGGGGTCGCACCAGAGAAGATTTTGCAAGAAAATCAATCGCGCAACACGGGCGAGAATATTAAATTTTCGCTTACGGTAATAGAAAACTACAGTCTCGAAAACGGACTATCGACACCCATGGGCGAGTCTATTGTGGTTTGCACCAACGATTTTCACTTATTCCGTGCGAAGTCACTGCTCAACAAAGCAGGGGTTAGAGCCTACGGTCTGTCCGTGCCACCGCCCTATCAGTACTTGGCAATCGCAGGCTGGGTGCGCGAATACTTCTCCGTTATTTTTATGGGTCGAGACGTTCGTGATTACCAAGTGTAGGCGGTCGAGAGGACACAATACTTACAAGGAGATGTGACATGGATATTCGAATGGAAGGCAATGTCGCCAT
This sequence comes from Oscillospiraceae bacterium, assembly GCA_031554075.1. Taxonomy (GTDB): domain Bacteria; phylum Bacillota; class Clostridia; order Oscillospirales; family UBA929; genus WRMG01. Next base: position 3,524 of record JAVBKJ010000087.1, on the reverse strand, counting down.
CATCGAAAGCTCTGAAATACTCATAAACACAGCGCAGGAGGCACTGGACTTAATGGCAACAGTGCGCTACTATCACGAATGCGACCGCATGGTACTGCCCAAGGCATGTTTCTGTGAGGCGTTTTTTGACCTCAAGACGACCTTGGCAGGGGAGATATTGCAAAAGTACACAAACTATCAAATGAAGCTTGGCATTGTTGGCGACTTTTCGACTTACGACAGCAAGGCGTTGCGCGATTTTATCTATGAATCGAATCGTGGCACACAAGTGTTCTTTTTGCTCACCAATGCGGAAGCCATTGCCGCCTTACAACGTGTGTAACTGGTGTGCGTCGCAGGAGTGAAACGAACGGTGTGTCATTTTTGCTGCAAATCATAGACCGCGATGATTACGATTCATGCCCCCCTGATGTAGGTAGCTTCTACATTGGGGGGCTTCTTGTGTAGAGGGCATTTTGGTGGTATAATAAACGTAACGCCCAGAGGGCGGCGTTACGTTTATTGACGGCTAAAAAGCAAGCATGCGCTTGCGCGACTGTGTCGCCCGCTGTCTTACGACAGCTTTTTATGGTATAATAACCTCACGGCGTTAGCGGAAGCGAAGCTTCCGACGCCTGAGAGAACATTGACGGCTACATCCAATCGCGTTGCGATTGACAGCTACGCTGTATGCTGTCTGTCGACAGCCGATGTATGGTATACTAAGCGTAGCGCGCAGTGGGCGGCGCAACGCTCTTATGTACTTGCCCAACATTACAGAAGGAAATTAAGGATTATTTATGTCGTTATTTTACTATATTATTATTATGTTGGCGGCTATATTGATATCGAATTTGATAAATCGCTTTTTCCCCTCCTTTTCCACACCCATTGTGCAAATTGTGCTAGGGATTGTGATTGCCCTAACACCGCTGGATTTTACGCTACAGCTTAATCCAGAATTGTTTTTCATTTTGTTTATCGCGCCCATTCTGTACAATGACGGAATGCTATCGGATAAAAAAGCACTATGGACGTACCGCAAGCCCATCATGTTAATAGCGTTTGGTTTGGTCTTTATCACCATACTCGGGGTTGGCTATTTGGTGAATCTGCTTATTCCGTCCATCCCGATTGCGGCGGCGTTTGCGTTGGCGGCCGCATTATCGCCCACAGACGCGGTCGCTGTTAGCGCCCTTGCAAACAGAATACGCATTCCGCACTCTATCATGGGTATTTTAGAAGGCGAAGCGCTCATTAACGATGCGTCGGGCATTGTGGGCTTCCAATTTGCGGTGGCAGCCATGGTCACTGGCGCGTTTTCGTTGGCACATGCAGGCATGAGGCTGGCCATTGTGGCTATCGGCGGTATGTTGCTCGGCTTGGTGTTTGCGTTCTTGAAGTATCGATTTGTAGCTTGGATTCGCTCGTTGGGCATCGAAAATGTGACGTTACATATTCTTGTAGGGCTGTTAACACCATTTTTAGTGTATATGATTGCTGAGTATATTGAGGTAAGCGGCATACTAGCCGTTGTTGCTTGCGGCATTGCGCAGCCGAATGCCAAGAAACGGCTAAATCCGGAAATGGTGAGGCTAAACCTAGCCTCCAACAGCATTTGGTCGGTTCTTTCCTTTACCCTAAATGGTCTTGTGTTTTTGATACTGGGGACGCAGTTGCCAAGCATCATACAAGTCGTTTGGGACAACCCAGATGTTGATAATGCGACAATCGTAATCTGCATTTTGGCATTCACCGTTGCCCTGCTGTTTATTCGATTCTTGTGGTCACTGGTTACGATTCGCAGCCAGTATTATGCTGACGAGGAACGCAAACTCACGAAGGTCAGAGCGAGCGCCATCATCGCTCTAAGTGGTGTGAGAGGTACCGTAACGCTGGCGACGGCTATGTCCATCCCTTTTGTGCTGGGCGATCATAGCCTTTTTCCAGAGCGTGATTTAATTGTGTTTATCGCGTCTGGTGTCATTCTTTGCACGCTACTAATCGCGAACTTCCTGCTGCCGTTGCTGTTTAAGAATACAACGACCGAAAGTACGTTTGAAGACGAAGAAACGGCGTGTGCGGAGATTTATCACAGTGTGATTATGGAGCTAACCGAGCTTGTGTCTAATGAAAATCGTGTTGCGGTTAGTCAGGTGATTCGTGAGTACAATAGCCGTAGTGCCACGTTACAGCAAAAGCACCTAAGAAATGGTTTGGAGAAGGCAGACGAGCGAAGTTTGAAATTACAAACCCTTGCGTGGGAACGGGACAATACCAACGCCCTGCTGGAACAGGGGCAGGTTGATAGTGCTACCGCGAAGCAATATTTAGAAATACTCGATAGGATTGTTGGCATTAACAAACATCGGTTTTCCTTTTTCAGAATGAAGCACTATACGATGCGGTTGGCGCGGTTTGTTCGTTTCCGCACCACGAACAAACATAAGCAGACGAATCTGGAGCAAATGGGCGCCTTGCGAAGTGCCAATCAAGCGTTTGTGCTAGAGAAGCTTAAAGAACTAAAGCAAACGAAGCCCACCCCCGCGATTCATAAAGCGATTAGTGACTACGAATTATATGCCGTTGCGATGAAAAACAGGCTATATGACCCTGTGACTGACATGCGCGCCGATACTGCTGTCACCAGAATTGAGGATATTGCGGCCATCGCCTTTCAGATTGAACGTGATAACATACAATCGATGTATGAAAATGGACGCATTTCCAGAGAAACCACCGCCCATATGCGCAAAAACATTTCTCTCCTAGAGACGCAAATAAAGATGGAAGAAATATAAATACGGGGACAAATACAAATGCGGAGGGGTCATGTTTGACCTCTCCGCATAAATCATATGTGGCACATTTTTATCAAGAATTAGTATTACCCAACGTTCGACTCAAAATTTCAAAAATTTTCTCATATTGAAAAGATTCTATCAATGATTTCATCAGGCTAAACTCACCTGCAGCTAAAAATTCCTTCATGTTGTCTAAAACTTCAAGCGCTTCATTAAAATCAGCCGTGTTAACCGCTTCGGCTAAGCTATCAGCCAGCATTGTTGGCACCGCACTTAAATTAATATCAGACTCTTTTATAGGGATATCTGCCACGGCATCATCGTCATAAATATAATCAATGTTGAGGTGTTTTTTTATGGCGCTAAAAAGGGTTTGCCGTTGAAAGGGCTTTCTAACATAATCATCAATTCCTGTGGCATAAATACGTTCCTTGTCTTCCTCAAAAGCACTTGCCGTTAACGCAATAATAGGAATTTGAGGATGATCCTTATCTTCTCTAATTTTGGTTGAGGCCTCATATCCGTCCATAACAGGCATACGCATATCCATCAAAATTAAATCTAGGGGTTGGCTTTTAAAGAGGTCAGTCGCTTCTTTTCCGTTTCGCGCCTCCGAAATTGTAAAACCAACAGGTTGAAGCAATTCTCGTAGTACTTGAAGATTTTCTTCCTTGTCATCAACGATAAGAAGTTTAGGATGCTGTTCGTGTGCGACCAAAATAACATCCTGGACTGCTTCCA
>JAVBKJ010000116.1:0-24805 GCA_031554075.1 Oscillospiraceae bacterium | reverse complement strand
AAGGACAAAAGTCCTGCGAAAGGACCGTATCCCACTTGGACAAAGCCCGACATCCCCGAAGCCCCTGTTGTCGCAGTGGCGGCGCAGGGTGCTGTCACCAGCACATGGCAGCCAAATATTCAATGGGTACCCAATGTGGTAACGGAACAACAGCCTGTTTGGAATCCCATGGCGAAATGGGTGCAGGAGAAAAAATGGGTAACGGTCGAGGTGCATGAAAAGACTTGGAACTTTAAGATTAGGCATAGGGGCAGACCATGGGAGCCACTAGGACAATATTGGGACGTCAGCTTTGCTACTCTCAATACCAATCCAAGTTCGGTTATTGACACCACTCACGGTGGTCATTTAATCGGCAGTGCGATTGCTTCCCAGTTTGGAACTAATGGTGTAGTTCCTGTAGGTAACGTCAGTCATTCTGGAACATTTAATATGAATGCAGATAGGTGGGTTTGGGATATAACTGCTAACGTATCGAGTGTTGGTGGTTTGTTTTTTGGCTACTATACGGTTGAAAACCATGTGGATGGTCCATGGCCCATTAATCTCATTTATGACTTAATGATTTACGAAACCGCCTCTCACATGGAAACTATCCAAATTGATAACAGCCATTGGGAGGGTGCGTGGCAGCTCAAAAGCGTAACCGTTGACCGTGGGGCATACAAGGATTTAGGCAAATACGTCTACACCAAAAACACTTACACCCAATCATTAGCCAACAATGCTTCATGGGGCATTTGGTCGGCTGTATGGATACCCGACTGGCGGTATGTTGGCACCGGTCGGTACACTGGCAATGAAAAGGACGGCTACACCGAGATTAAGGAATGGAAAGACTTCGGCGATTGGGCATATACGTTTACCAGTTATACCGCCACGCTAACCGCAGACATGAAGGTACTCATTGACGAACGATGTCCCTCTGCTGATAGGGACACCAAAACCATGAAAAGCGGCTATGGCATGACCGTCGAATGTAGCACCAATGTGATCACCAACGCCCCCGTCAGTCACGTTACAGGGGCGCAGAACGCGCTGTCTTACTACCCCGACTTCTTGTACAAGGACTACTGGCGTGTGTCTGTGCCGACAAGAACAGGCTTGCAGACAGACTTTAGGCTACGCAACAATTGGTACTCTCATTATGATGACCCTGTACACTTCACACCATGGTGGTATCCAGATGGACTGGACTACACGATTATTCAGGAGGTTATCGACTGTTGGACACCAGCAGGAATGTTGAGCGTCCGCCGCAGTGACTTTGTGAATATCGACGGCGGCACGGTGTTGGATGATTGGCATGTCGGCCCACTGCCTGTGGATTGATGGAGGAAAGCACAGTAACCTATAAACCAGATTAAGGAGACAATAATAATGACAATATACTTATCATCAACAAACAATGCACAGCTTTTTGATTTTATGCAAGTTGAGAGCTTGACGACCATACAGAAATTTATAGGAAAATTTTCTTTCAGTAACTTTTGCAAAAAGGACATGCGGAAGCTCGGACACGCGCTGTATGTAGCGGTTGAGATTGCTGCGCTCAAAGACAACTTGGAGGAACTGCTGACTACTGTGAAAAACTTTGAGTTGCAATACACAGCCCGACTCATTTTTGTAACTGTTGCGACCCAAGATGAGGTATGTACTAGGCTACATCAATGTGAACAGCATAACATTATAGTGCTGTCGGCGAATGAGGCGGATGTGCAACGACAAATTAGAGAATGCTTCAGCTGTGAAGGGATGGCGAAATCAGCCTTACCGCCGATGGTGACAACGACAAAAATTATAGCACCTATTGAGCCGCCACTACCGACAAAGCAGATGGAGGTGCTTGTAGCTGGCACGCAGTTCCGTGTGGGGACGACTATGGCAGCACTGCAAATGGTGACTGTGTTGGCTAAAAGTGGACTACATGTCGCCTATGTGGAAGTCAACGATTCAGGGCATTTGTCACAGTTAATGTCTGAACGGAATGTAACCAGAAATGACGAGACAGTATGGAAAATAAACACCGCGGTATATTGCCATATTGAACATATATTATCTCCCACTGTTAACGTCGTTGTCTATGATATCGGTGTGTTGGGCGATGACAACGTAGATGCTTTTTGTAGTACAGACACTGATACCGCTATACTGGTTGGCGGCGCAGGGGGACATGAGCTAGGACATGTTTACAAAGCATTGGAGCGTGTTAGGCATAGGCAGGTGCAGTTACTACTAACAAATGTATCATCACATCAGAGTAGCCGTCTGACGATGCTTCTGGAGGGCAAACATTGTAAAGTGCGGACGGTGGAGCGAGTTGGTGATTGGCAGGACGCAGAAGCACATGAAATTATGTGGCGTGAGATGCTTGTGGGGTGAGAAAGCTTTCTCTCCCATAAGCATCTTTGTATTAACCCAGTCATGTATGACGCACACGGTCGCCACTATATTTTACTTGCATTTTACAAATTAGTTTAAACAATGAAAGGCAAATGATGAATTACTTAACCGAATTAGTTGCTTTCTATAGCAAAATAGATTCAATTCAACTGGATTCATCCAGTATTGCTTTATGGCACGCTTTGCTTGCCATAGCAAATAACGCTGGATGGCCGCATGAATTCTCTGTCGCTATATCCTCCCTTGAGGTGAAAGCAGGGTTAAACAAAAAAGCAGTCGAAAGGGCGCGTAATAAATTAACGCAAAGGGGCTTGATTATTTGGAAAAGCCGAAAGGGAAACCAGTGCGCGGAATACACTTTGATTTCATTGTGCGACAAATCTGTGTATAATTTTGTCGCACAAACCGTCTCACAAGGTGTCCCACAAAGTGTCTCACAACATGTCCCACAAAGTGTCGCTATTAATAAAAGTAAAGTAAATGAAAGTAAAGTAAGTTTTTATGCACGCACTGGGCAACGGGATTCGGGTGACAGTTCTGTCCCGAGTTCAGAGCCAAGGCGCAAGTCTGTCCAAATGGCATGTGGCATAGGTCAACCAGGCGAACATGAGCATAGAGCAGTCGAGGATATGAAAAGATTTTTAGCAAATTTAGAAATTCCAAAAAATGTAACGGAGGAATCCCCATGATTGAGATAAACACTGCCAAAGAAATGACCGACAGCAAAATCTGCATTGGCAATACTATTTTTCAGATACATTCTGCTTTTTCTGGTGAAAAAACCGCCACGGAAATATTGCGTGTCGCCATCGAAAAAAACATTTTAGAACAGTGCAATAGGACTACCGCTTGAATATAGCTGCAAAATGCACTACAATGGAGAGGAAAATTCAAGTTTCCTCTCCATTGTTTCTTCTAGGAGGTTTTTTAAGTGAAGAAACAAGCGGCGGCAAATTACAGTGTCGCTATTTATTGCAGACTTTCGAGAGATGACGAAACTACTGGCGTCTCAGAAAGTATTCAAAATCAACAGGCTATGCTGACCAATTATGTGAGTGAACGGTCTTGGGATATCTATGCTGTGTACATTGACGATGGTTTTTCAGGAACAAACTTTGAACGTCCAGCTTTTAAGCGAATGCTTCAAGACATCGAATTTGAAAGAGTAAATGCGGTTGTTGTCAAAGACTTATCTCGCTTGGGGCGAAATTACATACTTACAGGTGAGCTAACGGAGATTTATTTCCCGACCAAAGGGGTACGCTTTATTGCTGTAAATGACAATTTTGATTCAGACAGCGATGACAATGACATTGCTCCATTTAGACACATTCTCAATGAAATGGTGGCTCGTGACACATCTCGTAAAGTGAAATCTGCCTTTGACCTAAAGAAAAAAAACGGTTTCTACTTTGGCGCATTTGCACCATTCGGCTACAAGAAAGACCCCCAGCACAAAGGCAAACTGTTTGTGGATGAACCAGCAGCTGCAATTGTGAGAAGAATGTTTTATCTTGCGTCCATTGGGTACGGCAGTCGCAGAATTAAGAACCTATTTAACGAAGAGGGCATTTTAGCACCTGCTGTCTATCGTTCTACACAATACACGCATATCCCCTGTGAATCATACACAAAGAGCCACCTCTGGTCAGATCAGGTTGTCTGCGACCTGCTTAGAAACACGACCTATTTGGGACACCTCTCGCAGGGCAAAACAGAAAAGATGTCTTTCAAAATGAAAAAAGTTATTTTGAAAGACAAAAGTGATTGGGTTGTACACTACAATACCCATGAGCCTATCATCGACCAAGAGCTTTGGGACATCGTACAGCTGAAGCTTACGGGGCGGATGCGTCCGCCGAGAGGGAGCGTCAATCTATTTGCTGGGATTACCCGATGTGCAGACTGCGGATATGCTATGCAGTATAAAAAAGGGTACGAGAAAAATTTTCAGAGTTTATGCTGCTCGGGGTATGCTCGAAATGGCACTGCATTTTGCACCAATCATTTGACAAATTATGATTCACTGTACAAACTCGTGTTGAAGCAGATCAAGCAGCACGCCCATATGACGGCAGATGAACAAGCAACACTTGTCTCCAGCTTGATTGAGCGAGTAGGCATTCGTAACAATGATTGGCGTGACACAATCGCCGACGAGTTGGAAAAAGCGCAAAAAAGGAGTAGCGACTTAGATACACTCTTCATGCGATTATATGAGGACAATGTTTCAGGTGTTATCAATAAGGAACGGTTTTTCAAGATGTCCGCCACTTACGAGTTAGAGCAAAGTCAACTTGAAGAAAAAGTGTCTATACTCAAGGCAGACCTAGTCAAAGAGACTAATCATACTGCGGAGTATGAGCAGTGGTTGCGGCTCATCGGGCAATACGCTGACATTGACGAGCTGACACAACCCATTTTGCATGAGTTGATAGAGCGAATCGAAATTGGGCAACGGACAATTATACATAACGGATGCCGCGCTGAACGTCAGATAATGCAAGACATCACCATCTATTACCGCTTTGTAGGAAAGTTGTAATTGAAGTATGGCCACTTTACGTTCTATAACTCAACCCACTCTGGGCGCGGATGGGCAAAATCTCAAAGAGACAGCCACACTATACGGTTTGACAGATGCGGAACAGGACTTATTAGTCGCCAAGCAACGCAAGCACGCGTTGTTTATTGTCGGTGCAAAGCGACTGCATGTGGTGTTTGAACTCCCACAATATAAATTGGATGCCATGGGCAAAGCGGGTGGTCGCTGATGGCCATACACGCGGCGGTCACAAAAATCCTTACCTCAGCTGCTTCCGACAAAGAAACACGAATGACGCTGCTCAAACTATTGGGCGGCGTCATTGCTTTTATCCTCATTGTCGTGATGCTTTGTCTTATGCCAATTCTGTCGCTGGGTGCTGCCCTGTTCCCCGACAATAGTACGCCAGAGGGCGCACGGATTGCCGCCGAGATGGCAAAAGCGTCAGGCGTTGATTTTACGACCCTTGAACAAAACGTATACGAAGACACGTCAGCAGAGGTTCTAGCAGGCATCACACTCGGCGAAGGTTCGTTTACCAGCACTTCCGATATCAATGTGCAGTGGGATGTACAAGAATTGCTCATCCTTTATGAAATTCGTTATGGGACGGATATTGATAAGCCGCTTGATTTTTCAGAATTTTATCAGCAAGCCCAGCAGATGGTGAATCGGCAATCGGCGCTTACCACATCAGAATCACTTAAACCCAAAGAAAATGAAGAGGACGAGGACGAATATGTCACCAACTATCACTTTGGCTACACCTCACGGCTAAAATCGTTTACCGAGCTTTTGGACGTATTCGCATTTGACCCAGCACAAAAAGCGCGAGCGTTGATGATGCAACGCTATTTGTATGGACAAACGCAAGGACAGCTAATTGGTAACGATATTGTCGGCTTGGACATAGGCGACATTACCTACACAGACAGCGTGATACCCGTTGTGTATTTCAATCAGCGCGACAAACGTTGGGCAACGTCACCCTATGGTCAGACGGGAACAATGGCGCGCAGCGGATGCGGTCCGACTGCACTGGCTATTGCCATTTCCAGTCTCAAAAGTGCAGTAACGCCAGTTGATGTAGCGCAATGGTCAGCGCAACATGGATACTATGCCGAGGGCGGCGGCAGTTACCACAGCCTTGTGCCAGCGGCGTGCAAGGAGTGGGGCGTTCCTGTTACAGGCGTAGGAACGTCATGGCAAAAGGTCGTGGACGCTCTGGCACAGGGCAAGCTTGTCATTGCCATCATGGGCGCAGGACATTTCACCAGTAGCGGTCATTTTATCGTATTGCGCGGCATTACGTCCGATGGGAAAGTGCTGGTGGCTGACCCCGTCAGCGTGAAACGCTCTGGTGAACAGTGGAACGCTAATATTATTGTCACAGAAGCAAGAAAAGGAGCCACCGCAGGCGGCCCCTTTTGGGTAATTGGCTGATTAAATTTTATGAGGTGCATTATGACACTTTCCTATTTTTCCACTAGCGAAGCAAGTAAGCACAGTTATTTCAGTGTCCCCAAAGTATTGTTGACAAGCCCAGTGTTTAAGGACTTATCCTGTGACACAAAAATGCTGTATAGCATGATGCTCGACCGTATGAGCCTATCTCTTAAAAATGGTTGGATTGACGATAAAAAGCGCGTGTACATATATTTCACACTGGAGGATGTCATGGCAAACCTATGCTGTGGCAAAGACAAGGCTATTAAAGTACTGGCAGAGCTAGATAAAAATGCAGGACTTATCGAGCGTGTGAAGCAGGGACAGGGGCGTCCCACCAAAATTTACGTCAAAAACTTTACGCTTGAGGAGGCAGAAGTCCTGACTTCTGAAAAACCGAAGTCTGAGAATGCCTCTGACACCAAATATGCCGTTAGAAATCAGTCCGAGCAGGAGCGCACTGTCGTTTCGGCGCAAAATACAATCGTCTCCCCTGTTTCAGAGGTCGGAAAAACCGAAGTCAAGACTTCTGAAATTCCGACGTCAAGACTGCGGAAAAACCGAAGTGCAGACTGCGGAAAAACCGACACTAGTAATACTGAGTATAGTAAACCTGAGATGAGTAAGCCTGAGATTAATAATTTAGAACCTGTGGCTCACTTAGAAATCTATCCTTCTCATCCTTCGTGGTGGAAAGGACAGGATAGAAAGATTGCCAGACAGCAGGTGCAGAAAAACATTGGGTACGGCAAACTTGAGACAACATTGTCTGCGAATGACAGTGATCTGTTGGACGAACTGGTGGAGGTTATTTGCGATGTGCTGTTGTCACAGAAGCAAAAAATGAGAATTGGCGGTGAACTGCTACACACCGTGGATGTCAAGGCGCGATTTGCCACGTTAGATCTGGCACATGTCGCGTATGTGCTAGACGCGGTGGGTAAAACAGACACCGAAATACGAAATATGCGAGCGTATTTAATCACAACACTGTACAACGCGTCCACAACGGTGGCTCACTATAGGCAATCGCAAAGCAACTTTGACGCTAGGGTACAAACGGAGGTCAGCTCATGGTGAATAAGCGCAAGATGATTGAACTGTTGCTCTACGTCGCAGCGATAATCGTGGGTATATTTCTGCTCGCGCAAGACGGTCAGTTTGACACGGAAACAGTGGCGATTGGGACGGAAACCGTTGTCACTGACCAATGGACGGTAATGACAAAAGAAGCTTATAAAACTTATAAAGGAGACAAATAATTATGACAATTTACTTATCGACAACAAACCATGCACAGCTTTTTGACTTTATGCAAACTGAGGGCGCAACTACAATTCAAAAGTTTACTGGCAAATTTAGTTTCAGTAACTTCTGTAAAAAGGACATGCGTAAGCTCGGTCACGCGCTGTATGTTGCCATAGAGCTGGATTCGCTCAAAGACAGCACAGAGGAACTATCCGTTAGCATAAAAAACTTTGAATTGCAATTTACAGCACGGCTCATTTTTGTCACGAGCGCGGGACAGGATGCGTTGCGCGCCAAACTGCATGAATTAGAACAGCATAACATTGTGGTACTGTCTGCGGACGAGGCGGATGTACAACAGCAGATTCGGGAATGCCTAAGCTGTGAAGGGATGTCAAAGCCAGAATTGCCGCCGATGGTGGCAGTCACTGAAAAAGAAGACCCTAGACCACTTCAAAAGCCTGCGGAGAGACCCAGTTTGCCGTCAACAAAAATGGAGGTGCTTGTCGCTGGGACACAGTCTCGCGTCGGCACAACCACTGCGGCACTGCAAATGGTAATAGCGTTGGCAGAGCAAGGCGTTCCTGCGGCGTATGTCGAAGCGAATCAATCGGGTCACCTTGTGCAGATTCTACACCAGATTGGTGAACCTACAGAGGGTGGCTGGCAATTTGGGACAGCACTGTTTTTGCAATCCAGCGAGGCACTTACCGAAGCACTGGACGTTGTAGTGTATGATTTAGGGGTGTTGAGTGATAAAAACATGGATGCGTTTTGCAGTGAGGATACAGAGACCGCCCTACTGGTGGGCTGTGTAAGGGAACATGAGTTAGCGCATGTATACAAAGCACTGGAGCGTATTGGCGATAGGCAGGTGCAGTTGTTATTGACCAATGTGCCATTGGAAAAATGCAACCGTTTGACAATGTTATTTGAAGGCAAACAGTGTAAGGTGCAAACAGTGGAGCATGTGGGCGATTGGCAGGACGGGGCGGTGAATGCGGACATGTGGAGGAGTATGGTAGAGGGATGATGCCAAAGTAATAGCATAGTAGCCTAATACCGTCTGGCGGACCTGACGGAGAACTAGGTGCGGCGAACCGATATCTGAGCCAACGTTTCGCTATGCCCTACAATCAAGTACGCGGCATATTGACAGATATTGGTACGGAAGAAATGGGGCATGCCGAAATTGTTGCCACCATTGTGTATCAACTTACCCGTAACTTGTCGATACCCCAAATCAAGGAATCAGGATTTGATGGCTACTTCGTTGACCACACCACGGGTATCTATCCTGTCAGCGCCGCTGGTATTCCCTTTGATGCCAACACTTTCGCATCGAAGGGCGATCCGATTACGGATTTAACAGAGGATTTAGCAGCAGAGCAAAAAGCGCGTACTACTTACGATAACATACTACGTCTTTGTGATGACCCTGATGTCATTGAGCCGATTAAGTTCTTGCGCGCACGCGAAATAGTGCATTTTCAGCGTTTTGGTGAAGGTTTGCGTATCGTGCAGGACGACTTAGACGCAAAAAACTTCTACGCCTACAATCCAAGTTTCGACCACAAATAGTGCAAAACAAAAGAGTAGGTTCACGCCTACTCTTTTATAGTAATACAAATCCTCGATAAAAATGTTCCAACATTTTTATCATTCGGCGTTGCCGAATTTGAGGCAGTGCCGCAAAAAATTCGTATTGACGGCCTTTCGACCGCTTGTAGCCGCCACGTGTACTGTGTGCACTTCAAAAACATTGTATGTTTTTAAATTAAATTAGTATAACAACAAAGAATTAGTATTAATTTTCTCCTCCATAATGGTCAACAATGTTTATACCTTGATTTGACCTTGCATCGAAAGGTTCATAGTTTCCTTCCAAACGTAATTTTTTTTGTGTACGCCACTGATTCGCCTTAATCTTAGCCCACGATTCCGTTAATTCACCCGCTACACGCGCAGGTATCCTCGACGATGTCGCGCAGGGCAGTGTCCTAATGCAACGAAACCGCGTAGCTTTTCCGCGTATTTCAGGCAATAATGTGACTGTTCTGTCATGATTCAAACTCAGTAATAGTGCCTCAGAGGTAACAAAAATCTTAGTCGTTCTTTCACTTATCCCGCTAAATCGGTTTCCAATTGGTTCGTCAAGTTGAGCTGCTGTTACTAAGTGTTTAGTAGCAAATCCTGCGTCTATTCTGAGCTCCTTAACTTGTTTCTCTACTCTCTGTACAACTGCCGTTCCCTGTTTTTCAATTTCACGCAGACTTGATTCTCGTCTGGGTCGAAACATACCTTGCACCACGACACTAAATTCGTCAGCTTCTTTTTCCAACGCTATATCATCGTTAACTGGGACGCTGGCGACACTTCGGGTCGGTCGCACGCGTCCTTGTTTTTGTTGTACCACGTGCCCTAGCTCATGCCCAAGATGCCGCTCCTGCCCTGACGCAACATACACCTGATTGCCCTGTGTATACGCAAACGCATTCAATTGCGCAGGCTTATTCGAATTGTAATGCACGCGCACATCATGAAACGAATAACCAGACAACTGCTCAAACTGTGCTTTCATCTGATTGGGAATCCCTGTTGCGTTTGGGGGCGACATTGTGCGATAAACATTTTGTTGTAAAATAGGCTTTTTTGTCTCCTGCATCTGTTCTTGCGTTGGCAATGCAAACATACATCCACCTCCAAATCTAAAAACGTACCGCATTTCATTTTCTTTGTATACGTAACATACTACGCTCAAACCGTTGTCATGTCAATAGATTCGCACTTCATATTTTGGTATAAAAGTCATATCTACTGTGTTACTTTATTGAATTACAGCCACAAAAGTGCTATACTATAATAAAGAGGAGGGATTTCATGATAGACTATACTGTTGGGGTCAATGAAGCAGGCATGAGACTAGATCGCTTTATCGGAAAAGTATTACCACATTTGCCATCCACCCTCATACAAAAAAGTTTGCGGCAGCAAAAAGTACGGCTCAATGGTCGCCATCAACCACCAACGACAAAACTGGCTGTCGGGGATTGTGTCACCCTGTATTACCGCCCTGAGTGGCTTATCGCCCCTGATGTCACAAAAGCCTATCAACTGATAGAGAAGCCGAATGTCTGTGTTGTGTATGAGGACGAGCATTTAGTAATCGTAAATAAGCCAGTCGGGCAGTCCGTACATGAGGATAGCTACGGCGCAAAAGACACCTTGTTGGCGCATGTGCAAGCGTATCTTGTGCAAACTGGCAGTTGGGTGCCTGCGCAAGAACACCAATTTATGCCGCAATTATGCCATCGCATTGACCGCAATACCTCGGGGCTTGTAATAGCCGCCAAAACACATGCCGCCTTGGATATTCTCTGCGAAAAAATTCGCCTGCATGAAATTGAAAAAGCATATCTTTGTATTGTGCATGGACATCCACTGCCCGCGCAGGGTACGTACCGTGATTTTTTAGTAAAACATGAGGACAGCAGTATTGTCGAGGTGTGGACACACCCTGTGCCAAACGGGCGCACAGCGATAACGCATTATCGCACGCTGCATATTAGTGCCGACTTTGCCTTACTAGAGTGTCAATTGGAAACCGGACGAACGCATCAAATACGCGCACAAATGGCGGCACATGGACATCCCCTACTCGGCGACGGCAAGTATGGACGTGTGACACGTGGACAGACTGAACGAACCCAAGCGCTGTGTGCTCACCAAATAACATTTGCATTTCAAACACCCGCAGGCGTTTTATCCTATTTACAAGATCGTGTCATTACCTTACCGCGTGTAGACTTTGCTGACAACTTTATAAACGCCAACAAGCCACCTATCAATTGATAGGTGGCTTGTTATCATTTGTCAATCATGAGGGTGGTACCGTTTAGATACGTACCCAGTTTGTCAAGTTGGCCGCAATGTCTGGATCCTTACCGTCTGCCAACGCTTTGTAATAGCCAATCGCTTGCAAGCAAAACAGCAGTGGAATGCCGCGCACTGCATAATTTTCATACATAGGCAACACAACATTCAAATCAGCCCCGAAGATGTTATCAGCGCGACTAGAAATCGTCAAAATCTGCGCACCCTTTTGCGCTAACTCGCGAAATAGAACGCATTGATAGGCATCGTCTAGTGGCGACACAACAGGGATGACCAAGGTTCGATTATCGACCATTGTGATTTGCCCATGACGTACATCCAAAATATGACAATACGCCGACGGAATTTGGCACATGCGTTGGATAGCAATCGCGCCAGCTTCTGCAACACCCGCGAGTTCGCTGTCTGCCAACACAAGTACTTTATCAAAGAGCCCACTTTGTCCAATGCCCTCTAGCTCTCCTGAATATCGCTCAATAAAGTTCTCCTGATTATCTGTTGCCGTCTTAATCTCATCTAGCAGTTTATTATCACCAGACAATAAACCAATGCAATACAAATTTGCAGTAAACAAATTGGAAATTGAACGAGTGGCGCACGAGCTTTCGTCAAAAATCCAAGGCATTTCGAGGTTCAAATCCGCACTTTGCGATAATCTGGAATTTTTGGTGGCACACATCGAAAGTGTCAACGCGCCAGCATCACGGCGCGCCTTTTCAACGGCGGCAATGACTTCCGACGTTAGCCCTGAGCGCGAGGACACAAATAAAAGTGTTCCATTCAACATATCTTGATAATACTGCATGTTTAAGGTCAAATCGCCAGCAGGAAATGACATACTGGTTAACCCACCGCGTACCTTTAGGCTCAATTCTGCCGACTTTGCGAGTGCGTATGTCGCACCACAGCCTGTAAACGTGACACTATAAAAGCCCGACACACCAAAAAAATCCTTGATTTGCTCCGACATTCCTTGCAGATACGCAAAAGTTTGTCGCAGTGATATGTGTTGGCTGAAAATTTCATCTTCAGTCTTATACACGCGGATACCTCCTGTCAGCCAAAGTTCTGTCTCCTTATATCATACACTAAAGTAGGGTATAAAGTCAAACTAACTTTCAGACATATTTTGCCTAAATGGACTTTTATTTTTGAAACCGGTCGAAACGTTGTGTCTTTGCGTCAGTTACGCTAGTAAGAAGCTTGGGTGATGGGGATTATGGGCAACATTATGTAGATAATCAAAGGGTATAAAAACATGCGCCCCGCTAAAACCATGGAATCGGTGCAGACGCGGCACTCGTCATGTCGCTGACTGCGAAAGTTCTGTTTGGGTTGCAGTTGCTTTCGCGGCTTGCTTGGGATTGAGAAAGAACGAACGTTCCCAATATTGTGCCACGACGGTTTTATAGCGGCGTACATTGTGCGCCATTGCTTCTACCCATGTTTGCGGTAGCTCGATTTTGACCTGTTGTCCAATGCGACGTAGGTTTCTTCTGTCTGCCAGCGCCGTCATAATAGCATCACTTAATGCGTTGGCAGTGGCTTGCGCGTGCAACCCAGTCACACCGTCCTCAAGTATTTCATACGAGGCACTGCCATACATCGCAAGGGTTGGCAGTGAACATTGCGCGGCATTCTTCACCGCCTGTGGTACAAAGTGGTAGGGCGAAGTAGCCACATGCAAATCTGCGCAATGGTAAATTAGACGTTCGTTTTCAAGCGACGTGCCTACGAAATGAACCAAACCGTCAAGTCTCAGGCTTGCCACGGTCTCCTCTATTGATGCTCTGTCTGGACCATCGCCGAGTACGAACAAACGAAACCCAACATC
The DNA here is from genome assembly GCA_031554075.1 of Oscillospiraceae bacterium. Lineage (GTDB taxonomy): Bacteria > Bacillota > Clostridia > Oscillospirales > UBA929 > WRMG01. The sequence continues at coordinate 11,435 of JAVBKJ010000116.1, read as the reverse complement.
TTTACTATGCAGTGTATGCAAGCAATCCAATAGCAGTCGCAGATTGGGATGCCATACGAGACGTTCGGCAACCAGTAGAATGGGTTCTTGGTACGAAATATTGTAACGCGCACGCAATTCAAGTATTTGGTCGCCCGAAGGTTCGCATGCGCTTAGGTTTGTGCCAGATTCTGTCACGTAATACCCACCAGTATAGCCGATTTCCCGTAGTTTATGAGCGGCGGCGTTGTCGCTTATCCATATCTCGTCGGCGGCATTGATATTGGATAAGAGCAGCCGATGCAGGTACCGCCTTAACAATGATGATTTGACATATCGGTTGATATCCATGGCGGAATCAACATGATAGGATAGCACAATCGGACAATGCAGTTTGCGGCGCAATCGTCTTGCTAATAACATTGACATAAAAGGCGTATGTACATGTAACACAGTTGGTCGCGCCTCGCGACAGGCGCGCAATAGCTTACGACTTACTGGGAAACCAATGGGAAATTCCCCGTCGCCTGTATTGCCGATAGTGGGATACCCTATCAAATGATAGGGGGAAGGGTCTTGTCCCTCTAAACTGCGTGGCAGAGCCACACCAGCCAGTAATCCCGCCGATTGCAGCCCCTCAAGATATTGTTGCACGGTAGACGCTACGCCATCTGTAAACGGCGGCATAGCCTCAGTCAACACTAATACACGTTGTTCCATACATTACCAACTAATTATAAAATCTTGGTATACGCCATTGCGTAAAGCCAAGTGATCCGAAAATGGCTATCAACAGGGCAATGATGCCAGCTACGAGCAATAAAAACAGAATCGCTTGTGATAAATGTTTGCGGTTTATGTTCACTTGGTCGGAAAATGACCAGATACAAAGCAGAACAAGATTTGCCAAAGGAATGCACATTAATAAGAAGAAAACGACATATTGTACCGTCGTCATCGGTTGGTGGTTTGCAGCAGGTGTTTGTCTTATGGGGGGGATTTGCGGCGGTGGCGGTGGCGGAGATGTGACGTAATCAGGGCGTGTAGCGGTTTGCATGAAGCACCTCCGTGACAGTTCTTATGATACGACTGACATTAGACTTTCATGTGTACTGTATGTATCGTAGCGCTTATCCTACTAGGCAGTGTCCACCAAAACGCTACTAGTAGTATTATAACAGTTTACGAAGCGTTTGTACAGTAAAACATTCATAAAACAACATAATCGGACACCACTCGGTGTCCGATTATGTTTGCACAGATTGTATTACGAAACGCTGGCGCGTTTGCTTGTCTTTGTTGCCTTGGGTAGCTTAGCACTAACGCGAGGCTGTTTTTGCGGATTGCGAACAACCTCAGGCGGCGTGTGCTTGCGCACCGTATCTGCCGAAATAATGACGCGCTCTGCATGAGGGTCAGACGGAATGTCATACATGATTGTCGTCATGGCTTCTTCTATAACCGCGCGCAAACCACGCGCACCGATTTCGCGTTCAATCGCCAAATCTGCCACTGCTTCTAGTGCATCACGCTCAAACTGAAGCTCCACACCGTCATACGATAGCAATGTTTCATATTGCTTCGTGAGCGCGTTTTTAGGCTCTGTCAAAATTGAAATCATCTCGTCACGGCTAAGTTGACCAAGTGGCGCAATGACTGGTAAACGGCCAACAAGTTCTGGTATAATACCAAACTTTAGTAAATCATGCGGCTGAATTTCGCGCATAAGTTCCTTGTTGCTGCGTTCTTTTTTACCGAGAATTTCAGCGCCGAAACCTATACTTGATTTTCCTAGGCGATTTTCAACAATTTTTTCGATACCGTCGAAAGCACCGCCACAGATAAAGAGAATATTCTTGGTGTTAACCTGGATAAACTCTTGATGTGGGTGCTTGCGGCCGCCTGTAGGCGGCACATTAGCGATAGTGCCTTCTAAGATTTTAAGCAGTGCTTGTTGCACGCCCTCACCGCTAACATCACGGGTAATCGATACATTTTCACTTTTGCGAGCAATCTTATCAAGCTCATCAATATAAATGATACCACGCTCAGCAAGGGGGATATTGTAGTCTGCCGCTTGGATAAGGCGCAACAAGATATTCTCAACATCTTCGCCCACATAGCCCGCTTCTGTAAGCGTTGTCGCATCAGCAATGGCAAACGGAACATGTAGAATACGGGCAAGGGTCGAGGCAAACAATGTCTTACCGCAACCAGTCGGTCCAAGCATAAGAATATTGCTTTTCTGCAATTCTACGTCGGAATTTTCGCCCAAAAAGATACGCTTATAGTGATTATAGACGGCAACCGAGAGAGCAACCTTAGCCTGTTCCTGTCCGACGACATATTCATCTAAGATGGCATGGATTTCGCGTGGCTTGGTAAGCGTATCCATAATCTCATCATTATGCGTCTCCTTGTCCGAACCATCACCGAGAATATTCAAACAGAGATGCACACACTCATTACAGATATAGGCGCCAGGACCTGCAATTAAGCGATCCACTTGTTCTTGATGCTTACCACAAAAAGAACAGCGCACTGTGCGTTTTTCATCATTTTTTGGCATGTCAGTCTCCAACAGATCAGTATTTTTTCCCCTCGGGAGTCGTTCATGTTAGTTATCGTTACTTTTTAACCAAAACTTTATCAGCCAGCCCATAGGCAACAGCTTCGTCCGCCGTCAAAAAGTTATCACGTTCGGTATCTTGTTCTATGATTTCGATAGGTTTGCCTGTCATTTGCGCCATAAGTCTGTTCATTTTCTGTTTTGTTCTGATAATATGCTCGGCATGAATCTTAATATCAGTAGCTTGTCCACGCGCGCCGCCAGACGGCTGGTGAATCATCACTTCGGCATTTGGCAACACAAAACGTTTGCCAGGTTCTCCTGCGGCTAACAAAAATGCGCCCATACTGGCGGCCATGCCTACACAAATTGTTGACACATGTGGCTTGATTAAGTGCATCGTGTCATAGATGGCCATGCCGGCGGATATCGATCCTCCTGGCGAATTAATGTAAAAATGGATATCCTTATCAGGGTCAGCTGCTTCTAAATACAGTAGCTGCGCCACAACAAGGCTCGCCGTCGTGTCGTTAACATCTTCTGCCAAAAACACAATACGGTCATTCAGCAGACGTGAAAAAATGTCATACGAACGCTCGCCACGATTCGTCTGCTCTACTACCATTGGCACTAAACTCATTACAATACCCCTCTCATGTTGCCTACGTAGAGAACGCGTCAGATTTCCAATATTACGAATATCTAACCCAACGCATCCTCGCATAGTATACACTATTTTGCAAATACTTTATGCAGAATTTTGAAAGAATTTATCCTCAAAATAACGCAAAAATTGCTAATAATTGCGTCTATCACGCAAATTTTGTAGCACTAAACGGCTGGTTCATCCGCAATTGCGCTGGCACGTAAAAACTCTGAACCCTTCAGGGCCAGCATATCTCTACGAAGGGAACGCTCAGGAATGGATGATTTAACTTGCGTAACAGGCATTTTATAGCGTTCCGCCAACTTGTTGTACTCGTCAATCACTTCTTCATCCGAGACGGTGAGCCCTTCTTCTTGTGCAATCTTATGGAACGCAAGGTCACACATCACATGACGTTTGGCAGTCTCACGATGCTGATTTTGCAAATCTTCAATCGTCATACCCGTAAATTGCAAGTACTGTGCAAGCTCCATCCCCTGCATAGACAGGCGATAGCTAAAGTCTTGCATGATACTGCTCAACTGATCCTCTACCATGATATCGGGCACAACACCCTCAAAACCCTCTAGCATTTTATCAATGATGGCGGCTTCAAACATATCATCCACTTGATGTTCACGTTGGTGCATTAGGCGATCACGAATGCTGTTTTTGAGTTCCTCTAAGGTATCAAACTCGGATACATCGCCCGCAAATTCATCGTCAAGCGTTGGCTTAATGGTGGTTTTTGTCTCGTGAATCGTTACTTTGAACACAGCCTCTTTGCCTGCTAAGTCTTCCGCGTGATACTGTTCAGGGAAAGTGACGTTGACATCGGTAGATTCGCCGGCGGATTTTCCAATTAGTTGCTCTTCAAATCCAGGAATAAACTGCCCAGAACCAATGCCCAATTTGTAATTTGTGCCTGCACCGCCTTCAAATGCGACGTCATCCACAAAGCCCTCAAAGTCGATAATCGCTGTATCACCATTCGCCAACGGCGTTTTGGAATCCTCCATACGGGCGTTGCGATTGCGAAGCTGTTCCAGTTCAGCATCAATATCTTCGTCTGTCACGACTGCTTTGCTGTGAACCGCGTGGATCCCCTTATATTGCGCCAATGTAATCTCTGGCCGCACGGTAAACTGCGCTGTAAACGTAAAACCATCCTCAGTGATAGACGTAATATTCACTTCAGGTTGTTCAACTGGCACCAGATTTTCACTCTCAATGGCTTGTTGATAGGCAACAGGATACGCATAATCAACCGCGTCTTCGTAGAACACACCAGTGCCATACATTTTTTCAATCATTTTGCGCGGTGCTTTACCGCGGCGGAAACCAGGGACATTCATCCGCGCTACGTTTTTGCGGTATGCCGCGTCTATCGCAAGCTCAAATTGCTCGCGTTCAACGGAAACCTCGATTTTGACAACACTATTTTCAAGACGTTCTACTTTAGTTACACTCATGAATTAAATCCTCCCATTAGTAAACGTTTTCAATTATACCACGCTTGTCAAGTTATGACTACCAAATATACGTGATATCCTAAAAAGTTTTCAATTTGTTTTTATTTGCACTGGCGAAAATTGGACGTGGTCGGCGGATACTAGCGTGTATTCGATGCCTTTGTAGTTACCTTCAATTGCTTTGTCGCGACCGCCACCATGTAAATGCCCATAGTAGCACCGCTTCACCCCAAATTCATTCATCATATCGACAATTTCATCACAGCGATATCCTTCATATAGGGGTGGATAGTGTAAAAAACAAATAATTTCGCGTGGATGTAAGGACGCACCATGGTTGAGCGAACTTCGTAAACGTCCCAATTCACGCAAAAAAACTTTCTCATCTTGAGCCGACGCTCGTTTTTCTTCGTAAAACCACCCTCTTGTGCCGCACAATGCAATATCTTCGTAAACATACGCATTGTTATGCAGAAATCGAATGGAATGACAATCGTTATCTTGCAAAAACGTCATCATTTTTTGCACGGTTGACCACCAATAATCGTGGTTTCCCTTTACAAACAGCTTGTCCCCCGAAAGGTTATCAATAAATTGTAAATCGGCACGCGCTTCTGCCAACGAAAGACCCCACGAAAGATCGCCCAGTAGGACGACGGTGTCGGTTGGTGCTACTTGTTGAAATCCCTCAGACAACCGTGCTACGTGATTTTGCCAGCTTGCACCGAAGATATCCATAGGTTTATCAACTGATAGGGCTAAATGTAAATCGCCTATCACAAATAATGACATGTGACCTCCCAACTTCGCCGTGGTGCGCTCAATGCACTGTGCTGCAATGCTCTACAGACAATACGTTCGTGTTTGCGCTCCTCGCACATGGAAAGGAACGCTTGACATGTAAAAAATTGATTCGACTTTTCGAAACAACACTGCATGACTATGCCCGACATGGGGACACTAGCAATGTTCCCTATTAACAATTAAGTGGAGGTAATTACCATGTTTGGACATGACGAGCATACCCTAAATGGCACACTACCAGGCGTTTCCTGTGATGTAAAAACCTGTAGCTTTAACGGTGCAGCCAACAGTTGTCACGCCCCTGGCATCAAGGTGGAAAACCCCAACGCCCACAAAAAACAAGAAACTTTGTGCGGCACGTACGACGAAAAGTCTGGCATGTAATCCAGTTAAGGCAACTACGCAATATTGAACCTTATAGGGCAGATGCAGGAGTATCTGCCCTAAGTTTACGTCAAATTGAGAAATTGCAACACTTTTTGTGGCATACTTGGTATGGATATGCAATCCTGAAATCGTACCTCGCGTGTTTCAAGCGCTTGTAGGCAGGCAGGGGCACGTAACTCCGTAAACTCCTCAAGAGCTGTTAGTGTTGGCGCTGTGACCCCCAGAGAATCGGATACGGATTCCACAAATTTGAACGGACTAGCCGTAGAGACAACCAACATGGGCGACTTCGTCAGATGTTTTTGAGCGACATGCACGGCAACGGCCGTATGGGGATCAATGAGCGTTTTCGTGGCTGACCAAATGTCAGAAATCGTTTTCGACACAGTGGCATCGTCACAACTATCGCCGATAAATGCCTCATCAAATGTGGCTTTTAAGGATTGTGACGCTGAATAATAACCATCTTTTGACAAGGATGTCATCAATGTCGCCACTAATGCCGCGTCGCCACCCGACAAATGAAACAGGGCGCGTTCAAAATTACTGGAGACCAAAATGTCCATCGATGGCGAAGAGGTAAGATGCAGTTCGCGCCGAATATCGTACACACCTGTCTGTAAAAAGCGTGTCAACACATCATTGCGATTGGAAGCACACACCAATCTACCCAGAGGCAAGCCCATTTGTTTGGCGTAATAGGCGGCTAAAATGTTGCCAAAATTACCCGTTGGCACTGTTACATCAAGCGGTTGCCCATACGTAATGGTTCCCTCTGTGATTAAATCGCAGTACGCAGACACATAGTAAGCAATTTGTGGTAATAAACGCCCCAGATTGATAGAATTGGCAGATGAAAGCATCCATCCCGCATCGTCAAGTTTTTTTGCAACCATCGCATCTGCAAAAATATCCTTAACACCAGTTTGTGCGTTGTCAAAATTGCCCTCAATGGCACACACGCCGACATTGCGACCCTCTTGCGTGGTCATTTGCAATTGTTGCACTTGAGAAACGCCGCCCTGCGGATAAAACACAAAAACTGCGCAACCATCACGGTTTTTGAACCCCTCAAGTGCCGCTTTCCCTGTATCTCCCGAAGTGGCCGCTAGAATACACACGTTTCGTTGTTCCCCTAATGTTTTAACACTCGCTGTCAATAAAAAAGGGAGTAATTGCAACGCAACATCCTTAAACGCTGCGGTTGGTCCATGCCATAAATCTAGTAGCGTAATCGAATCACTTAATTTACGTAAGGGGGCAGGATTTGCGTTATCGAAAGTCGCATAGGCCTCTCTGGTGTAGCTTAGTAGTTCCTCATAGGAAACATCGGATAAAAATAGACTGATAAGGTACGCTGAACGTTCAGCATAAGACATTGGCAGCAACTTCCCAATGCTATCAGGTGATAGGGTTGGCCATACGGTAGGACAATACAGTCCTCCATCGGGTGCTAATCCGTGTAAAATTGCCTCTGCTCCTGAGACTGGCTGTTGATGTCCACGGGAACTGATAAACTGGTTCACAGCGTCACTCCTATTCAAATGCACATTCAATATGATGAATGTCTCCAAACCGATACACTTCAATCACATCAAATCGTGCATAGGATTCAGTGTCTATACTTGAAAAAAACATACTAGCCGCTTTACGGATGTTAGCGCGCTTGCGAGGTGTTACAGCGTCTGAGGCATTGGCAAATTTGTTATTTTTACGCGTCTTCACTTCGACAAAAAGTATGCAATCCCCTTTTTGTGCAATGATATCAATTTCGCCATACGGACAGTACCAGTTCCGTTGCAGTATCTGGTATCCAAGCCCGACTAAAAAGTCACACGCCCGCTGTTCGCCTGCAAGCCCTATTTCAGTCGTCGTCATTTCTTCGTACCTTGCAATATTCTATCGGGTAATGTTCGCAAAAATAGTGGTCTATGGTGGATACAAGCACCATGTGCCGCTAGTGCAGCATAATGGTGCGTCGTTGCGTAGCCCTTGTGTTTGGCAAATCCATACTGCGGAAATTGCACATCTAGCGCTTGCATATAGGTGTCGCGGCTTACTTTCGCTAAAATCGACGCCGCGGCAATGCACGCTACCAACTGATCTCCCTTAATCACACATTGTGTGGGCGTTGGAAACCCCCGTGCAATATTGCCATCTATCAATGCCAGCTCGGGTGTTGTCGATAACAGCGCGACAGCACGCACCATGGCAAGCTGCGATGCTGATAGAATATCAGTTTCTGTTATTTCTTCAACAGAAGCAGAGGCAATACCGTACGCAATTGTTTGAGACACTATCACTTGATAGAGTGCCTCACGTTTCTTGCTACTCAGCTTTTTTGAGTCCGCCAAGCCTTCGATTTCTGTGTCTTTCGGCAGAATTACCGCCGCAGCGTACACTGGCCCTGCGAGTGGACCGCGCCCCGCTTCGTCAACACCGCAAACTAGCGATACGCCGCTAGCGTGTAGGGCGCGTTCGTATTCATACAGCGGATTCATCATATTGTTTGGGGAGCGGCTTCAAGGGTAATCCGTCCCAATTTGCCGCTACGAAACTCATCGACTAATAATTTGGCTACACGTTCCGTGTCAGGTTGATTGCCCCGCAACAAGCAACCACGCGCCTTAGCCGCCAATGCCAGTAAATCATAACCCGTTTCTTCTGGAAGTTCGCTCCATTTACAACGGGCCATGAGTGCCGCAGGGGCAACCGTTTTGAGCGTATCACAAAGGTGCATTGCCAAGGTTTCAATGTCCATGATGGTATCTTTTATTGCACCCGTAAATGCCAAATGTAACGCCACTTGCGCATCGTCTAGTTTCGGCCACAGGACACCCGGCATATCAAGCAAGAGTAATCCCCTGTCAACCTCCACCCATTGTTTACCACGGGTAACGCCTGGTCTGTCCTCCGCTTTGGCAGGTTTCCGCCCACTAACACGATTAATTAAGGACGATTTCCCTACATTCGGAATCCCCACTACCATCAATCGCAGCGCTCGACCTATCTGTCCCTTGGCATTGCGGGCAGCAATCTTTTCTTTCAAAAGTTCTTGGATGGCTGGCGACAAACGCTCAATACCGTTGCCCGTTTTAGCGTTCACAGCAATTGCTGCTGCATTTTGACCGCGAAAGTGTGACAACCAAAGACGCGTTTGCGCTGGGTCTGCTTGATCTTCTCGTCCAAGGACATACAACAAGGGTTTACGGTCGACCAATGCATTCAGGGTTGGATTCTGGCTGGCTAACGGGATTCGTGCGTCCAACACAACACAGATAGCATCCACTTGCTTGAGGTGTTCCTCTATCAGCCGTTTGGTTTTTGCCATATGACCTGGGTACCAATGTATCGTCATTTAACAAGCCCAAACTGCTGGATAGGAAACACACGCAATAAAACATGCCCTAAAATATATCGTTTGTCAATCATGCCAACACGGGAATCGCGGCTATCCAAGCTTACATTGCGATTGTCGCCCATGACGAACACGCAATTTTCAGGCACCGTAATCGGAAAAGAAACATCGTATTGTAATGATGTAGGGGCTTGAATATATGGTTCGTCGAGAACTTTTCCATTCACAGACACCGTGTGATTGATGAAATCAATGTCGATTTCATCACCAGGAAGACCAATTATGCGTTTGACAAGCGGACTGCCTGTCGCGTGACCTGGTATATCCGCGCCACGTTTTGTGAACATAATAATGTCACCATGATTAGGTGTATACAACAAATTCGTGATGAGTAATTTCTGCCCAGTATGCAGCGTTGGATCCATGGAAGGACCTTCCACACCTATGACGCGTGCCACAAACGCAAACAGCACAATAAACACAAGCAACGCCGCAACCAACGCTTGTGCCCAATCATACAATTCACGGCGTAAATCAAACCCTTTTGACATTTGAACCTCCTCGGTAACAAAAAGTCGGGGCGGGTAGACCTGCCACCCGCCCCAGACTGTCGGTCTGCGTTTTAGATATCTTCTTTGACCTTAGCGCGCTTACCAGAACGATCACGCAAATAATAAAGCTTCGCACGACGAACTTTACCTCTGCGAATCGTCTCAAACTTTGCAATGTGTGGCGAATGTAGTGGGAAAACTTTTTCCACGCCGACGCCATAGGAAACACGACGTACGGTGACTGTCTCATGAATGCCGCCATGCTTACGAGCAATGACAGTACCTTCAAAAATCTGGATTCTTTCGCGGGTGCCTTCTTTGATTTTCACATGCACACGAACTGTGCTACCAATCGACACATCGTCAAGTTTTTCCTTGAGATATGGTTGGGTAAGGGCTTGAATCAAATCCATAACAACCACTCCTTTCTGCGCTGTAGCGCGAGCATTCTTGCCGCATTGAAAGATAATCCACAATCCATTGTTGTGGGCGGTAGAGGACTGCTCTCAAAATGTGTACTATTGTCAAACAATACATTCGCTATATTACCATAGGACACAAGAAAAAGCAAGTTGTATTCTACACGATTTGTAGGAAATCGCAATGTTCAGCATCATACAGTGCCAATCTAGTCGCCAAAACTACATCTGGTGGTGCTGTCATCGCTACTTGCAGAGCATCAAGGAGATGTGTTGGGTTCACGGTCGGGCTTTGTGCCGACAGCGCGGCTGTGCAGGTCAGTGTGTGCTGTGTGACGGACTGAACGACAACGTTTTTCACATACGGCGCTACATCAAACGGTGCAATCCCATGTTTTGTCTTTTTTTGAATCATTAACGAGCGTCCATCAAAACAGCCTTGTAATGCCAACGCTATGTCATCTGACATGCCTGCCATACGTTCAAATTGTATCTCATAGGAAATCCACGCTATGTCAGTGCCTGCCCTTAGCTGCCGTAACACCTGTGTAAAACGGAAACCCTCTGGCAAAGCGGCGTTTAAGGCGGACAGGAACGCCGTTTCGTCAATATCTGTATCAAGTCGAATATCCAGTAATTCACAAACGCTACCAAGCCCCAACGACAACGGCAACACAACGGACAGGTGCATATGCGGATTATAGCCCTCTGAATAGCTGACAGGGCTTTGCGTTCGTGATAGGGCGCGCTGGATGATACGCATGGTATCGAGATGTGATAAAAACCTAGCGCGTCCGGTTTTTTCGAACACCAACCGTAATTTAAGCATTACAGACACCGCCTTCTAGCAATGTCGATGCACCGCAAGCGCTACAGGCACTGCGACAATCTGGCGTTGCTTGCGCAATAACCGCGTTTTGAAATTCTTGTACAAGGTACGCCGTGTCAACACCGCAATCAATATGACCCCATGGCAGGGGTGACACAGTGTCGCGCGCTTTCACATACCTATCAATGGATAGGTTATTTTCTTCGAGTGCCTTTATCCATGCCTTGTAGGAGAAATGTTCTTTCCATGCGTCCATGCGACAGCCAGAGCGCCATGCTGTTTCAATAGCCGCACCCAAGGCTCTGTCTCCACGTGCAAAAACCCCTTCTATGACACTAACATCGGCTTCGTGATAGTTATAATTAATTTGTTTGCGTAATGCTTTTTTGAGAAGCTTTTGTTTGCGCTCAAATTCCTCTAT
>JAVBKJ010000158.1:0-32852 GCA_031554075.1 Oscillospiraceae bacterium | reverse complement strand
GTGCTGTTCTATCTTTTGTAGCAAAAAACTAACCTGCAAGTTGGCGTAACGGTCGTGCGCATCTTTGGTGTCCGTGCGTTTGCCAAACAAAGAATCTGCCTCGTCAAAGAACAAAATACAGCCTGTCTGCGCGGCGGCATCAAACGCACGTCCTAAATTTTTCTCTGTTTCCCCTATGTACTTACTAAGCATTTGGCTCAAGTCAATTTTAAGGAGTGGAATCCCTAGCTCGCCCGCCAACACAGCCGCCGCCATTGTTTTACCTGTGCCAGGAGGCCCCGCTAGCAGAATATGTAGTCCTGTCCCATAAGGCATCTTTGCCCCAAACCCCCACTGCGTATAGACCATTTCTTTGAATCGTATGCGGTCTAGCGCCGCTTTTAACAATTGTTTGGAGGCTTCGGGCAACACCAAATCATCCCATGTAAACACTGGCTTGATAAGCTGTCCCAAGTCATTCAATCGTGTTGCGTGCTGATTTCTGCAGTAATGTAACACGTCTTGCGCCACACCTTGGGTGCTTTCTTGCGCTATGGATTGTGTTGTCGCTTGCTGTAGTGCCTCTTTCATTTGGGCAGGTGTTAGTGGATACTTGGCAAGCTGTTCGCATGGCAACACTTGCCCATGCCATTGGGAAAGTGTTTGCCACAGCTGTCGCCTATGTTCTGTCTCCATGGCTGGCATACGCAAGTTAAACACTGGCACAGTCTCAAACCCTGTCAACTCTGTTTGGCTCGTTAGTAGGATTAGTTTTGTGGCAGGATATAGCCCCGCAACGATGGCTTGCAATGCCTTGTTATCGCCCTCATAATCCGTCAGACACACAATGCCGCCGAGTAGCAGACTTTCCATCCTAATGTCACTATACTGCCCCTCTAGTGCGGCAAAATCAGCCATTAACAAGGCTGTTTGTAAGGTATGTGCCGCAAATCGCAATAGCGAACGACGCCCGCTACCCACTACGCCGTGCAAATTGAGTACATGCGAACAGCCCGACATGGATTGTAGCGCGTGGCGCATGATGCGTTGCAGCGGTAACACATGGGATTCCTGACACATCAAAGACGACACATCGTCGTGAGGGTGACAATATCGCAGAGACGGGGTGGCAGGTATCCAACCTGGCTGTCTGATAAAATGAGCAATGCGCGGTTTTAGTGATTGCGTCGCTGTGTCTGTCAGCGCCGCTAGCGCCCCTGCCCCCATTGCGGCTTCCCATGTACCCTCGCTTACAAAGTTGGTAAAAATTGTGGTTTCAAATGCGTCTAGCCCAAAGGCACGGCAGATATGTGCAACGGCATTAAAGGAATCCATCACCCCACTCCCTCCAAAAGCAACTCTTTTGCCTATTGTACAACAACTCGTGTCAAAACGCAAATGCAAATCAATATATTGTGATTGGCACTTGCATTTTATGACAGAATGCGCTATAGTGAGAGTAGTAAGTTGTCATATTCAGGTATATTATCCATAAAAACCCAACTAAAAAGGAGGAAACGTCCCATGGCTGAGTATTTAGCACCAGGCGTTTACATGGAGGAGTTTGAATCAGGCCCTCGACCCATGACAGGTGTCAGCACTAGCACCGCAGGCTTCTTGGGCTTTGCACAACGTGGTCCTGTGGCAGGCACACCCCAGTTGGTCACCAACATGGCAGATTTTAAGCGCAAGTATGGCGGCTACCTCTCCTCAACAGAGTATGGTAACTACCGTTTTCTGGCGTATGCTGTCGATCAATTCTTTCTCAACGGCGGCTCACGTTGCTTTGTCATGCGTGTTGCGTTGCCAGATGCCGCAGTGGCCTCCTGCGATTTGGTAAAGGACGGTACTGCCCCCATCTTAACCCTGTCTGCGCAAAACCCGGGGGCATGGGCAAACGATTTGAAAATCGTATATCGTTCCTCTAGCAAAGCAAAAACAGCCGTATTAGAGGTATTAGACGCCGCGTCTGGATTGTATCGTGTGAAAAGCAGCGCAGGCTTTGATGTGGGCGATGTGGTGGTGCTCAAAACGGATGCAAGCACCGCAGAGGAACGCAAGTTTACACTTGTGTACAACACGGTCACAAAATCGCAAGACAATGTGTTGCAATTTTCTGCCCCCTTTGCCGATGCAGACATTGCAGACCAGACGACACAACCTAAAAAGATGCTCTACACCTGTGAATTTGATTTAGAGGTCAGCTACGATGAAATGGTCGAGACGTATGAGCAAGTTTCGCTAAACTGTGAATCGACTGGCTTTATCGAAAAACGTCTGGCGAAGTCCTCTTTGGTGAAGGTGACTATCGATAGCGATAAACCCTTGCCGCTCAACACGCCGCCTGCAAATGTATTAAACGCTGTTGCCGCACCAACGGAGGAAAATCCAGCCGAAAAGCCAGTGGTTAGCCGATGCACCCTAATAGGCGGCACAAATGGCGACACTTCCAAATGTCTTAAAGATGATGGCATTGTGGATGTGTTCACAGGGGAAAACGGTTCAACTGTGGCAGGTAACCGCAGTGGCTTGTCCGCTTTTATGGATAATGATGTGGTAAGCTTGATGATTGCCCCCGGCGTTACCAACGTGAACATACAGCTAAAACTTGTCGCCCATTGCGAAAATCTGGCAAGCCGTTTTGCGATTTTGGATATTCCTCGCGACAACAAAAGTATAGACGACGTGACAGCCCATCGTGAAATACTCGACTCCCACTATACCGCCATGTACCACCCTTGGGTTGAGGCTTACGATTCGCTGAATAAGAAAAATAATATTTTTCCTCCTTCTGGTTTTATGGCGGGTATCTTTGCTCGCTCGGATCAAGAACGCGGCGTGTTCAAAGCCCCCGCCAATGAAATCGTCAAGGGCGCAACAGCGCTTGATTGTGTGTACAACAAAGGCGAGCAGGATATTTTGAACCCAAAGGGTGTCAACTTAATCCGCCCGTTCCCAGGGCAAGGTATCCGTGTTTGGGGTGCCAGAACATGCAGTTCCAACACGCTGTGGCGATATGTCAACGTACGACGCCTTTTTATATTCTTGGAAGAATCTATCAAAGCCAACACCAATTGGGTTGTGTTTGAGCCAAACGACGAAATGCTGTGGATTCGTGTGAAGCGCACCATCGACATTTTTCTAAATAATGTCTGGCGTAGCGGCGCGTTGTTTGGGTCAAGTGCCGATGAAGCGTACTTTATTGATGTAGGGCGCACCACAATGTCAAAGGACGATATTGATAACGGTCGATTAATTTGCGTTATCGGCGTTGCCCCCGTGAAGCCCGCCGAGTTTGTCATCTTCAGAATTACACAAAAAACCATTAGTGATTCATAATAGGTAGGAGGAGTAGCCATGTTTGTCTTACGCAATTTTAAGTTTATGCTGGAAGTAGACGGTCTACAGACAGGCTTTAGCGAGGTCTCAGGCATTGACCAAAAAGTAAAAGAAATTCCATACCGTGAAGGCACTTTTCCTGCCAACACGGTCGCCAAACTCTCGGGGCTAACCGAATACGGCGACATCACGCTCAAACGCGGTGTGACCGACAATATGGACTTGTACAACTGGATTAATGAAGTTACCAACGGCACCATTAATCGCAAAACCGTTACACTCACCGTTATGAACGACGCAAACGAACCGTACGCCATTTGGAAAATGATTGAAGCCTGGCCCAAAAGCTACACTGTGAACGAATTTAAGGGAGACGGCAACGAAATCACCATTGAGACACTTGTGCTATGCCATGAGGGCATGACGCGCGACCAATAATCTCTTCTAAATCGTAAATTGAGGTGTAGTATGGCATTTCAAACAGAGTACCCTTTTGAACTTCCCAAAGGATACGTAGACAACAACGGTAACCTGCACAAACGCGGTATCATGCGCCTAGCCACAGCGGCAGACGAAATTCTGCCGCTAAAAGACCCACGTGTTAGCCAGAACCCTGCCTATGTCACCATCATTATATTAACCCGTGTGACCGTGAAACTTGGCGACCTTATCTCCGTTGACACGCGCATCATCGAAGGGCTGTTTGCCTCGGATTTAGCGTACTTGCAGGACTTTTACCAACGCATCAATAATATGGAGACACCCTCCTACGACATTAGCTGTCCCCACTGTCATGCAAAGTTTGAGTTACCTGTAAGTTTTTTCGGCGAGGCGCAATAAAGATGTATCCACCAGAGCAATTATTTAAGGAAATGTCCTTTATTGCCTACTACTTACACTGGAGCCTTGACACCGTTATGAATCTGGAACATCGCGAACGACACCAGTGGTGTCGTCAGATTTCAGACATCAATCGCGACCTTTCAGGGCAGCCCGAAAATGTGTTTGCACAGTACAATTAAAAGGGGGATGCCCATGGGTTATCGTGACAGACTGGTGAGTGGTCACAACTTTCTTGTCTTTTTTGGACCGCTCGTCGCTAGCTTTGCCAAAGTGTCGGGGCTTGAAAACCAATTGAATGTCGAAACGCTGCAAGAAGGCGGTGTCAATCACGCCATGGTCTTATTACAGGGACCGCCCAAAACGCTTGGTACTGTTGTGTTTGAACATGGACAAGGGTCGCTTAATCCGCTTAGCGTACAGTTTGAGGTTTCCAACAATTTTGGGCTGTTTTTTGGTATGCCCACGACGATACTCATCTTTGACAACGGGCTAACCCTCCGCCGCGCTGTAGGCTATAATGGCGGCGTACCTGTGAAATGGTCGCTGTCGGAACTAAACGCGCTAGAGGGTCATGTGGTAATTGACCGTATTGAGGTGCGCCACCAAGGCATATTCAATGTACCAATTTAGGAGGGGATGACATGACCACCGTGGCACTTGACCACCTGCGACCGCACCGTCCGCTCATCCTACCGCCCATTTCTCACATCACCAATATATTGCATCACACAACACAAAACAACTTGCGTTTTTGCTTTACAATTCACATCAAAAACCGCATGTTGCAAACAACACATCAACCGTTATCCGCCACCCTTTCGCATCATTTCTTTGACCGCTACACCTATATGCCCTTTGAGAAATATGGGCTAGAAATGAACGATTATGAATGGTACACCCATACCTCCCGTATCAAAGCGATTTACCGCAAGCAAAAACAGTTTATTCAAACGATGGAAGCGCGGCAGGTGGGTCAGACGACTTTTTTGGAGATTTTGCAGCACAAGCCAGCATCAGACACACAGGTTGCCATGGGGCTTACGCCCGCACAAATGGCGCCCACCGTTTACTACGTGACGCCCAAAACCGCACCGCCGCCTGTCACAACCCAAACAACCACCGTGCAATCCCAAACCATCCACAATCAGCAAACCACCCAACAACTGCCCTCGGCGGTCACCACCGAGCAACATACCCTCGTCAAGCAAGTGAATGTGGATAACTTGGTGCGAAAAATCACCAAAACGCTCGAAGAACAACAGCGACAAGAACGATTGAAAAAGGGTTGGTAACGCATGGCATTGGTGAAAGCGAAGTTTGTGTTAGCCGATAACACTCCCATACCTGTCCACTTTAATCCCTCGGAATACAGTATCACCCTAGGCAAACGCGACAGCACCGCGGAACGTGCCACTTCTATGGACACACCGCAAGCACCCATCGGGCAAGAGGACACTGAAACCCTATCTATGACACTGTATTTTGACACCTACACGCAGTATTGGGATCAATCCAGCGTTGTGGCCAGTCTAGGAACGCGGGCATTAGCGCGCGGCGATGTCCGCGCCTATACCGAAGAAATCGTAAAGTTGGCAAAGAAAGATGGGCAGGTCGCACCTGTCTCGTTTGTGTGGGGGTCGCTACAATTTAAGGGTATTATTACCTCTGTTTCGCAGAAATTTACGATGTTTTTAGATGATGGCAAGCCTGTACGCGCCCAACTAGAGGTTACAATGGTACGCAACAATGCCATAGCCAACGCCACTTTTGGCACGAAAAGTCATTCTTTGTTTGACATGAGCGACCAATCGTGGAAAGCCACTGTTTCCGCTGTGGTGGCCGCTGGCAAACTGCGCGATGTCTTCAAAAAGGTGTTATAATGGGCAGTTATGCTGACGCCGCCACAACCTATAAAGGGTTTGTGAATCCCATTGTGCGTGTTCTCATCGACGGTACGGCGCTTGCTGATAACTTTGTGGTGTTTGAAACTGATATTGAAAACACACTTGTCGCCGAACATATCAGTACCGCCACTTTTAAGGTACGTAATGCCAACAATGTTGGGAAAAATTTGAAAGATTTTACATTGCTATTGCCCTTTGCCCTTATGAAAAAAATAGAGATTAAGTTAGGCTACGGCACGGTGTCTGTGTCGGTGTTCAAGGGTTATATTTTTGAACGGGTGCTATCGTTGGAACACAAACAGGGACCCGAATTAATCGTCACCTGTGTTGACGCCAAAGCGTTGCTACGGCTCAATACCGAGTGCAAAACGCACAAGGATATTAAGAAACTGACAGATTACGTATCCGCCATTTTGGAAAAGTACAGTCTCCCAACCGATATCACCGCCAGTGACGCGCTCGCCAAGCCCATGACCTTGGTGCAACATGGGCAGAGCGATTTTGCGATACTGTGTCAAGTGGCACAGGAGCTAGGCTATGAGTTTTTTGTGTTGGGGGGCAGTCTCAAATTTCGCAAGCCCATGCCCGACACCGCCACGCTCATCACACTAAACGGAGAGAACGTGTTGGCATTATCGCTTCAATCCTCTATGTCAGAGGCATTAGGCAAGGTGTGTTTGTATGGCTACAATGCCGACACAAAGGATGCCGTTTCTGGGGAAGCCTCAGCCCCCACCACCAAGGTCGGGACAGGCAAAACCTCCACCCAGTGGCTTGGCAGTGTGCCTGCCATGTTCGCGACCAATCTTCACCTCAATAACAGGAGCAGTAAACCGCTGTCTAGCACCGCCAAACTCTATTTACAGCAGCAAAGTTTGTCACTTGTGACACTAACAGTGACAACGGTGGGGTTACCAGACATAGTGCCGGGGCGTATGATGGCACTAGCCGACCTTGGCGACGATTGGAACAACACCTACTACATTCAAACAGTACGACACACACAGCAGAGCAACAGTTACACGACGGTGATGACATGTGTGTCAAACACGATTGCGAGGTAATACATGAGTTTTTTGTTTGCGGGCAGTCCCGTTATGCAGGGTTTTCAGATAGGAAAAGTGGTTAGCAATTACGACAAAGACTTTGCTGGCATGGTGCAGGTGTCATTGCATACATTTGAGGAATCACGTGCCACCCTTGCATGGATGCGTGTGCTGTCTCCAGCGGCAGGCAGTAAAAAGGGCATGTATTTTCTGCCTGATGTGGGCGATGAAGTGATGGTCGGGTTTATCGACAATGACCCCCAAAACGCCTTTGTCCTCGGCTGTTTGTGGAATGCCGACACCTATCCCGCTGGGGCAATTACAGAAAAAAATATACAAAAAATGATTGTCACCAAGTCGGGCTTAACCATCACGCTGAATGAAGAAGAAAAAAAGGAACGCATCACGCTGTCCACCCCTAAGGGGTTGCGTATGACGCTAGCCGACGAAGGCGAGACCATTACCCTAGTGGCAGGCGACAACAGTGTGACCATCGACGGCAAAAACAAAAGCATTTCCGTCAAATCAGCTGACGCACTGACCTTGGAGGGTAAAACCATTACGATTAAAGGCAGTGACAGTATCAAACTCGAATCAAAGGCAATCACAGTGGGTGCTTCTAACGAGCTGACACTAGAGGGCAAGAGCAAATTAGCCGCCTCGGGTGGTCAGCTGACCCTAGATGGCAAAAGCAAACTTTCGGGCGCAGGCGCGCAAATCGAGCTCAAAGCCTCTGCCACCATGAAGGTCGAGTCCTCCGCCATGACCGAAATTAAGGGTGCGATGGTAAAAATCAATGGATAACAATGGTTGGCGTTTTCCCGTATCTGTTGACCCCCTCTTAGGGCAAATAGCGACAACGGATAGGGAGCAAACGATTCGGCAGTCAATCATTATGATTCTTTCAACGCCCAAAGGCACACGATTTATTCACCCTGAGTTTGGATGCGATATTCGCAACTTTTTGTTCCAAGGGGCGGATTATACCACCTTGAAGCAAATGGAACATGCTGTCATTGATAGTCTTAACAGATGGGAACCGCGCATACAGGATTTACAAGTAACTGCGGTGGCAGACTCAGAAAACCCGAGCCGCGTGACCATTGCGCTAACGTATGCCATCAAGGATCTTGGGGCAGCTATACAACAACAATACACTGTGGGGGTGTGACCATGCGTGAGGCAGACATACTAGCGCGTATGCAGAAAATGACCCCCCATTACACGCCAGAGTGGCACATGGGCGGCGATGATGTGGGCAATGCCTTTGCCAGTGTGTTTGCTGACCTATTCGCCGAGACATGGCAACGCTACAACAGCCTAATGGACAAGCACCACATTGAGTTTTTGAACGCGGCGGGGGTACGCCCGCTCGAAAAGCAGGCCGCCGAAGGGCTGGTTGTGTTTTCGTTGGCAAGTGGTGCGCCCGAGGGTTGTCTTGTGCCAGCGGAAACCGAGGTGTTTACCCACGACGATGTGGTGTACACCACAACCGCGCCTGTATTTGTCTCAACTGCCCGTATGACATGCGTGTACTCCTGTATGGAGGATAGTCTTTATCAGGAGGGCGACGGCACGACGCCTCTGACCCTGTTTGACAAAACGGAAGACTTGCAAACGCATCATTTATTTGTCACCCACCCTTGGCTCTTTGACGTCGCACAAGGCGCGCAAATCACACTCCTGTTGCATGGTGAGCATGTCCATATGTTGGGCGACCCTACATTGGTAGAATGGTCCTATTACAACCAAGATTGGATACCCTTTCGTGAGGTTACGATTGTTGGAAACCGTATGACAGTAACGCCCCATGCCCCCTTGTGCCAAACAGTCGTAAATGACAACGAATCGTTTTATCTGCGCGCACGGGCCTTGCAACCTGCCGTTGACGCTGTACGCCTGACGTCGATTACCGCAGATGTCGCGTCCACCTGTGCTTGCACCTGCTATCATGAGGATGTTGAGCTATCTCATGAGGGGTTTTTTCCGTTTGGCAAAAGCCTATCCCCTTTTGCAGAATGCCATGTGGCCTGCTCGGAAGCCTTTGGCAAACCAGATGCGGACATTACACTTTCGTTTCGGCTAGAATCAATTACACAAGAAATCCTCAACCCCTTGCCTGTCATACCGCCGCGTTGGCGCAGTTTGATGCACCAGCAGGAGTTTGACCCGCCGCCCACCTATGCAGTGGAGGTGCTAGACGTCGGTGTTGAGTACTGGAATGGTTTGGATTTTGTGCGACTACCGAATGCCGTATCGACTTTGTTTTGCACCACCGATCGTATCGTGCTGAAAACGCTTACGTTTCGTTGCCCAACGGATATGTGTGTGACGGTCATGCATGGGTTGGAAAGTCGTTGGCTTCGTTTTCGACTGCTTGACATTGCCAATGCACTCAAACCAAACGCCTACCATGTTGTACCGTTTGTGCGCGATATTCAGGTATCGTACTGTTATGCTACCCCCCGCCTGCCGTGTTCCTATATTTCCCATAACAACTTAGCGTGGGCGACAGCTGACAAGGTGTTTGATTTCAGGCATTTGCAGGAACGGACAATTTATATGGGGTTGGATAGACCCATTGGCGGTAGCCCGCTTGGCATTTTTTGCGAAGTAGACCACTATCAAATGGATTGCGAACTGCGTTGGGAAACATACCAAAACGGTCAATGGAAGCCACATTTGTCCGACGGCACAATTTGGCAAACTGGGTTGCTAACGCTCACACTAAACGACCCTATGGTGGCCACCACGGTGTTTGGTAAAGCTGCCTACTGGCTACGAGCGCAGCTAACCGCCCCCACCAACGCCCTGCGAACAGCGCGGCTCGCACCGCTTACGATACGAACGCTTTTGTTTGGGGCTGTGGCCGTTGTACAGAAGTCGAAAGTTCACACGCAATTCGTATCCCTACAACCCAAGGACACCACAAAATTGATTCCGCTCGACATGGCAAGGCTGACAGATATGACAGTTTCCGTAGATATCAGCGACCAAACCGACCCCACTTGGGTGGCATGGCAGGAGACTGACCCCAACAGCTTTCGTCTGCTACCAGAGGGCGTGTTTTTTGACAAGGACGCCCTCCGTCGTCTATCGCGACACAAGGAAAGCCCTGTCATACAACTAACGTACCGCTGGACAGACGGACGGCGTGGCATTTGTGCCGCTGGGCAAATTCACAAAATGAACACCTCCGTTGGGTACATAAACGGCGTGACAAATCCCTTGCCGCTCGTTGGTGGGCGCGACACGCAACCGCCCGACAGTATTTTACAGCGCAGCGCCGATATGCTAATTCACGGCGGTCAAGCTGTCACAGCGGCAGGCTTTGAATCCATACTGTACGACGCTTATGCAGATATGATTACCTGTAAGTGTTACACGAGGATGGGCGCAGTATTATTAGTATACCTGTGCGAGGATGAATACAATCCAGAGCAACGCAACGCCCGTCTCACACAATACATCGCCGAACGTTGCGCGCCACAAGTGCAAATAACCGTCCGTCACGCCATTCGCATTTCCATTAGTGTCCATGCTCAAATTTTGGTACATCCAAACAATTTTGCGAACACGCGTGAGACAATTGAACGAGGTTTGACCGCCTTTTTGCACCCTGTCACTGGCAATTTTAGAGGGATAGGGTTTGCCATCGGCGAGATACCCAAGCACCACCAGTTTACGAGCTTTCTGCATTCGTTTGCTGGCGTGCGCGACATACTACAGTTTTCCATATCTGCTATCTCTGTAGACGACCATACCCGCCAAGAGGTCGATATACAAGCACTGCCGCAGGAACAATTGTGCATACCCGTTAGCGGTATTCACAGAATAGACGTCGTTTCAGAGAGGTGATGAGATGATACCGAGCCTTACGTTGGATAACCAGAATACAAAAGACATTTTCGACACCATGTTGGCTCGTATGCCTCAGTACTATAGTAAACCACTCGAAACCACCTACCAAGACCCTGGGGTTGCCCTGCTAGAGTTATTTTGCTTGCTCAAGGATATGCAGCAGTACTACCTAGATTATGTGGACGAAGCGCACAAACAGGCTTACGCCCGTCTTATGGGGCTTGCGCCGACAGCCCCCGCGCCAGCAAAAACACTCCTGCAATGTGACGGCACGGGTGTGCTGCCCAAGGGTTTGTTAGCCTATGCAGGTGACATCCCTTTCGAGACAGTGGATACGTTGACGCTCAGTCAAAATCGTTTGGTCGAGATGTTAACCTTTGCCGATGGGCAATTGACCCCGTTGGCGCGCACCGATTGTTTCCCGTTTGGGCGTCCTGCAAACGTTGGGAATGCGCTATACGTGGGATTTGAACAGGATTTGCACCATGTGCCCATGTACAGTCTGTCCATAGACATCGTGCCGTCATCCAGTTTGGTGCGGCAACCCTGCGCACCTGTCTCCTTATCTTATTTTTCAGTCGAGGGGGCGTGGGTCGATTGCCCGTTTACAGACACCACACATGGTTTTACACAGTCAGGCACCGTATCATTTGCGCTACCCTCACCGCAGCAAGCATTGTCCCTGCTGGGAAAACCGCCCCTGTTTTGGGTGAGGATATCCCTGAATGACTGTGACATGGCACAAGCACCGCATCTTACCAATCTACTGATGAATGCCGTGCCCGCGGTACAACAGCAAACCTTTGTTACCCATGAATTGTTGACTGTGACCCCCGAGAATACAGTGTTATTCAACACATTTCTAGCGCAAACAGGTCGCATGACCGTTTTTGAACCGTGGGAAAGTGATTTTAGGCCCATCTCCAAACAAGCATTTCGGGTCGAGGATTGTCTCCACTTTAATCAGGACAGACGTGGTACACAAGTGTTGCTCGTATCGTGGCGTGCAGATATTACAAATGAACTGACAGCGACGAACGGTACACCGCGGCAAGCCATTCCCTGTCCGCCCCACGGTGTCGTGTCCGCGTTGCTAATCGGAACGCAAACACCGCAAGGTCGCCGATACACGCGTTGGACAGCTGTTGCAGACTTTGCGCGTTCTGGTCCACTTGACAAACACTTCCTGCAAGAGGGTGAGTGTCTGCGTTTTGGCAATGATGAACATGGTGCTGTACCGCCCGAAGGGCGCGTACTATTGTTAGACTGTGTGCAGACACTAGGCTCAGGCGGCAACGTACAGGCGCGGCGAATTCACCGCGCCGTCATGCCCCATGTGACTGTGTCCAATCCCCGCGCGGCAACAGGGGGCCAGGATGCCGCCCCTGCCGTCGCACGCCCCACAACGACTGTCCCCCGTCGTTGTGTCACGTTAGACGACTATGCAAAGCTGTTACTGTCGCGGTTTCCCATCGACAGTGTGTTGCCTGTTATGCAGGATAACATCATCGTTCTCCATGTCTGTCCCACCAGTGACCGCCCATTACCCACACTCGGCAAGGCGCTAGCGAGCGATATTTTGCAGTGCCTAGAGCCTGCACGCCTGATCACCACCGCGGTTCGGCTATCCTCCCCTATGTATCTTGCCATAACGGTGTATGCGCAACTTGTGGTCGATGCCGCCTCGATGTCACATGAAGCAACCGTACTAACACAGCTACACAAGGTAGTTCCAACAGCCTCACATGCCAAGATGTTTGCGGCGACGCTCTCTCACGGCGACCTATATGGTCTTGTATCGTCGCTCCCGTTTGTGCGGCGTGTGAGTGCTCTATGGTTTCTGTGCGATGGTCGCAAGGTAAGTGCTGGTATCCTAACGTTGGCGGCAGGCAGTATCCCCTATCTTGCATCTGCCGAACTTAGCTTTACGAGGGACACCATATGAGAGATGATAATCAATTTTTTTCGCTTAACCACGCAACCCATTTTGAGCGAGGCTTTTGCTATAATATTACCATACACGAGAACAGTTGGTCGATGACTGATACATCCCTCCCCCAATCGGTGTTTATATCGCGTGTGCTGGATACCAAAGAAGTGGGCTGTGTTTGGTTTCGGGCGTTGCTACAGTTAGACACCCCGTTTACACTGCATTGTTACGCGTCAGATTCCAAACAAGTGACACTAGCCGACGGTCGTGTGTCTGCACTTGATGAGATACTGACCTCGGACAAACTTACCGCAACAGAAAAAAGAGACTTAGTCTGTTCTGCCCCTTTCTGGGGTTCGGGCTGGGTGCAGGGCAATGACGTATTGCTAACGCACCTGACAGGACGATATGTATGGTGTATGCTTACGTTTACAAGCGGTGGATTGCGCCACTTGCCCCATCTTCGTCTTTACTATCCTGCTTTCAGTTTTGTCAGTTATCTCCCCGAAAGCTATCAGGGCGACCCCGCGCCTGATGCTTTTTTCAAGCGGTTTGTCGCCATCTTTCAATCTTTATACCTAGACTTAGACGAACAAATCGCTGCCTTTCCTGCCCAGCTTGACCCCATGACCGCCGACGTTTCCGCCCTACACCATATGTCTAGCTGGTTTGGGCTAACCGCCTGCTGGGAATTTGGAGAAGAGAAAATGCGGCTTTTGTTGTCAAAAGCGTTAGATTTGTTTCACATTTGGGGTACAAAAACCTGTATCCAACAAATGATACAGCTGTTATGTGACTGCACGCCTTATCTGCAAGAACATTTTAAGCAAGGGCAGCAGGCATTTGGCTTTACAGTGTTGATACCAGAACGCCATTATCACCCTCATCTGACACTCTTGCTTTCCTCTTTGCGTCCTGCTCACACCACCTGTCGTCTCGTGTACCTACAGGAACGCATTACCTTAAATAACCATAGCTACATCGGCGTGAACAGTCGTTTATCAGACTGGACACCCCTTACGTTAGACAGTCATACAACCTTGGGTATTCACTCATTGGGAAAGGAGGCGGACGCATGACATTTCCATTTGAGCGCAACCATTATTTCTATGGAAAACTGCTAACCGCGGGCGACTTTCAAGCAGAGCAACGCTATCACAGCCAAAAGCGACAGCTGCTCAACCGCCTGCTATTAGGGGGCGGCGTGTTGATTGGGCTTTCGGTGACACGATTGGACGACAAAACGATAGAGGTGCAGTCTGGCGTTGCGTTGGATTCATCAGGTCGCGAAATCGTTGTGCCTTACGCCACCTCCAAAAATGTATCCCTGTTAACGGGTTTTTCCTACAATACACAGCAATGCTATCTCTGCATTGCCTACGCTGAGTTTCCGTTTGAGGAAGCCCTCTCCATCGACACGGACGGCACAGCGGCATTCGGCAAAGTAAGAGAGGGTTTTTCACTGTACCTAACGACACAAGCACCCACCGAAAAAAACGCCACCCCTCCTGCCCTTCATAACATGCAAGACGACATCGAGCCGATGTATCTTGCGTGCCTGCGTGTATCCTCTGGCAATGGTACATTTTTTATCGACACCGTTGAGGATATTCGCCACATACTGACACTCTCTCCCCCAGAACCGCCGCCACCACCGCCCCAGCCCAATCTCGACCCCTTGGTTAAGGCTGTCGAACGTCTAATACAGCAGTATCAACACCTATCGCGTATGCGACCCACTGTGGCATCGGGCATGGTACGCATCGACTTTTCAGAACACCCCAAGCGGCATCAGACCTTTATGTCAGCGCCCATACAGCATGGGTTAGGACCTGGTTGTGTTAGTGTCACGCTTGCTATTATGGAGAATAATGCTCAGAGTGCGATTATGGGCGGTCACACCCTTGTTTTTGGGTCGCCTAGCGTCTTTGGTTTACCCCTATCAACAGCCGCAAAGGTGGACGAAGCGCGTGGCACATTTGTCGTGGGGGTACGTCTGCTCGAAACGGTCGTGCAAACGCACGTGCGTATCTATTGGTCAGTCATACGCAATAACGGTGAATTGCCCCCCGCACCCACAACTGCGCTTGAAATCGTACCGCCCGTTGTGACACTGCGTTGCAACGAAACATATCGCTTTAAGACAGACGGGATCGGCATCGACCCCAATGCCTTACTCTGGTATGTCATGGATTCTGACCGTGGCAATATTGACAGTACAGGCGTGTTTGAGGCGGATGTGCCTGGCATCTACACCGTTAAAGTGGTGGCAGGCAAGGATTCTGCGCTGGCATTTGCTATTGTGAAACCATAGGAGGCTGACATGGAGTTGGTACACAGTCCCCAAAACAGCTATCGTGTTCTCGAGCTTTTGTATAGTTCCCATAAATGCCGTGTGTTGCTAACACTAGGGCAAGACGAACGGCGGTACATTCTACACCAATGGTTGCACGGTCAATCAATCGCACACCAGCTGTTGGCGTTTGACCAGCCCATCACCGATTTTCAAGAACTATGGTGGCAGGGCGATTGGGCGTGCGCCACGTTTACATACCACATGGGTACACCAGTCGCCGAGATAACTACGTATGATTTACCTGCGTTACTCCAACATCTATTAGACATTTGTACGACGTTTGAAACCCTCCGCCTACCAACGCCCATATTGGTGCAAATCATGCGCGAACAAAACTTAGTGCAGACAGAGACGAGTGTTGCTTGTCATGTGATTTGTCCCTTTGACCAAGAGACCCCACTACCCTCACCTAACGCATTAACGGAACTGCTAGTGGCAAGACTGCAAAGTGTCACGCTGAATCGTTTCCAACGTGCCGCCTTGAAGCCTTTACAAACAGTGTTGCAACGCCCCTATCAAACCACGTTAGATGTCTACCGCGCCCTACTGCGCTTTAGCCAATCGTTTCGATACCAACATCCGACAGAGCGCATAAAACATTTGTGGCAAACGCTCAAAGATTGTGTCATGGGCATACTAACGACGCTAGATATTCTAGTCGTCTCTGGTGCTGCCATCCTTGCCGCGATGGTCGTTATTGCGATTCTATTGGCCTCACAGCAGAAACATGTCCCCGCCTTAACACAGGCAGGGAGTTACCCATTAAATGGACGCGGTGCTATTTATGCCGATATTAAACTCTACTAGCGTAACAAGCCACAAACTTACCGTGACGCGCGAGGCATCGACAGGCATTGCTTGGGGGGCAACCTATGAACGACTTTAAGAACGAACTGACGGGCTATGTGCGTATTAGAACGCTGTACATTGAAAAAAAAGCCATTCTAACGACTGTTCTAGTGC
Source organism: Oscillospiraceae bacterium (assembly GCA_031554075.1). Classification (GTDB taxonomy): domain Bacteria; phylum Bacillota; class Clostridia; order Oscillospirales; family UBA929; genus WRMG01. The sequence goes on along the minus strand of JAVBKJ010000158.1, from coordinate 16,631 downwards.
TGTTGGCCGCCATCACAGTCGGGGTGGGTGTGCTTATGCCTTTATATCAAAAATATGTGGGTGCGAAAGAGCTGACCGTGAATACGGCCAGCTTTGCTGGCTTTACAGGGTATGGACGCGTGCTAGATTTGGATGGTAACCTCCTCTATGAGGGGTATCTCGCGGGGGGCAATTTAGAGGGTTTTGGTGCTTTGTACGAGTGGGACGGCACATTACTGTATGAGGGTGATTTCGTTGCCTCACAATTTCAAGGGCAGGGAACGGCTTATAATGCGAATGAAACATTGCGTTACAAAGGTGGCTTTTTAGGCAATCGCTACGAAGGACAGGGCAAACTTTTTGCTGAAAGCAACTTAATCTATGATGGGCAATTTCACGAAGGGTTGTACAGCGGGTTTGGGAAAGTGTTCGACAACCACGTGATACAGTACGAAGGCGATTTTGTAGCGGGACAATACCACGGTTTTGGGACACTGTACCAAGCTGATGGCAAACGCTATGAAGGCGACTTTGCCTTTGGTCAGCGCCAAGGACACGGGCGACTTTTTCAAGGGGAAACGCTACTTTACGAGGGTGATTTTGTCGCCGATGTATACCAAGGGCAGGGGAAAAGCTACCTTGGGCGGCTGGCGTTATATGAGGGCGGTTTTCATAACGGACTGTTTCACGGCATTGGCACATACTATAGTGCTGCACAAATCCCACGTTACCAAGGCAGCTTTATCAACGGGCAGTATAACGGTCAAGGGACGCTATACGACAACGAAGGACGGCTTATGTATGAGGGTGCGTTTACGTATGGGCTGTACAATGGCTTTGGCATACTGTACGGACCATCAGGCAATCCCCTGTTCAACGGTCTTTTTCGCAACGGGCATATTGATTATAAGTCGCTGTTGGGCAATAGTGTTGCGCAAATTGAACAGAAGATAACAGCACGCCCCTATCTCTCGACGCCAAGTTCATTATCCGACACGTTTCAATGTGTTGGCTATGATGCGCTACCTGCCGCATTGGTATTTGGTGTGGTAGATGCTGCCCCTGCGTATGTGGAAGCTGTCATTGCGTGGGACGCCATCCCAACAGGAGACGGCGCACTGGCGTATACGCCTCCTGCTTGGATGGACATGTTTTTAACCAATCCTCGTTGTCCCATTACATCGGGGCAGCTGCGCAGTCTACAAGTGGCGCAAGACGACCCCGACATTGAGCTGCGGCTGTGGTACGACTTAGGACAAAAAACACCAGCGTGGTACTCGATACAGCGTACCGTGCCTATGCCGCCTCAGCCTGTGAATCCCCCAAAGTAGCGTAGGAACAAGATATGACAACCCTCGCAAATTGACGAACAAAATATAGTATGGTATACTTATCTTACAGCGTTAGCGGAAGCATATGCTTGCGTAAATGCGTTATGTGACATACTAACTAAATACTGTTTCAACAAAAGGAGGGAACGTTTGTGAAGCACTACGTTATCTGGGTTATTTGTTTTCTTCTAATGTTTAATATGACAGCCGTTAGCACCTTGGCAGTCTCACCTGCTGAGCAACGCCCTGTCCTGACGTTCAGTATTGGTGATGACGACTTGATTTCAGCAGGCAGAATCCTCAATTATGCCGCTTCCGAGTTGGGCTACGAGTTGCGGCTTGTCCCCCAAAGTACCTTTTCTGCCATCATTTCTGCCAATGCAGGTGTGGTGGATGGGTTTGTTCGGTTTGCCCCTGGTCTGCAAGAACAGTACCCCAACTTGTTGATGGGCACTGAAGAAGTCACTTCGATGAAATATTACACCTATACACGCCAAGCAGAACGGATGCCCAATGTGACAGACTGGGCTGATTTTTCTGGCAAAAGGGTGGGACATGTGGCGCAACGCGCACATGTCATCTCGCACCTACCTAACGAGGTGGTCGCCACCCAGTACGTCGATTTTGAAACAATGATGCAGGGGCTTGCCAATGGTGAAATCGACATCGCCATCTACCATCAAGTCGAGTATCAAGAGTATACGATTCCGCCCGACATTGCGCTCAATACGCTGATTGACACTGTCCCTAGCTACACCTATGTCAACAAGAAAAACAAGGATTTGCTTGTTGAGTTAGATGCTGTATTCCGCCGCATGAACGCCGACGGCACAATGGACCAAATCAAAAATAATGAGTATCGACCCAATACGTCTACGAACAAAGTAGTGCTTTATATTTCCTCCTACTCAACGGATATGGAGTGGGATTTGAGCTTACGCGACTCGTTTCGCCAGCCATACCAAGAGGGGTTGTCGGTCGAAACGTACTTTATCAATCTCGACATCCTGCGTTTGGGCATCGACCCCCAATTTCGTAAAAATCTCTTACTCTCCATTCATAGCAGTTTTTTAACAAAAGTACCTGATGTGATTGTGGCCTCGGATGATGAAGCCCTGCAATTTGTGATGGAAAATTATAACTCTACCTTTTTGAATACCCCCATTGTGTTTGGTGGTATTAACAACTTTACGCCCGACTTGCTAAGCAATTTTTCAGGGGAAATGACAGGGGTAACAGAGCATTTATCCGTTGAAGAAACCGTCTCGCAAATGCTTACAATGTACCCTGATTCTAAAAACTTATATGTGATAAATGACTACACGGTTTCAGGACGCAAATGGCAAGCAGACATCGAAAAGCAACTATCGGCATATTCAGACAGACTCAATATTGAATACAACGACAATGTGCCATTTGACGAACTGTTGCAAAAAATGCAAACCCTGCCAAAAAATGCACTGGTATTGCAAGGTTTCTACTTTTTAGATGGCGATAATAATTATCATTTACTAAGCGACAGCACCCGTGCATTTGAACAATTGTTGCAAATTCCCGTTTTCTGCCTAGACGTATACACGGCAGAGTATCGCCCGTTAGGCGGTTTTTGCGAGAGTGCCAATGCACAAGGCGCAACCATGCACAATTTGGTGGCGCAAGTGCTAGGCGGCGTTCCTGCCAGTGCCATTCCCATTGTAAAAGATACCAGCGACCAAAACAAATGGGTATTCGACTGGACAATTATGACGAAATTTGGGATAACCCAGCGCGAATTACCCGAAGGTTCTCTTATTTTGCATAAAGAACTGACATTTTATCAGCGATATCCGCAACTTGCCTTAGCCTTTGTGATTGCTGGGGCTGCGGCACTTATCGTGATTGCCACGATGCTTTTCTTTATGCGAAAACAACGCAAGCAAAACGAAGTGTTGCTCAAAACTCAAAAAAGTCTACACACTGCCGAAGAACTTCTTCAAAAAGATGCAGAAATCATGGCATTACGAGAAAAGCAACAGGAGATGATGGCATTAGCACCTATTGCCTTTATGGTTTCTGTGAATGGTGTCGTTAAAAACCGCAATAATTATACAAAGCAAATTTTTAATCTTGATATTGACGACGCTTTTTCGCGTATTTTGCTTAATCAAGAATCAGAACTGATGGCGCGTTTGACAAAAGAGTCACGTCTTTCTGGGCATGTGTTGTCACTGCGCGTGGCGGACGGTACCGACCGTCGCTTTTTGGCTAACTTTGCCTTGGTAGATTACGAGGGTCAGCGTGCTGTTGTGTTATGGGCTGTCGATGTTGAGGATAATGAACGCCAACACGCCCTATTCATGCAATTGCAAGCCGACCTACAGCATGTGTTAGATGCCCTCCCCGTGGGGGTCATTATCAACCGTGTGGATTCCCTAGAGACGCTGTATTGCAATGAAACCTACGAGAAGATGTTTGGATATCACATGATAGACGGTCGTGTCGAGGGGCCTAGCATGTTGGCAATGTCGCCCGAATATCAAAGCGACGGACGTTCATCTGCCGATATTTTGCGCGAACATCAGACGCATTTCGCCCAGACAGAGGAAACCCTAACCTATGATTGGCAGTTCTCCTTTTCCGATGATATCCTAGAAGCGCGAGTTTCAAGCTCAAAGATTTTCTATGATGGCGTACCCGCCCTAGCCTCCATTGTGCAAAATATCACTTACGACAAGCAACGTACCGCCTTGTTGCAAAGCACAGCAGAAAAAGAAAAAGAAGCCAATATGATTAAAAGCCGTTTTTTGGTGAATATGAGCCACGAAATTCGCACCCCGATGAACGCCATTATCGGTCTTTCGGAAATCGCACTCCTAAAGCGGTATGACCGTGAAGCACACGAAACATTCCGAAAAGTGAATGATTCCGCTAAAAACCTTCTAAGCATAATCAACGACGTTTTGGATTTTTCTAAAATCGAAGCAGAGAAATTGGAGCTATTCGAAGAAGATTTTGTGCTAGAAGAAACACTGGCGAACGCGACACTGGTGGCATCGCAACGCATAGAGGGCAAGCGTGTCGAGATGCTATTACATTTAGACGACCGTGTACCTGCTGTTGTCAAAGGCGACAAGACACGCTTATGGCAGATTCTCAAAAATCTTCTGGACAATTCCGCAAAATTCACGACACAAGGTCGAATTGTACTGCGTGTGTTTCCTACCGAAGGCGTATCGGAAGAGGGCATCGCCTCTATCACCTTTGTCATACAGGATACCGGCATGGGCATGAAGCCTGACCAGCTGGAAAAACTGTTTACCCCGTTTGAGCAGTTTCATCAAAATTCGACAAATGCCCATACAGGCACAGGGCTGGGCATGTCAATCACCAAACAACTTGTGACAATGATGTCTGGCACAATTGCTGTTGAGAGCACCTGGTCCGTAGGGACAACGACAACGATCGTCATTCCATTTCAAGTGGCGCAAAGCAATGCCGACCGCGACTTCCACTCTGATGCACTTAGCAATCTTCGTATCCTTGTCACTGATGATGACCCTGTGGCGCTTTGTATCATGGAAAGCATACTGCAACGGTCTGGTGCTACAGCGGTGTGCGTAGCCAGCGGACAGGAAGCGATTGCCCATGTTCATGAAGCCCACGAACATCATACCCCTTTTGACCTATTTATCCTTGATTATCAACTTGACGGTATGACAGGCATCGATGTGGCAGAGGAATTACACGCCCTACACCTTGAAAACGACCCAAAACTGTTGATGGTGTCCGCCTATGCCTCACGCATCATTGCGCAGAGCATCGATAGCGCTGGCTTTGCTGATATTATTGAAAAGCCGTTTTCCCCCTCTAATTTTCTGCGCAAACTAAGCAACGTATTAGACATTGCCCAAACAGAAACTGTTGTGGATCAATTCACCAAATACGAAGGGGCATCTGTTTTGTTGGTGGAGGACAATGCCATCAACCAAGAAGTTGCTTCCAGTATGCTTGAAATGTTTGGCATTGTCCCCGTGATTGCTAACAATGGCATTGAAGCGCTTGCCTGTCTGGCAAAGCAGACATTCGATTTAGTACTCATGGATTTGCTCATGCCGCAAATGGACGGCTACCAAGCCACCCGTGCCATCCGCACCTCCGACAAGCCATACAAAGATGTGCCTATCGTGGCGATGACTGCCAATGTCATCAAAGAACAAATTGACCAGTGCCATGCCGAGGGGATGAACGGTCATGTCGGCAAACCCATTGACTTTGACAGCCTAGGCGCTCAGCTGCAAAAATGGCTACATGCCTTTGCCGCGACCGCCACCCACGACCAACCTTGTTCGCTCGTGGATAATGAAATCGAGGGAATCGACATGGCATCGGGGCTTCTGCGCTATCGTGGCAACCGTGACAAGTATTACCGCGCCCTCACGACCTTTGCAGAAGCTTGCCCAAACCCACGCAAGCCCTTTGCGGATGCTATCGCCAACCTAAAACAAACCACACAGGATATCCATACGCTCAAAGGCGTGGCGGGCAATTTGGGTCTGACGACACTTTACAACGCTGTCACACAGCTTGAAAAAAGCTTGCTTGATGAATTGCCGGATAAGTCGTTTTATACCATGGTCTACGACCTTTACGCCCTGTTTGCCGAACGAATCCTAACGGCAGATCGAGACTCTCAAAATGCCCTCCGTCCGCTGTCGGAGCACATTGAAGCCATGGCGCGGTTGATTCACAAGAACCAAGTGAGCAGCCAGCTACAGGAAAGCCCCTACACGCCGTTGCACTACCCAACGTGGGACAGCTTGCCCGACACCCTCAAATTTTCTAATATACAGCTGGCACGCAATGTGTTCCGCAAGATTTCGTATTGCGGATATCAGGTGGCCGCTACCCTCGAGGGGGCGCGCGAAGTGCGGGATTTCACCGCCGAGCAAGTTGAAATACTGGCCAGACAAGAGCATGACGACTGGGTTCGCGGACGCGTCGAGAATGGTTGGCGTTACGCTAGCGCCAACCATGCCGAGCATAAGCAGTCGCCTTACTTGGTGAGCTTCGATTCACTGCCCCAAGCAATCCGTGCGTTAGACAAAGACGCCGTTCGAAATATTTTCACCTTGGTTCACAGTTTGGGGCTAAAGATTTTCGACACCACTGATATTTCAAAAACAACCCAAACACCGTCGTGACAGACACAGGTTACTACGAAGTAGCAAGACTACAATCCCCGCAAATATTCGCTGATTTATTTGTAAACACAGATTAGCAATACACATCCCCCCACGCCGCAAACGGCTGGGGGGATATGTATGATATCCGTTGGCAGCGAAAACTGCAGCAATTCGTCGTTTCGTTGTGAGGTTTGTATGAAACAGTTATTTGGTCTAATGTTATTGGCGGTATTATTAACCGCCTGCGCCGCGCCCGACAGCCTATCTGCTGTCGCAATTGCCCCAATCACTCACGCGACACAAACATCGTTTCCTACCCCGTCCACCGCGCCGACACCGACACCGTCCGCCACGCCGTCTGCGACACCAAATCCCCCAAGTTCGCCACCGCCGACACTCGACACGACATTCACATATTATGGCTTGGTCAACCTTGCTGTGCTCGACCCCACGTTTGTGGTTGACCTTCGATACGCGACAGACAACAATTTCACAGGCACAGCACATTATGAGATAGTGTTGCCGCTGGCGCACAAGGATATGGCAAAAATGCTGTTAGAAGCGCAAGCGTACTTTGCCAAAGATGGCTACGCACTCAAACTCTATGATACATACCGACCGTTACCTGTGCAAAAACAGTTGTATGACGCTACCCCCGCGGCGCTGAAACGGTTTGTCGCAAAACCCTCGAAAAATGCGTTGCACTGCAAGGGCTTGGCCGTTGACTGCACACTCGTAACAGCAGACGGCGAGGAACTACCCATGCCGTCCGCTTATGACGAGTTTACTGAGCGTGCCTCTGTGCAGTACACAGGCGGCACAAAAGAAGAACGAGACAATCGTGATTATTTGATTGCAGGCATGAAGCAGTGTGGTTTTTCGGTGTACAGTAAGGAGTGGTGGCATTTTACCGCCCCCAATCCCTCCGAATACCCGCTCCTGTCTATCTCGCTGACTGAGTTCGCCGCCCAAGCGGCAGCAGATTGATACTAATTCTTGATAAAAATGTACCATACATTTTTTGCGTCAGTGCCGCAAAAAATTAGCATTGACGGCATTTCGGCGGCTTGTAGCCGCCGCGTGCACTTTGTGCACATTAAAAACATTGTATGTTTTTAATGGAAATTAGTATAACGCACCATGTCAATCCACTCTGGCACCCTGCCCTTAACGTATTACTTTGAATTTTTCATACAGAGTAGACCCTTTGTAAAGGTATCCGCCATCTCTAGCGCCTGTTGCTCTATCTTGTCATAGGTCGCAATATCGTCGGCAAAACGCTGTTCCCTGCGCTGCATAGCTAACACCTTTGTCAACTCCACATGTTCGTACAGCATACGACGCATGGCATCACAATCAAAACAGGAGGTTTTATCGCAAAACAATGCGGCAATTGCGTCGGCATTGGTCACTAGTTCCTTGGTTACCTCATTTATCATTTCCATGTTGCCGAGCCTAATGGCTTGCACGATACGGGCAAAGAGATTAATATGCTCTGTTAGCAATTGCGTAAGCTGACGTGTGAATGCCTCTCCCATGTAAGGCGAAAACAGTTGCGCGATATCCGGTGCTGTCCGCAACACACGATTGGTCACGGCTTGTTGGTCGCCTATCCCATGCAGTGCGCTTAATATATACGCGCGTGTCCACATGACATGCTGTACCCACCGCATACGCATCATTTTGTTGAGTAGCAGCCCATTGTCGTCTGCTAAGGGTGGGTCTATCGCCATCGTTAGTACAGCAGCCGCAGGCGCCGTATGCGTCATATGCCGCACAGGCGTGTAATTGCTGACAGGTGGCATAGGCGGGGGGGGCGGTGTCTGAGGCTTGGCTGTCGCCATACTTTGGGTCGCCCCTGGCACGATGGTTATGACATCTCCTGGGTGCAAGGTACCAGGACTGACATGGGGATTTTCTGCTTGCAACACCTCCACTGTTGTGCGGTAACGTTGTGCGATTTTATACAGTGTGTCGCCGCGCCGTAGTGTGTAAGAAATCCGATTGGGATAGTTCATCAAAAGCACCTCTCTCAGTTAGTTGTGCTATTCTATGTTTTTTCCCACGACTTTGTGCAAAAATTTAGCAGGACGCAAGCATATCGTCATAAACGATATCTTGCGTCCTGCTGCTATATGCGCCGAAACACTACGTTTTTGCTATCGTCACCGCATCTCAGATAACGCGCAAATCACTCGTGCCGCTATTCTTGTAAACAGTACCATCAACTGTGACAGAAACACCTTTGGCAATTGTCAACGTTAGCGGCCGTTGGGTAAACACAGTGCCTGTGCCGCCTGCCCCGATGTAGACATTGTCGATGCGCGATGCCTGCACATTCACAGGGTGCATAATGGTTAACTTACCAATCCCTGCTGACCCTTTAATCGTACAGCCTGACGCATTGACAGTCATTTCTGGGATGGTGTTGTCCTGCAATGCCACCGTCACGTTGGGGGCATCCAAGCTGATGAGCGGTGTCTTGACAGAGACAGTCACTTCACTGCCGTTGCCGCGTAAGCTGATAGACTTCACGGGTAGACTAGGGCTTGCAAATATGGTTGTCTTTAGCGGTGAGGTCACAACGATACGATTGACATTGGCATTTAGGGTCATAGCTGTTGGTGTTGCGACGTACAGTGACGTGCCTGAGGATAGCGAGGAGGAACTGCGGCGTAACAACCGAATCGTACCGCCGCCATCAATGTAGAGGGTATCGACTATGGATGAGTCGGTAAATGTAACATCCGTTGCACCAACACCGCGTGTCAGATACATACTCTGCGCCGCTGTTAGAAATATGAAATTAAAGCTACCTTGGTTTACGATGCCGCTCGCGGCAAGTTCCGTTTTAGATTGCAGTTTGGGACCTGTGTACACCTGAGAAATCAGTGCATCAAGCATACTGACAAGCTCCGCTCTGGTAATCGCCGCTTTGGGGCGAAATGCACCTTGCTTTGCGATAATCCCCTTGTCAGCGAATGCGCCCACCGCGGCAGAAGCCCAAGTTGATATCGCATTTTTGTCAGTAACGCCGCTGAGATTGCCACCATTTTGCAGCTGAAAAACACGTCCTAGCATCGTCACTGCTTGCTCGCGGTTTAGGTTTTGCAATGGCATGACATTGCCTTGCGCCCCTTGGATAATGCCTGCATCAATCATGCTCAAAACATCTGACGCAAACCAATCGGTCGGTTTCATGTCAGCAAACGTCAACGCCGATTGTGTGGGATAACGCAACAGGCGCTGTAAAATCGTTGCCATTTCCGCTCTTGTTAAGGAATCATCGGGGCGAAATTTGTTGTTTGCCCCCGTCAGAATGCCCATATCACTCCATTTTTCAATGGCGGTTTTGGCGGCATGACCACTAATATCTGTGTAACTAGCCGCCGACGCGGGCAGCACCATCACAGACACTGCAATCGCGGCAGCGACACACATACTGGCAAATCGTTTCATTTTAGTTGCCTCCTCAATTCATTATGTACGAACCCTATCAATCGATAGGGTTCTACTCAAAATAATCAAATATGCAACAAAACGCCGAGCAAACACGCGGCGTTTTGTTGCTACATTACACGGTTACTCTTTGCAACAGAGAGATTAGCATAGTGCCTGCTACCTCTGTGAATGTCATACGAACCACGACTTCAGTATCAAGGTCGGCAGGTGGGTCTTGCAGTGTTACCACAACCAACGCGGCCAGCTCGTTATTATCCTCAAATGTCACGGTGTAATCTGCCACTTGCACAGCGGTGTGACCGCCCAAGGATTGTTCTTCAACAAGACGGAAGCCGTCCGCTGTCATCAAGGTAGATATTTTTTCCATATCGCCTTGTTCCACTGCTTCGATATACGATTCGACGAGTTTCCGAGCTTTTGCGTCCCATTGATCAGACGGCGGTTCTAATGCGGACGTCGTTGGGGCTAATAATCGCTCTTCAATTATCTCTGCTTTATTGTCAACTTGTACGCCAGCCGATTGTGCGGCGGCAGATTGTGCGGCGGCAGGTTTGTCTGTCGGCACCGTCAACATGCCCAGTGAGGACTCTTGTGGTGCGCTGTCAGCAACAGCCTGACTGCTACGCGACGGTTCATTGCCATTTGAGGTAGGCAATTGCAGCCATGCGCGTACGGTATCCCCCGAATTAAGTAGGAGTAACACTGCGGCCGCCGCCACCGCCAACGTGGTGAAGCGTCCAAACGCAAAGCGAGGTTGTTTTTTATCGTTTCGTATGCGGTACATTAGCCCCGGCAGTAAGGTTTCTGGGGCATCAACTTGTAAGCCTGCCGCCCCTTTGTGAATAGACACATCCAGTTGATAAAGACTGCGGCATTGCTGACACTCGTTCATGTGCAGATTCAATCTATCTATATCTGGTTGTGGTAGCTGGTCATCCACGGCGGCCTCGATAAAGGCGCGAGCCTCCTGACAATCCATGTGACCACCTCCCTTCTTTTTGATTGGTACTACTTTGACGTAGAGTGCGGCCAAAAGTTCCCTCGTTTTATGAGTTCCTGCCGTAATTTCTCCCGCGCACGAGACAAACGTGATTTTATGGTACCCTCTTCGACTTCCAAGATGGAGGCAATTTCCGCATAGCTCAGTTCATGTACAGCGCGCAGAATGAACACCGTTCGGTGTTCTTCGTTTAGTGTCAACAGCGCTTTTGACAATGCCTCCTGCAGCTCTGAAAGCTCCGCCGCATTTTCTGGTAAATACCGCATATCTGGCACTTGCAGTGGCTGATTTTGGTCCTCCAACGCAGAAAACGGTATGGACGGCGTCCTCTTTTTCTTGCGCTGATGGTCAATGCAAAGATTAATTGTTAGCCTGTACATCCAAGTTGAAAACGTGCAGTCCCCTTGAAATGTCGGCAGCCCGCGATATGCTCTGTAAAACGCTTCCTGTGTGATATCAAAGGCATCTTCAGGTTGCCCTACATGCCGCAACGCTAACGAATACACTTGTCGCTGATGTGACACAACAAGCGATTCAAAGGCTGATACATCTCCGTTTTTAGCCCGTTCTAACACTTCTTCCACGCTGACACCCCCTTTAATATGTGTATGGCGATTCCTGTTCCAAGCGCGACAACAGTCGTAACACCTCTGCCTGTGTCGCCAGCGAGATAATCTCTTGTCTCAGCGAATGCCGATGTGGTAGCCCGTGCAGATACCAGTTGATAAAGCGGCGCGATTCTAGCACTGCCACGCGCTCCCCTTTGTCTGCCACTGTTAGTAAAAATTGGTCGCGCGCCCAAACGGCGCGCACGGAGACGGTTGGCAGTGACGGTGGTGCTGTGCCCTCGATCGCCGCGTGAATGCGTGCTAGTAAAAACGGGTTTCCAAAGGCGGCACGTCCAATCATTAGTTTATCTGCTTTCGTATGACGTAGGACGCGTAGCGCCGTTTCTTCTGAATCTATATCGCCGTTGGCGATAACAGGGATGGTCACAGCGGCTTTGACCTCTGCAATGCAATCCCAATCCGCACGACCGCTGTATAATTGCGCTCTTGTACGCCCATGTATGGCAATGGCGGCCGCGCCTGCTTGCTGACACATCGTCGCAAACGCGGTATAGTTTAACGACCCCTTGTCCCACCCGCGGCGAAACTTCACCGTAACAGGGCAGGTCACCGCCGCACACACGGCTTCGATAATGCGCCCTGCTAAGTCAGGTTGTTGCATTAAGGCGCACCCATCGCCGTTACGAACAATCTTAGGGGTCGGACACCCCATGTTAATATCGACATAATCCGCACCCGACTGCGCCAGTGCCAACACCGCAGCTCTGCCCATGGTGTCTGGCTCACTGCCAAAAATCTGAACGCCGCTCGGATGCTCGTCCTCTTGAATCCTTGTCAAGCGCGCGGTTTTCGCGTCGGCATATACCAACCCTTTGGAAGACACCATCTCCGTCACCGTCACTAGTGGTACAGCACGGCGGCAGATGGTTCGAAACGCCACATCCGTCACGCCTGCCATGGGTGCTAGGACGATATGGGCGCCACTAGTAAGCCGTTGCCAGCCCCTATCATTTGATAGCCCTATCAACTGTTAGCGTCATCCTTCCGAATTTGCGCTCGCTTTATCTTGCCACTCACTGTTTTGGGCAGTTCGGTAACATATTCAACGATGCGCGGATACTTGTAGGGTGCTGTCAGCTTTTTGACATGGTCTTGCAGTTCTTTCGTCAGTGCTGGCGACCCTATCATGCCTTGTCTTAATATGACCGTCGCCTTAACGACCTGCCCGCGGACAGGGTCTGGTGCCGCCGTGATGGCACATTCCACCACATCAGAATGTTCGAGCAAGGCAGATTCGACTTCAAATGGACCAATACGATATCCTGAACACTTGATAACATCATCGTTGCGTCCCACAAACCAATAATAGCCGTCATCATCGCGCCACGCAACATCGCCTGTGTAGTACACACCGCCGTGGATAGCTCTCATCGTGTACGCTTCGTCGTTGTGGTAGCCTGTGAATAGTCCACAGGGATAGGCGTCGTCTAATCCCTTGACAACAATTTCGCCCTCCACACCGGGGGGACAGCTGTTGCCCTCTGCATCTAATAAATCAATATCATACAGGGGCGAGGGTTTGCCCATCGAACCTGGGCGCGGGGCAAACCATGGAAAATTTGCCACCATAACAGTGCTTTCACTTTGTCCAAAGCCCTCTGTTAGCGGTAGATTTGTTAATTCCAGAAATCGGCGAAATACTTCGGGATTCAGTGGTTCGCCTGCGTTTCCGCAATGTTGAATGCTCGATAAATCGTATTTCGTTATGTCCTCTTGGAGCATGAAACGATACATGGTCGGTGGCGCACAAAATGTCGTCACTTGATACTGCTGTAACTTCTCAAGCAGATTTCTAGGGACGTATTTATCCATATCATACGCAAAAATGACCGCGCCGCAAATCCACTGTCCATAAATCTTGCCCCACCCAAATTTTGCCCAGCCCGAATCAGACACTGACATATGCAGTTTGCCATCCTGCACCTGTTGCCAGTACTTCGCCGTAACGATATGTCCCAAGGGATGTGAAAAGGTTTGGCGCACCATTTTGGGCATCCCCGTTGTACCTGAGGTAAAATACATCAACATGACATCCTTTACCGTGGTAGCCGCGATACCTGTGGGACGTGTAAAACTGTCAGAATGCTTGGCAACTTCAACGTCGTACACCAGCCACCCGTTTTGTGTGCCGCCGACGATCATTTTCTGAACAGGCGTCTCAAACGTGCTTTCCGCCATTTCCACTTGGGATAGAACAAAATCATCCTTCACACAGATAAGCATTTTCACTTGTGCCGCCGCGACACGATACGTGATATCCTTTGTCGTCAACTGCAAGGAAGCAGGCACGAGCACCGCCCCGATTTTATGCAGTGCCACGGCTATTGGCCAGTACTCATGACGGCGGCGCAAAATGAGCATGACCACATCGCCTTTGCCAATGCCCATCGCCGTTAGCATAGTTGCTACGCGGTTAGAGGCTTGGCTGATATCCTGAAATGTGAAACGAGCCTCGTGTCCGTGGTCATCACACCAAACAAGTGCTGGTTTTTGGGGGTCAAGACGCGCCCACTCGTCCACAATATCGTACCCAAAATTAAAGGTTTCCGGTACATTCACCTTGTAATTATCTTTGAAATCTTGATAGGATTCAAATGTTGTACGGGGTAAAAATCTATTTAACAACATACGCGTCCCTCCTATTCTGCAATAACGGTTAAGAATCTTGCTTTGCCGCCGATCGCCTTTTGACCGTGGGGATGGCTTGGGTCAAAATACACGCTGTCCCCGGCTTCTAAACGGACGCGCTTGCTGTCAAATAGGAGTTCAATCACGCCTTCCAACACCATATTAAATTCTTGCCCTTGGTGTGTCACGAGCGTGGGGTCGACCTCATTGGGTTCAACGGTCACGAGCAGTGGTTCCATCATCTTGCGGCGAAACGTATAGGCAAGGTTTTCAAAGCGATACCCAGCATACCTATCAACTGATAGCCCTGTCCCACGCTTGACCACCGACAGCGTATCAATGTGAGAACCCATGCCTGTGAGCAGTTCGTTCAAATCCACTTTGCACAGATTGGCAACGTGATACAACACGCTGATGGGAATATCGACTCCGTTTTCTTCATACGCTACGTAAGTTTCCAACGGCATATGCAGACTATCTGCAATCTCTTGTACCGTAAAACCGCATATATCTCGTATTTCGCGCAACCGCGCCGCTACCTCTTTTTGAATATCTTCCATTGCGTTTCCTCCCATCAAATAGACATCTTCTAAGCGAGTATAGCAAAATTTTTATTTTATGTAAAGGTTTATCCTAAAAGGGAATGAAATTTTCCTTGCATTTCGCGTCGATTATGGTAAAATACAGTTAGCAAATACAGTATGTAGGAGTGTGTAAACTATGAGTATCGTTAGAGACATGAGCTTAGCTGACATGGGGCGCCGTAAAATCGAGTGGGCGCGTTCTTTTATGCCAGCGTTGCAAGAAATAGAAAAAGAGTTTGTGAAAACCAAGCCTTTCAAGGGTAAAGTCATTACCACCTCTGTTCACTTAGAAGCCAAAACTGCCTGTTTGGCGCTGGCACTTACCGCGGGCGGCGCTGAGGTTCACGCCACTGGTTGTAACCCCTTGTCCACACATGATGATGTGGCGGCTGGGCTTTCCACCATGGGCGTTAATGTTTTTGCTTGGCACGGCTGTACCCCCGAGGAATACAAAAAACATTTAAGTGCCGCACTGAGCAGCCACCCGCACTTGATTTTGGATGATGGCGGCGACCTGATCGAATTACTCCACGGCTTCTGCCGCGGCTACGGCGACCGCTTGATTGGCGGCACAGAAGAAACGACAACAGGTGTTGTTCGCATGAAACAACGTCACGCCGCAGGTCACCTAAGCTTCCCCATGTTGGCGGTGAATGATGCCGATATGAAGCATTTATTTGATAATCGTTACGGCACAGGGCAATCTGCTTGGGATGCCATCATGCACACGACCAATGTGCAAATTAGTGGTAAAACGGTGGTTGTTGCTGGCTACGGCTGGTGTGGTCGCGGTATCGCCATGCGTGCCGCTGGTTTGGGCGCGCATGTGATTGTCACAGAAATTAACCCCACAAAAGCACTCGAAGCCCTAAACGACGGTTTCCGTGTGATGACCATGGATGACGCCGCGCCACTAGGCGATTTCTTCTGCACCGTCACGGGCTGCAAGGATATCATCACAGCGCAGCATTTCGGCAAGATGAAACACAATGCGTTTTTATCGAATGCAGGACATTTTGACTGTGAAGTCGATATTGCATGGCTACGTGAGCATAGTAAAGAGCGTATGAATCGCCGTCCCAACATTGAAGGCTTTTTGCAGGACGATGGTCGCATTTTGAATGTACTAGGCGAAGGTCGTTTGGTAAATCTGGCTTGCGGCAACGGTCACCCTGTGGAAATTATGGATATGAGCTTTAGTGTGCAAGCATTAGCATTGCAGTACATGGCAGAGCATGGTGCGTCTTTGGCAAAGGGTGTTTACGAAGTTCCTGCCGACATTGATGCGAAAGTGTCTGGCTTTAAGCTTGCCTCCATGGGCATTCATATTGATGTCCTGACAGACGAGCAGAAAAAGTATTTGCAAGTATTCTAATCAAAAGTGACGCGTCACTCAACATTAAAACAACTGTCGTTGGCACTTACGCCTTTGACTTTATTAAAGGAGACGAATATCATGGCTCACAAATTATTTACCTCTGAATCCGTTACAGAAGGACACCCAGACAAAGTATGCGATGCAATTTCCGACTCTGTTTTAGATGCTATCCTAGCAAAAGATCCGCAGGCACGCGTTGCCTGTGAAAGTATTTGTACAACAGGTCTTGCCTTGGTGATGGGCGAAATTTCCACCACCTGCTATGTGGATATTCCCGAAGTCGTACGCGGCACTATTAGCCGTATTGGTTATAACGACGCACAGCAGGGCTTTGACGGCAAAGCCTGCGCCGTCATGACTGTTATCGACGAGCAAAGCCCCGATATCGCTATGGGCGTTAATAATTCCTTCGAGTACAAGGAAAACGCTGACAATGATGCCGACCTTATTGGCGCTGGTGACCAAGGCATGATGTTCG